>JAAZKF010000049.1 GCA_012799975.1 Burkholderiales bacterium
CGACTCTTCCCGGTTCCCGAGAATGGTGGAACCGGAGCCCTTGAAAGGGAAGCCCCGGGTTTGCCCGATCTCCTCACCAGATTCTGCTCGGTCCAGGTCCCTCAACAGATCCGATTGGCCCGTAAGCAGGCCATCGGTTTGGCGACTGCTCTGGGCCTGGATACCGAATTATTGGACCTGGTCGCCCTGTTGACCGGAGAGCTGGCCTCCAACCTGGTCAGCCACGCCCAGGGTGGAGAGTTGCTGATCCGCGGATTGCTCTACCAAGGCAGCCCGGGCCTGGAGGTCCTTTCGGTCGACCGTGGACCGGGAATGGACGATGTGTGCCTCTGTCTCCAGGACGGTTTTTCAACGGCAGGCACCCTGGGGACGGGTCTGGGTCTAACACGGAAGGTCTCCGATGAGTTCGATGTCTACTCCGCATCCGGCCACGGCACCGTGGTGATGAGTCGGATCTGGTCGAAAGGGTCCCGCTTCCGAGAAGCGCCTTTCGATTCGGGAACGATTATGACGGAATCGGTTCCCCGATTCCCGGTGCGTGGGCGGCTGCTCATCCACCGAGGCGGCAGGACGACCCTCTCCTGGCCTCAGCCGGGCGCCCTGCCCGGCCTGATGGACGACGACCTCCCTCCCGAACCGGGAATTGCAGCCGCCCACTCCGAAGAAGCCGACAGACGAGTCCTGATACTGGATGATGGTTTCCTGGCCCCGGCCTGGACTGTGGAAGAGTTCCCCGAGGTATTGTCCCACCACCCGGCCATCCTGGCAGGCCTGCTCTACCGCGAGCACGCCCCCCCGCATGGGCGGATGGCGTTGAGAGTCCTGGCCCGAGGTGTGCCCGCACAACATCATGGTCTCCAGAGCGGTTTCCTCGGGTCAAAGGCGGCTCGAGGTCAGCTCAGCGGATGAAGTGGGTAGGGGTCCAGGGCTCGGGTAGGGGAGGCTCCAGGCCGGCTTTCTCGAGGCTCAGGAGGAGCCAGGCCAGGTTGTCGCCCAGGGTGCGCATGGTCTGCAGGCCCTCGGCATCCTGGCGGACCTGGTCCGGGGTGAAGCCGTGCGTGGAGTTCCAGTACTGCGAGGAGACCACAGGCATCCGGTTGATGGTGAAGTATTTGTTCAGCCGGTCGAAGGTGGCGCTGGCTCCACCGCGGCGGCAGTTGACCACGGCGGCAGCCGGCTTGTGGGCCAGACTTCCCTGCGAGGCGAAGAAGACCCGGTCCAGCAGCGCGCACAGGGCACCGTTGGGGCCCGCGTAGTAGACCGGGCTTCCGATCACTACGGCATCGGCCTGCTGCATCAAGTCCAGCAGCTCGTTGCAGGCATCATCCTCCAGGGCGCAGCGTTTGAGTTCGGTGCAGGCACCACACGCAGTGCAACCATGGACAGGCCCCGTCCCCAGGTTGAAGAACCGGGTCGCCAGGCCGTGTCGTTCGAGGGCTTCGGCCACCTCCTCCAGGGCGGTCCGGGTGCATCCCGCTTCGTGCGGGCTTCCGTTGATCAGAAGGACGGTCTTCACGGAGGGCTCCTTTGGATTCGGTCGTCCTGGGCAGAGATGGCTCTTCTTTCTTGATTCGGCAGGGGTGTCCTCTGCCCGGTACGCGCGCTCGGAACTGTCCCGGTTTGGCGAACCTGGACCAGTGCCTCGATAAGCCTGAGGAAAGTAAGAAGGGCCGGACTCGAGTCCGGCCCTTCTACCATACCCGGGTTCGGGTAATGGTGAGGTTCTAGATGGCCTGTTCCATGTTCTTCTTGCGGATTTCCATCGTGGTGGGCCACCAGTCGTAGCTGTTGAAGGTCTGACCGTTGCGGGTGTAGCTGCCCTTGAAGTTGTCGTGGGAGACTCCGATGGAGGTGATTCCCAGGCTTTCCAGGGTCAACAGTTCGCCATCATCGACCACGGCGTTGGAGTTCTTATCCTGCCAGATCATCAGGCCGGCCAGCTCGGTGCCTTCCAGCTTGCCGTTGTTGTCGAAGTCCAGGGCCGCCATGGCATCGTAGCCGTGGGCAAAGCCGCGGGTGCTGCCGAACAGGCAGGAACCGTCGACCGTTCCATCCTCGTTGGGGCGGACCAACAGGCCGTCATTGGGGCCGACCCACTCGGTCAGGACGGGGAAACCATTGGCGTGGAAGTCGAACAGAGCCACGCGGGTTCTGTCGAAGCCCTCGTGGGGTTCCCACTGGCCGTTGGAGGCCTGCAACTTACCGTCACCATCCAGGTCCAACACGATCGGGGAGATCCGCTTCACCGTGTGCGTGTGGTAGTAGTCCACATGGCGCTTGGTGGTGATGGAGGTTTTCCGATACTTGTCGGTGTGGGTGATGTTGGTGGTGTGGGTATAGTTGTTGGTCGTGTGGTACTTGTCCACGTTCAGATAGGTGTCGGTGTGGTCATAGGTGTCGTCGTGGGTGCTGTGGATGTTGGTGTGCTGGGACACCTCTCCCTGGGCCACGTAGGCTCCCTCCAGGGCATCCGCATCGCCGATGACGATGGCGTCTGTGCTATCGTTCCGGACGCGGTCGGACTCCACCGTGGTGACCCGGGTCTTGACCGTGTCGCGCTTGACGAAGCTGGTGTCGCGGCCCAGGTAGGTGGTGACCGGCTTTACGGTCGTCTGCTTGTCTACGGCAGTGGAAGTCCCCAGGAAGGTGGTGTTGTTGTAGCTGCTGACCGTCTCGACTCCGCTTCTGTGGGAAGTACTCTTTGAGTAGGAGATGGTCCTGCCGGCTGCGGAGTTGCGTTGAGCAGCCCAGCCACCGTGCTTCACACCGTGCCACTCCAAGGTTTCGCTGGAGCTCGTACGCACGGTCTTGGAAGGAGCCCATTTGGTCTGGGTGTCGTACTCGTAGACCCTGTTTTTGAAGGTGTTGGTCACATACTTGTCGGTCCGACTGCTGGTGTCGTGGCGCTGGTAGGTGTCGACACGGTGGACATTATGCGTTTCGTTGATCGTCTCGGTCCGATTCTCGGTCACGCTCCCGCTTCCACCTTCAGCACCGGTCACGCCTGCCACGGCTGGACCCGTCAGGAGCCCCCCGATCAGGATTGCCGTCGCCATCGCTTGGCTGAACTTCACGATCTGTACACCCTCCTTTGCTGTCGACCGGCAGCAGAGGCAGCCGGCATTAATTCTAAACTACCTTATCTGGACTGATATTGGAACGCTTATGGCTTGTTGGATTTGTAACAATATTGGTTTTCAGAAGAAACCTAAGTTGCCGAGACCTGCTCGAATCGGTTAACCTGACTTCACGGGTGCCCAGGCCGGGTGCCCGGCCAGTTGCATACAAGGAGCACCAAATGCGGACCTTCTGGGCTGGGATCCTGTTTTTCGTTTTGACCCTTTGCGGCCCCGCCAGTTGGGCGGAGTCTTGGCACCTCAGCAAAGCCGAACTGCTTTCCCACGGCATCAACCCCCCGATGTTCCAGGTCGTCGAGTTCTCTCCCGATGGGCGGATGCTTTTGGGCTATCAGGTCAACCTGCGGGACGAGGTCGCCAAGGGGATTACCAATCGACTCTTTGAGCTGAATCTGCGCTCTGATGGCAAAGTCACCGGAGTCCGTTCCCATGACCTGTCGGTTCCGGCGATCGAGCAGATCGCTCTGTCTCCGGATGGCCGTGAGGTGGTCGTGATTACGGCCTCAGGCGCCGCTTTCGTGGCCCTGGACCGGGACACGGGAGAGGTGCGCACGCTGATGGCCCACGAGCCGAGGCAACCCGGCTTCCGGTCTCATCCCCCAATTCTGCTGCGGGCGGGAGGCAAACTCCTGGCCACCGGTTTCTTCTATGATGAGGAGGATTACGGTGGTTCGGATTCCATCGCGCGCATCGACCTGACCAGGAGTGGGCTCGAGGCCTTCGAGCTAGTCGCCGAGATTGAAAAACTCGAGCGGAGCTTGAAGAGGCTGGTCATCAACGCCTATACCGATCACGAGACTGGATATTTCTGCATCCAGCGCGAGGGCTCACAGGTTTATACCCTGTATCGCTGGAAGGCGGGCCAGGAGCCAGAAGCCTTTGATGAGGCCCTGTCGGTGCCCGGCTTCATGCCCAAGGGTGACAAGCTGGCCTACGTGGCGCAGCGCTCGGGTGGCGTGTATGAACTGGTGATTTACGATGGACCCAGCGCAACCCGCCAGGTCGTGACCACCTCACCGGTGGAACTGGGCTATCTGACCTTCTCTGAGGATGGTTCTACGGTGCAGGTAAACGAAATCAACGAGGAGCGGATGAAGCTCTTCACGGCCAGTTCTCGGACGGGTTGGAAGTATCAACCGGTTCCTGACCTGCCCCGTTCCTCAATGGCTGATATCCGCCTGAGTCCCGATGGGCGCTGGATGAGTCTGTACAACCAGGACGGTCTGCGCATCATCAGCCTTCCCTGAACCCGGCCATCTGTTCATTCACGGAAGGTAGCGGGCTGCAGGGGCTTTGAGTTGGATTCAGGCCAGGAGTGATGGGAATCCCATCATTCCTGGCCTGCCCATTGACGGGGCAGGTTTCGGAATACCGCAACCCGGGATCCATGCCGGGGACGCCAACCGTTGCGGAGGGTTCGGATGAGCCTCCTGGTAGTGGCCATGAGCGGAGGGGTGGATTCCTCCGTAGCGGCTGCGTTGATGTTGGCCGAGGGTCACGAGGTGCTCGGGGTCACCATGGTCACGGTCTCTCCGCCTGTCTCCCTCCCTCCTCTCACCGAGCAGGTCCTGGAAGCCGGGAGGGTCTGCAGGCACTTGGGGATCCCCCATCAGGTCCTGGACCTGCGCGAGAGCTTCGCCTTCGAGGTGATCGGAAACTTCCTGGAGGAATACCGACGCGGCCGCACCCCCAACCCTTGCAGCCGATGCAACTCGCGGATCAAGTTCGGGGTCTTCCTGGAAAAGGTCCGGGCCCTGGGGGTGGAAACTCTCGTCACCGGCCATTATGCCCGGCTTCGCCCCGACCCCGAGACGGGACGGGTCCGCCTGCTGCGTGGCCTGGATCCGCACAAGGACCAATCCTATTTTCTCGCGGGCTTGCGCCAGGACCAGTTGGCCGCGGCCTGTTTTCCGATCGGTGGGTTACCCAAAAAACGGGTTCGCGAGATCGCAGGGGAACTGGGCCTGCCGGTGGCAGAGAAGGCCGATAGTCAGGACCTGTGTTTCGTGTCGGCAAGGGGGAAGGAGGCTTTCCTGCGGAAGTCTCTCGGGCCTGGAAGCCCCGGCCCGATCCTCGATCGGGCGGGCCGCTTTCTGGGCACCCACCCCGGCCTGGAATCCTTCACGCCGGGTCAGCGTCGCGGGCTTGGGGTCTGCGGCTCGGAGCGGCTCTACGTCCTGGAACTCGACGTCGCGCGCAATGCCCTGATCCTGGGGCGGGAAGAAAGCCTGCTGCACCAGGAGATGGAGGTGGGGGATATGAACTGGCTCGTCGAAGAGCCGGTTCGCCGGGCTCGGGTCCAGTTTCGTTCTACCTCCCGGGGAGATATGGCTGCGCTCAACATTCTACCCGACGGTCGGGTCCGGGTTCGTTTCGACCATCCTCAAAGGGCTCTTTGCCCCGGTCAATGCGCGGTTTTCTATCGTCGCGACGAGGTTCTGGGCGGAGGGTTGATCGTCCGGGCCGGAGCCGGGTGCGAGACTCCTTGAATCGCCTGGATCGGGGAACCCGGCTAGTCCGGCAGGCGGGAACCTGGCCATCAGCCGAGAAGAGGGGCTTTCATCCCAGAGGCGAGGACCCGGATCAGGCCTGAGGCGTCCGCGCATCAGGCCAGCAGAGTCCGGGACGGGGCTGGTCTTTCCGACCCCAGGCGCCTCTGAAGCATTTCCAAGAGAAGGTCGGTCGATGAGCAACTACATCGTACTTGTCAAGCAGGTCCCGGATGTTTCGCAGATTACCGACAATGCGTTCAATCCGGAGACCGGCACCCTGGTCCGCAGTCGCCTGCAGAATGTCATCAACGAACTGGACGCCCAGGCCTTGGCCTTCGCCCACCGGATGAAGCAGCTCAGCGGCGATGAGGAGGGGCAGGTGGTCTGCCTGACCATGGGCCCTCCGATGGCCGAAGAGGTCCTGCGCTACGGCTTGAGCCGCTGCGCTGACGCGGCGGTGCTCCTGACCGATCGCGCCCTGGGAGGCGCCGATACGGTGGCCACCGCCAATCCCCTGGCCTACGCAGTCCGCAAGATCGAGAAGGAACTCTTCGGCGGGGATAGGGACTACTTCATCGTCGCCGGCATGCAGTCGGTGGATGGTGACACAGCCCAGGTGCCCCCCCAGATGGCCGAGGAACTCGGGATCGGCTGTATCGCCTATCTGACCGACGCTTCCTACGAGGACGGGCGCTTCACCTTCAAGCGCATCATCAGCGGCGGAAGCCAGGTGGTGGCGGCCCGGAACCATCCGGTCGTCCTCACCGTCGCAAAATATGAGTACCCCCTCTTCGCCAGCCTGGCGGGCACCCGCCGGGCTCGCCAGATGAAGGTCCTGCAATGGGGAGCAGCCGACATCCAGGCCACCCAGGTTGGCAGCAAGGGTTCCAAGACCCAGGTGACCCGGGTCTTCCCCCCAGGCAAGACCAACCGCAAGTGTAAGCAGCTTCACGATGTCAAGGAGCTGGCCCAAGCCTTGGCCCAGAGCTACCGGGGTGGAGGCAGCACCGTTTCGGGACAAGACGAGAGAACCTACATACTGCCCGGCCGGCGGGCGCACAACTTCGAGCGGAACTTTGAAGGGCTCGAGAAGGACAATGAATCCTTCGGGATCCTGGCCGAGAAGATGAGCTCGCTCGGCATCGAGGACCTCTACGAGATGACTGATGAACTTCGGGCCCAGGTGATCACCAGCCTGAAGGGGACCTTCAGTGAGAAGGCCCTGAACGACATGCTCGAGGGGATGAAGAAGTTCGAGCCGGCCTTTCAGGGCGAGGTCTGGGTGGTGGCCGAGCATTCTGAAGGCCGGATCACCCCTTCCACCTTCGAACTCCTGGGCAAGGCCAGCGAGCTCGCACGCTCTCTGGAGGTGAAGGTGGGCGTCGCCCTGGTGGGTGGGCAGGTCGAGTCCCTGACGCAGGAACTCATCCACGCCGGGGCCGACCGCGTCTACCTGATCGAGCACCCCCTGCTGGCCGAGCACGATCCACTGGCCTGTCGGAAGGCCCTGGTCGCCTTGATCGAAGAGTTCAAACCGCAGATCGTCCTGTATGGGGCCACCCCGCAGGGTCGGGTCCTGGCTCCCTTGGTCTCTTATCGGCTGGGCTGCGGCCTGACGGCCGACTGCACGTCCTTGGATATTCGGGACAATACCCGCAAGGGCCAGGTCGGCATCCTCCTGCAGACCCGGCCCGCTCTGGGTGGAAACGTGATGGCCACCATCTCGACGGTCGATTCCCGCTCGCAGATGGCGACCGCTCGTCCCGGCGTGATGAAGCGCAACCCCGACGACCCCAACCGCACCGGAGAGGTCCTGCGCCGCGAGGTGGAGCTGACCCCTGACGAATTGTGCATGGATGTCCTGTCCACCGAGATCGCCCACGGCGAGGTGAACTTCGAGGCCAAGGTCATCGTCGGCGGAGGTCGGGGCCTTCAGAACCGGGACAACTACGAGGCGCTGTTGGATTCGCTGCGGAAGGCCCTGGGCAAGAAGCTGGGAACCGAGGTCGAGAAGGGCGCTACGCGCAGTGCGGTGGAACAAGGCTTCACGGAGAGGATCCGCCAAGTCGGGCAGACCGGGACGGCGGTAGGTCCCAAGCTGTACCTGGCCTTGGGGATAAGTGGAGCTATCCAACACATGATCGGCGTGGCCAACACCGAGACGATCGTGGCCATCAATATCGACCCCAATGCGCCTATCTTCAAGATGTGCGACTACTACCTGATCGGGAACGTAGAAGAGATCGTCCCGAAGCTGGTGGAAGAGCTCGAGGCTGTGTAGACCATGAGTGAAAACCTGCATTCCATCGACCGGGCCAGCCGGACCCAGGTCCTGATCGTGGGGGCCGGGCCTGCCGGTCTCTCGTGTGCCATCGCCTTGAAGAAGGAACGCCCCGAGGCCGAGATCGTAGTGTTGGAAAAGGCGCTGGGTCTGGGGAATCACAATCTCTCCGGGGCCGTGCTGGAACCCGCCTCGGTCCATCGCCTGCTGGACAACGCGGTTCCTGACTGGCGGGAAACCGAGCAAGCCAAGGAAATCCTGGCGCGTACCGTGCAGAAGGACGATATACTCTTCCTGCCGGGTGCCAGCGGAGCCCTGCAGCTCCATCCCCTGATCAAGCTGGCGGGCCTTCTGGGGTTGGGCCCCGGACAGATGGATCACAAAGGGGATTATATCGTCTCGATCTCCCGTTTGACGCGCTGGTTGGGGCACCTTGCCGAAGAACTGGGAGTCGAGGTGTACACGGGTTTTGCCGTGGAGTCCCTGGTTCCCGGAGAAGGCGGGGTGGTGGCTGCCGGTGTCCGTCTGGTGGACCGCGGTTTGACCAAGGAAGGCGAAAAACAGCCGAACTTCGCCCCTGGTGAGACCATCCGGGCGGACTTGGTCGTGCTGGCCGAGGGTTGTGATGGCCTTGTGACCGAGCGCTTCGTCCAACAGGCGGGTCTGAAGCGGGAGGCCACCCAGTTGTATTCGATCGGCGTAAAAGAAGTGGTGGCCGTCTCGGAAGAGCAGTACCGCCAGTTCGGGGACGACCGCGTGGTCCACGCCCTGGGCTATCCGATCTGGACACCGGTCCTGGGGCCGGGGATGTTTGGCGGCGGCCTGATGTATGCCTATGGCGACAACAAAATCGCCGTCGGGATGATCGTCGGTCTGGACTGGCAGGAGAAAGATTTCAACCCTCAGGACGCCCTGGTCCACTTCAAGAATCACCCGTTCGTCCGCCGTTTCATCGAGGGAGGCAAGGTGGTCGAAGCCGGGGCCAAGATGATTCCCGAGGGCGGCCTGCGAGCGGTGCCCCGGGACCCCCAGACCGGCACCTTCGGCAAAGGCAATGTCCTGCTGATCGGTGATGCCGCCGGTTTCGTCAACATGCTCAAGATCAAGGGGCTTCACAATGCCTTGGATTCCGGCAGGCTGGCTGGAGAGGCGATCGCCGCTTCGCTGGCCGAACCCGAGCAGGCGGCCCGGAAGTATACCGCGGCTCTCGAGGAGTCCGGACTGCTGGCCGAGATGGGGCGGGCCCGGAACTATCGTCAGACCATCGCCCGCTTCGGGAACCTGCTGGGCCTGCCCCTGAGCGTGATTTCGGAGATCCTGCCCCATTTTGAGGTCGAACCGGACTTCAAGGCCATGCGGCCCAGTCACTATCGCTTCAAGGGCAACCGGGAGTTCGACAAGGACACCTTTACGGCCATGGCCCAGACCGAGCACCGCGAGGACCAGCCTTCCCACCTGCGGATCGTGGACCCCGGAGTCTGCCTGGAGAAGTGTCTGAAGACCTTCAAGGCTCCGTGCATCACCTTCTGTCCGGCCGGGGTATATGAGCAGATCCAGGGTGTGGTGAAATCGGCCAACGCCTCCAACTGCCTGCACTGCAAGACCTGTCAGCGCAAATGCCCCTTCGACAACATCCGTTGGGTGGCGCCCGAAGGCGGCGGCGGACCGCGCTACAAGCAGTCCTAGGGCCCCGGCCGCCCCCCCTTTCGCCGACATCCTGAATCCGCCGCCCGGCGTGAGAGCCGAAGCCCAAATGCCAAGCGGCGGGTTCAGGGATGTACTCCCGGTGGCCCTGTCCGACGCGGGAGTGCGCGCCGCCAGGCAGCCTGGGTCAGGCCTCGCGTTCCAGCAGCCGGTCCACGATGAAGGTCGCCACGTGTTCGGCGAAGGTTCCCTTGCCGAAGCCTCCGTCGAAACCCAGCTCGACAGCCAGCTTGTTGCCGATTCGGCTGCCACCCACCAGGATGATGAACTGCTCGCGCAAGCCCCGGGCCTGCAGCATCTCGATGAACTGGGTCAGGTTCTGGATGTGGATGTCCTTCTGGGTGACCACCTGCGAGATGAGGATGGCGTCCGCCTTAACTTTGACCGCGAAGTCGATAAGCTTCTCGTTGGGGACCTGGGCCCCCAGATTATGGGCCTCGAATTCCGGATAGCGCTCCAGGCCGAAGTGGTGGTCGTACCCCTTCATGTTCATAATGGCGTCGATGCCTACCGTGTGGGCGTCAAAGCCGGTACAGGCGCCCACCACAACGACCTTCCGCCCCAGTCGGGTCCGTACGATTTCGTTGGCCTCGTCCATGGTGTAGAAGCTGGAGGTGGCGGCCTTTTCGACCTGGATGCCGGAAAGATCGATGCTGCTGGATGTCCGGCCATAAGCCACGTAAAACGAGAAGTCCTCGGCCAGGGCGTGCGAGTGGACCACGTCCACATGGTCAAATCCCCATTTCTCGACCAGTTGACGAGCAGCCTCGCGGCCCAAGGGGCCTTCGGCAACCGGAAGGGTGAACGAGAATTGGACTGCCCCGTCGTCCAGGGTGTCTCCGTAGGGCCTGGCAATCATCAGGTCTTCTCCTCCTAGTTGGCGGTCAGGCCCAGTTCGCTGGCCAGATAGGTCTCGAAGGGGTTGTAGTAGTTGGGCCCCTTCTCCTGGATGCCTTCCAGTCCCTTGCCCATGTCCCGGGGGCGCTTGACCTCGGCGAAGAGCCCCTGCTCCAGGGCTTCCATCATCCCGATGCGTTCCAGGACCTTCAGGAAGTCGACGGTCTTGTCCAGCACTTCACGGGCCCGGTTGACGATGATGCCATCCTTCTTGAATTCGATCTCCGAGGAGAAGTCCTTCATGCTGTTCATGACGTAGCGGGCGTTCTCCAGGGCCAGGGCCCGGTCCATCATGAAGGGGGTGTGGATGGCTTCGGTCAGCATCCCCAGCAGGTGGATGCCTTGCTCGGTGGCTTTGGAGGCGAAGTTGAACATGGCGTTCTGGACGTGCCCTATGAAGATGTTGCCCGTCATGTGCTTGGTCGGGGGCATGTATTTCAGGGGATGCTCGGGGAAGATCTCCCGGGCCATCCGGGCCTGGGCCAGTTCCCAGAGGAAGCCGTTGGGGAGCGAGGGGTCCATCTCGAAAGCGTGCCCCAGGCCCATCAAGCGCGGGGGCAACCCGGCGTCCCGGGCGAAGCGTTCGTTCAGGAACTGGCTGGCCAGGACCGTGTGGGCCTTCTCGACCGCATCCGAGGTGGTCAGGTAGTTGTCCTCGCCGGTGTTGATGATGATCCCTCCGAAGGAGTTGATCATCCGGCTGAACTTCTGGTCTACGAAAGTCCGGTACATGTTGATGTCGCGGAAGAGGATTCCGTAGATCGAGTCGTTGAGCATCATGTCCAGGCGCTCGATAGCCCCCATGGCCGAGATCTCCGGCATGCACAGGCCCGAGGCGTAGTTGGTCAGGTGGATGTAGCGCTCGTGGCGTTCCATCTCCTCGTCCAGGGCCGCCCGCATGATGCGGAAGTTCTCCTGGGTGGCGTAGGTGCCGCCGAAGCCTTCGGTAGTGGCCCCGTAGGGGACATAGTCCAAAAGGCTCTGGGCCGTGGTGCGGATCACCGCCACCACGTCGGCTCCCTGGTACACCGCTGCGCGGGCCTGCTTGACGTCTTCGTAGATGTTGCCGGTGGCCACGATCACGTACAGCAGGGGCGAGTGGTTCTTGCCGGCAAAGCGCTCCTGGCAGGTGGCCCGCCAGGCGCGTCGGGCCTTGACGTGGGTGGCAAAGGACTCGACCAGTTCTTCGGCCTTGCGCTCCAGGGCACTCCGGTCACTCAACGGGAGCTCGTCCACCCGGAAGCCCTGGGCGATCTGCTGGTTGAGGCCTTCGATGGTATCCCCGGTGCGCAGCAGGGCGTTGACGTAAGGCAGAAGCGCTCCGTCTTCCAGTCGGTCGCGCACCTGGTCCACCACCAGGTTGGGCACGGGGACCCCCTCGGCGTTGGCGCCGTCTGCTCCGGCCAAGCGCAGGGTGGCCCGCTCCACGCTGACGGTGGTGTGTCCCTGGATGAATTGGTCAACCGGGCGCGCGATGCGCTCGGCCAGTTCGCGGGCCTGGTCGATCAGGTCCTGGGGCAGGCCCAGCTTGGATTCAACGGGTGCTGTCATGATGTCGTCTCGTTCCCTTCCAGGAAGAAGCGTTCGGCCCGGCTGGCCAGGGTCGGGTCCATTCCCAGGAGAGTCGCCACGGCCAGGGCGTCGGAGTTCCTGGGTATCCCCTCGTCGGGGACGAGGAGATACTCCATGTGGTTGTCGATAAGTCGGATTCGCTGGTCCAGCTCGTTCCCCCCGTCCTGACCTGAGCTCGGGCCCTCCCCCCCGTCCTGGCTGAAGCCCAGGCCCTCCTTGTTCAGCCCCTTCATCCTCAGGTAGCGAACTCCTGGAAGGCGTCGCACTCCCCGGAAATGGGTGGAGAAGAGCGCCACCGCCTGGGGATTTGCGGCCAGGACTTCGAGGATCGCCGAGATCAGGGCTTCGGCTTCCCGGGAATGGGTGGTCCGGGCGAATTCGTCGAAGAGCACCAGGGTCGGCTGGTCCAGGTCGCGCCAGACCCGATTGAACTGGCGGACCTCGAAACCAAAGCCAGAAAGCCCCTGGCTGGGAGCGCGCTCACCCCCCTCCCCGACGTAGTGGAAGTGCTGGAAGACGCGGGTTACGAAGCGCCCGGCCGGGACGAATAGCCCGGTCTGCGTGCAGGCCTGCAGGAAGGCCAGGGTCTTGAGGACCACCGTCTTGCCCCCCATGTTTGACCCGAAGACCACCGTGGCGCTGGTGTCGAAGGTGGCGTCCAGGGGGCGATAGGTGGTTCCCCGTCGCCGGCAGGCCTCTTCACAGGGCACGAAACGGCCAGTCTGGATCTGGATCGCTCCCTCCAGGGTCAACCGGGGGCGGGTCAGGTTCTGCTCCCGGCTCAGGCGGGCTCGGGTCAGAGCCAGGTCGAAGGCCTGCACCGCCTTTTGACAGGCCTCCAGATGGGGGAGTTCGGCTCGGACCCGGGCCGAGAGGTCCTCCAAGACCCGGTCTTCAGCAGCCCGTTCGCGGGCTTGTAGCCCCAGGCGTTCCTCCTCCAGACGCAGTTCCTCGGCACTGGCGCGAGGTCTCACCAGGAAGTGGGTCTGGTCATAGGGCTCGACCAGCAGCAATCGCTCCATCCGGGCCAGTCCGGCTTCGAGTGAATCCTCGAAAGACCTCAGGCGTTCCCGGGACACCACCAGGAATTCCCGGGTCCCGAATCCCAGGTTCCATTCCTCTTCGATCTGCTCAGCCCGTCGGGCTCGGATCCGGGCCAGGGCCTCATCCAAAAGCCGGATGTCGGCGCGGATTCCGGCCAGTTCTGCGGAATACTCGTCCGAGATGTAGAAGGTCTCGGGGTTCTGCCGACCGACCCCCAGGCACTCCAGCAACTCCTGGCAGGGCCACTCCAATCCGAAAAAATTTCGGATGAGCTGGGGAAGCTTGTCGGCCAGGGCCCGGTAGTTGTGCAGGAACTTCTTGACCTGGAAGAGTTCGACCTCGTCGTACCTGGCCTTCTCCTCACAGGGGATGCGGGGAAGTCTTTTGAGATGGTGGCTCAGGCGGCTGGCCTGGAACTCGTCGCACCCGTCCAGCAGGTCCAGGGCCATCTGGGTCTGGTTCCACAGGGCCTCCAGTTCGTCGGCCCGGGTCCACACCGGTCGGCGGGCGTGGACCTCTCGAGCAAAGGGGGTCAGGGGCCTGAACTTTTGCCAGAAGTCGTCGAACTCCGCGTAGATGAAGAATTCTTCCTGCATCATGCCGCCTCGTAGGGGTTGAACAGGATCCGCGGGGCGTGTGGCCCCAGGGCTTCCAGGAAGGTATGCCGACTCAGGTCGCGCAGGATCACCGCGAAGCAGAGCAGGTGGAAGGTGCGCCGGACCAGCACGCGCCGGGCTTCCAGCACCCGGAGGAATTCGGGGGGCTCGACGAAGACCTTGGTGAAGTCCTCCAGCGAGAAGGCCGTGGTCCCTGGGGGTAGGGACCGCAGCCCTTCAGAAGTCAGGGGGCCTTCCAACTGCAGCACCTCCGGATCGCGACCGTCATCCAGGGGCAGGTCGGCCAGTCGGTCCAGAAGGCGGATGCGCGCGGTAACCCGGGCCAGGTTGCCGCGGTCGGCGCGCACCACGAAGGCGAACTGCAGCCGACCTGCGGACCGGGTGGACCCGGAACCGGGTGGGGACCAGCCGGGAAGGGCCGCGATTTGGGTCATCCGGGCCACGGCCCCGTCGATCAGCGCCGAGGCCGCCCAGCCTTCAGCCCGGACCATGGCCAAGGCCTGGGAAAGGGCGCTGAAGTGTTCGGCGCCCACCAGGGTGACGCATCCCCCCCTCCGGGCCCGACCCACCACCAAACGGCCCAGGGCCACCCGCCCGGGCACGGTGTGCAGGATCTCGAAACGGGACTCGGAGGCGCGGGCCAGGGGTTCGGTGGTCAGGACCACGTCGCCGGGTTCCACTCGGATTCCGGCCGAACGGCTGCGCTTCGTAGGGCCCGATACTCCGTCCGAACCGATGGTGAACAAGGCCACCGGGCCTGCCTGCCGGGCGTGGGGGAGTGCCAGGCTCAGGAAGGCCGTCTTCCCGGAGCCCTTCTCAAAGCCGGTGATGGCCGTGACCGCCCCCGCCACGCCCTGCAGGACCTTTTCCAAAGTGCCTCAGCCGTTATTTCGCAGCTTCAGCATCTGCCGGACATCGTCGGGACGGGCCACCTCGAAGCCGGCCTCCAGGACCAGGCGCTTGCAGCGCTCCACCAGCTCAGCGTTGGACTTCGCCAGCACTCCCTTGGAGTAGTAGACGTTGTCCTCGAAGCCGACGCGGATGTGCCCGCCCATGCCCAGGGCTCCGAAGACCGCCGGCAGGCTTGACCGGCCGATACCCATGACCGTCCAGTGGGCGCCTGAGGGCAACTTGCGCAGGAAGAGATCCAGCACGTCCACCTCGTATTTGACGCCGCCGGGGACGTTCATCACCAGGCCATAATGGAGCGGCCCGTCCAGCAGGCCTTCCTTGAGCAGGACGTGGCTGGCGTAGATGTGGGACAGGTCGAAGCACTCCAGGGTGGGGCGCACTCCATGGTCGCGCATGGCCTGGGCAAACTCGCGCATGATCGGCAGGGTGTTGACGATGTACTCGTCGCCGAAGTTCACTGTACCGCAGTCCAGGCTGGCCATCTCGGGCTTCAGGGTGACCGGCTGCAGGCGTTCGGCTGGGGTCATTCCCACTGCGCCGCCCGTGGTGGTCTCGATCACCATGTCGCACTTGCGCCGGACAAGCTCGATGGCCTGGCGGAAGACCTCCAGATCCTGGGTGGGCTGCCCGGCCTCATCGCGCACGTGGAGGTGCAGGATCGAGGCTCCGGCTTCCCAGGACTCGTAGGCGCTCTGGGCGATTTCCTCCGGGGTGATCGGCAGAGCGGGGTTCTGCTCGCGGGTCGTCTCGGCTCCGGTGACCGCGCAGGTGATCATGACCTTTCTCATGGGTGCCTCCAGGACGGAAGGGGGAACGGCCCTCGTCGAGCCGTTCCCCTCCGCAGGGTCGGCCGCTCTGGGGTGTGAGCGGCAAGGGTCGGTCGTCGCGTCGGCTCAGGCCTTCGGGAAGGCTTCAGCTATGATGGCCAGGGCTTCGCGGATTATCTGCAGGGCGCGGGCCAGGTCCTCCTCGGTGTGGCGGGCACAGATATACCAGTGATGGTAGGGCTGGATGAAGAGCCCGCGACGGATGGTCTCGGTATAGAAGCGCTCGCGACGGGCCTTGTAGTGGTCGTCCACCCGGTCGAAGGTGATGTAGGGCATCGGGGGGATACCCGAGACGGTGACCGGTACCTGCGCCTCCGCCACCAGGCGTTCCAGTTCCTCCAGGAAGCGGGCACCCCGCTCCCAGAGCGTATCCAGGGTCTTCTCCCTCTCCAGGATGTCCAGGCACTTCATGGCCGCGACCATCTCCAGGGAGTTGGGGAAGAAGGTGCTGGAGATGAAGACCTTGCTCTCGCAGACCTTCATATACTTCTCTTTGCCCACCACGGCGCTGATCGGGTAGCCGTTGGCCATGGCCTTGCCGAAGGTGGACAGATCCGGAGTCACGCCGTAGCGCTGCTGGGCTCCGCCCAGCGAAACCCGGAAGCCGGTGCGGATCTCATCGAAGACCAGGACCGCGCCGTAGCGGTCGGCCAGCGCCCGCACACCTTCCAGATAACCCTCCGGGGGCGCAATGATCGGTGCCGCCAGGGGGTGGCCGACGGGGGTGATGATGATGCCGGCTACGCGATCCTTGTTGGCCTCCAGTTTGGCCTCTAGGTCGGCCAGGTCGCCGTACTCGAACTCGATGGTCAGGTCCTGGACGGCCTGGGGCACTCCGCCGCGGTTCTCGACGGCCCAATCGTGCCAGCCGTGGTAGCCGCAACGCAGGATCACGTCGCGGTCGGTGGCACCCCGGGCGATGCGGACGGCCACCGAGGTGGCATCCGAGCCGGTCTTGACCAGGATGACCATCTCGGCCGAGGGGATCAGCCGGGTCAGGCGTTCCTGCAACTGGTTCTGGATCGGCTGCACCAGCGAGAAGCAGAAACCCTTGTCCATCTGGGCCTTGACGGCGTCGTTGATCTCGGGCTCGTTATAACCCAGGATGATCGGCCCGTAGGCGCACAGCATGTCGATATAGTCGTTGCCGTCGACGTCCACGATGTGACCGCCCTGGCCGTGCTCGATGAAGATCGGGTATTCCCCGACCACGAAGTTGTAAGGACGGCGGATCCCCATCATTCCGCCGGGAGTCAGCTTCTTGGCCTCCTCATACATGGCCATGGACCGGGTCAGGTTCAGCCGGGGCATCTGGGTGGAATTCTGTTCAGACATAACGCTCCTCGAAGAACTTGCGGAGCCGCGGGTTCTCGCGCAGCTCCCAGAGGGTGATCTCGGCGTGGTCCCTGGCGTAGCCGTTGCCCACGATCATGGTGACGTCCTTGCCGACGCCTTCGGCTCCCAGGGCGGCCTTGGTGAAACTGGTGGCCATCGAGAAGAAGTAGACCAGGCCGCCTTCTCGGGTAGGAAGGATGCTGGCCATCTCGGTGTTGGGCACGTTGACGCAGTTGATCACGACGTCGTATTCTCGGCCATGGTTGGCTTCCAGGACCTTGCCCAGGAAGTCCAGCACGTTGGTGGCGTCCGAGCGGGTGGCCTCGTGGACCAGACCCATCTCCAACAGCATCTTCGCATTGGCCTCCGTGCGGACGTTGCCGACCACGCGACCGGTGGGGCCCACTCGCTTCATCGCCTCGTAGGCCACCAGCATTCCCGACTTGCCGTTGGCTCCCAGGATCAGGACCGAATCGCCGGGCTTGACCAGGCGGGCTGCCTGCGCCGGGGCACCGGCCACGTCCAGGGCAGCCAGGGCCAGCTTCTCGTCCATGTCCTCGGGAAGGCGGGCATAGACCCCGGATTCGAAGAGGATGGCCTGCCCCTCGATGTCGACGCGGTCGAGAGCGGGGTGGACCGCCAGTATCCGGTCGATGCGCAGGGGGGTCAGCGAAAGTGAGACCAGGGAGGCGATCCGGTCGCCGGGTTTGAGGTCGCGATCCTGCAGGGCACTGCCGATCTTGGCTACCTCGCCGATGAACATACCTCCCGAACCCGTCACCGGGTTGTGCATTTTGCCGCGTTGGCCGACGATCTCCAGAATTCGGGCCTGGATCCTGTCGACGTCATGGCCGGCCTCTTCCTCGATTTGGGTGAAGCTGGCCGAGTCGATGTTCAGGGCGATCACGTCGACGAGGATTTCGTTGTCGTAGACCACCGAGAAGTCGTTGTTGAGTTTGGTGGCAGGCTGGGGAAGAACACCCACGGGTTCCACCACCCGGTGAGAACCGTACCTGCAGGCCGTGGGCATGGTTGCATATACCTCCTCGGATCCGGAAAAATCCGGTCATTTCGGGCGCTCGTTCTTGTCGCTCAAAGGAAGATCCTGCCGTCTTCCAGGCGGTCATCAGGGGTTTGGAGAAAGGCTGCACAGACCTGATCTCGCGGGCCTACGGCGGCTCTACAGGCGGGGTGACTGTGCATCATGTCAGCTTGTTTACAGCCCGCCTTTTGATTTTCGACCGGTGCGCCTCGATACTGGGGTTCTGTCACGCCGGAGGCCACCTCCTCCGGCTTTCACTCGCTCGCAGGAAGTTTCAGCCGCCTGCCATAAATCACGACCTCGCCTCGCAGACGGGTCTCGAAGGACCGTCGGCGGCGTAGGACCAGGGGGTCATGCAGGCTCCTCGGGGACTTTGCGAATGCCGAACCGGGAAGGAGGGAGCTTTTTGTCAGGTACGGTCCAGGTCGAGCCTCCTCCAACGCAGGTTCCACCGGTGAATCCCTCCCGGCGTGGCTTCCGAATGCCCACGAAGCAATCCCTGCTGGACTTCGGCCTGGTCTTCGGTGGAATGGCCTTCGCCACCGCTGCGGGATTCGTCTTGAAGGTCCTGATCGGCCGTGGGCTGGGTGCTACGGGCCTGGGGATCTTTGGGATGTGCTACGCCACGCTGACGGTGACCACCACCTTGGGTGACCTGGGCATCCGTCACAGCCTGATCACCCTGGCCTCGCGGACTCGAACCGAGGACTCTGCGCGAGCTCAAGGCTATGTCGCCGCCGGCCTGTTCTTGAAGCTCATCACGGGAACCGCGGTGATGGTCCTGGGTTGGGTTCTGGCCCCCTGGGCGGCCGAGGTCATCTTCCGCAAACCCCAGGTCACTCCGTACCTGCAGATTACGGCCATGGGCTTCCTGCTGTGGGGGCTTTGGGATGGAGTGGAGGGCAGCCTGCAGTCCAGTCAGCGCTTTCGAAGCAGCGCGATTCTGCGGGTCCTGCTGGAGGGAATGCGCCTGGCCTCCTTCCTGGTCCTGTGGTTGGGGATGGAGGGGCGGTTCCTGAGCATGGACCGCTTCCTGTGGTTGTATTTCCTGGCACCCCTGCTGGCCGTAATGATCGGCTCCTGGTTGTTGAAGTCCAGCCTGAGGCCGCGCTCCGGTCAGCTGTTGGAGAGTCTGAAACAACTGGTGGCCTTTGCGCCGGGGGTCTTCTTCTTCCGCACTGCCACCATGGCGCTTCTGTTCCTGGATTCGCTGGCCCTGGCTCGCTATGGGGAACTCAGCCAGGTCGGCCAGTATGAGGCGGCCAAGGGCCTGGCCTACGCCATCCTGGTCGTCAGCGAGTCCCTGGGGATGGTCCTTCTGCCCAAGGTCAACCTGGTCAGGACCCGCGAGGCCATGAGGCTGGTCCTGCGGCGTTTCCTGGTCTACTTCGCGATCCTGGCGGTGGTGGCCGTCCTGTGGCTCTCCGTGGCCGGAGCGCTTCTGGCCCTCTTCGGGCCAGCCTTCACCCGTCCTGAGGTGTTTCGGACCTTCCAGACCCTGGTCGTGGCGACGCTCTTCACGATCCCCGGCACGACGCTGGCCATGGTGATGCTGGCCTTGGGGAGACCCGGTCTCCTGGGTCTGGTGGCGGCAGGGCAGGTGCTGCTGGGGCTGCTCGCTTATCCGGTCATGGTGGTTCAGTTCGGCATGGTGGGGACGGCCTTCACCACCGCGGCTCTTCAATTGCTGGGAGTGGTGGTACTCGTGGCGGTGCTTCGCCCCTTGCTGGCCGGAGGGGGTGCCGTTTCGGCCTTCCCGAACGAGGGGCTCCGAGACCCGGCTTGACCTGAATCCGCCGCCTACCGTGGCATTCGGCCGTCGAGGCGTTGAGACCCCACCCACACCAGGGTGTGGGTGGGAGGGGCCCGTCTGCGTCGTCAGGCGCACCTCTGCGGTGCTCACGTAGTTTCCAACTACGCTCCGCTC
>JAAZKF010000375.1 GCA_012799975.1 Burkholderiales bacterium
ACTTCGACCAGGTCCGCAACGCGCGCTGGCTGGATCCTTCCCTGGCCTTCATCGGGGGGACCCTCCAAGGGACCTTCAAGATGACCTGCTGGAAGAAGGACTCCGGGTTCCACGAGATCGCCACGCTCGACCGCGTCACCAGCATGCTGGGCATGGGGGGGCACCTGGCCTTGACGGGGGTCTCGAAGCAGGGGCTCTCGCTGGCGATGCTCTTCGATGCTTCGAGCGGAAACCTCTGGGAAGCCCCCGCCCTTCCACCCGAGCGGGAATACAACTATCCCTTCATCTCCGAGGACGCAGGCACCCTGGTCCTGACCGAGGGGCGCAAGGCAGGCCAACTGATCAATCTGCTCTATGGCCGACAGCAGTCGGGCTATGACCTGAAGCCCCTGCCCGGGCTGCAGAACAAGAAGCCCGGCGTCCTGCGGCTGGCCGCCCAGGGGAGCCACCTGGTCTTCCGCAACCCCGACGGCCTGTACTACGCGGCGATCCCCCCGGGGCGCTGAATCTGAAGGTCGCTCGGACGCCCGACGACCCCACCCGCCGGCTCCTCGTGGCTTGTGCCCGGGGGGCCGGTTGTCTTGTCCTGGCGCCATCCGTGGTAGAATGCTCTTGTGTCGTCTGACCTGTCCGCCTGGTGGACCTTCTGCTGGAACCACCTGACGCATTACTACCAGGTTGATCCCCTGGTCTTTGCGGCCCTGTACGCGCTCAAGAGCGTGGTCTTCTGCTGGACCCTGGCGCGGATCGTGACCCTGGTCCGACGGCGCTGCTTCCAGCCCATCCCTGCGCTGGCCTTGTTGAACCTGTGCAGCACCATGTCGCCCTGGACCTACGTGTGGGTCTTCGGAAGGAATCTTCCCGACTGGTATACCGCGTGGTTGGGGGGGATCCTGGTGCTGGGGCTGGGATGGCTGGTCTGGTCGGTCCGCCTGCGCCTGCGGCGATCCCGGGGGCTGGTTGGTGTGGTGGGCGGGGCGGCTTCCGCCGAGGATCCTGCGTGAGCTCGGGGGGTTACCTTCGCTGCCCGCAGTGCGGGGCCAGCAACCGCTCCGGGGAGCTGGCCTGTTTCCAGTGCCAGGGCGAGCTCGCGGCGCCGACCTCCCGGGCCTGCCAGGCGGCCCACGGGGTGGCCTTGGAGATGCAGTACCTGCAGGACGCCTGGCGCTGGCGCTTCCACGTGGGGGTCCTCATCCTGGCGGCCTGGCTGGTCTATCCCTACTTCACCCGCCCCGCCCACTTCGGTCTGCTGGACTATGCGATCCTGCCCTTCCACGAGGCCGGGCACCTGGTGCTGATGCCCTTTGCACCCAGGTTCCTGGTGGCGGCGGGGGGAACCCTGGCCCAGTTGGGTCTGCCCCTGGGATTCGCCGTCTACTTCTTCTGGAAGCGACGCGAGCCGTTCTCGGCCTGCGTGGCCCTGCTGTGGCTTTTCGCCTCGATGCAGAACATGGGCATCTACATGAAGGATGCCCGCTTCCTGCTGCTGCCGCTCTTCGGGGCCGATCCCCTGGAGGGCCACGACTGGAACTACCTCTTCGGTCAGATGAGGTTGCTGCATCGCAGCGTGGAGATCGGAGGGTTCTTCCAGGGGTTGGGCCGGCTCGGCATGGCGGGTGTGCTGGCCGGGATGCTGGGCCTGGTGGTCCGGGGACGCCCGCAGCCTCCGCCCGGCGCCTGAGGGTCGGGCGCCCTCAACTCTCTGGGCTCCACTCCCGCCATCCCCTCAGCAGCGGGAAGTACAGACCCAGCCGCAACGGTCGTGAAGTGCCCAGGCCGACGTGCCCGGGCGCGGTTCACAGAAGGGCAAGATCTCGGCCACGAGTTGGCAACGACTCGGACATAGATCGGCAAAGCGCCGGGGACACGCTGAAGGCGGGAGTGCAAGGC
>JAAZKF010000050.1 GCA_012799975.1 Burkholderiales bacterium
CGCACCCTTCAAGACCATGAACCTGCCCAGGAAACTGGTGCCTTTCGGGGTCTGGACCTTTTCCATGTGAAGACCTCGGGGGGACGGGATTCACCGGGCAAACCGGTGGCCATCCGGCGGGGGGCCAGGGGAGGCTCCAACCCGGCGGGAGAAAATGCCATTCTGGGCAGGTTCCGAAACTCCCGCCAGACAGGAGGAACTTCGAAGAATCTCTCGGAAACCGGCCGGAAGACTGCTTTGGAGGATGATTCCGTGCGGGCCGTGGATTTCGTCGCCACCGCCGCTGCCTGGGGCTGGTTGGGACTGACCCTGGTGCTCTTCGACCCCGTGCTGCGGATAGCCAGCCTGCTGGGCGCAGAGCCGATGGATCGGGCCGTCGGCTTGATGTGCCGGGTTCTGGGGGGCAGCATCCGCGCCGGTCTGGGCCGTCTGGAACTGGAAGGGCTGGAGAATATTCCTCCGCAAGGCAGCTATATCGTCGTCTCCAATCACCAGTCCCTGGTCGAGAGTTTCCTGCCTTTATGGCTTCTGCAGCACCTGCGTCCCCGCTATATCGCCAAGAAGCCCCTGGGTGGCTGGATCCCGGCCGTCAGTTTCAACCTGCGGCGGGGCGGGCACTGCCTGATCGACCGGGAGGACCGGGAGGAGGCCCTGGCAGCCATCGCCGAGCTGGGCCGCCGCGTGGATTCCGGCGAGGTCTCTGCCCTGATCTTCCCCGAAGGCACCCGGAGCGTGGACGGTCGGATTAATCCCTTCAAACCCGCCGGGCTGGCCACGCTTCTGCAGACGGCCCCTCGGGCGGAGATCCTGCCCATGCTGGTCCACGGCGGGAACCACGTCTTCCCGCGCGGTCTTCCCCGGGTTCGGGCCGGGTCCACGGTGCGCGTGCAATTCTGGCCCGTGCTGGTGCGGGGGGACTCGGACGTCGAAGAGACCATCGAGCGGATTCGCCAGGTCCTGACCAGCCGCTTCGCGGAGCTCGAGGCGCGTTTCGGGTCACCTCCGGCCTGAAACGCTTCTCTTTCCTGTATCCGCCGGCTCGGCCTGGGCAGTTCCCCGGTTCGATGGCCTGAAGGCCATGCCAGGCGGCGGATACAGGGCGGTCGGAGGGCTCAGGCCTGGGACTTGTACAGTGAGGTCAGCGCCGCGCCGATGGCCTGGGACAGGTCTCCCAAAGCCGCGGGGACCAGGGTGAGGCGCTCGCGCTGGGCCGGCCACAGATGGGGGTCGGCCGCCTCGCGCAGGAGGCGCAGGTAGCGCTCGCGGAAGGCCGTGGTGGTCGCCTCGGGGTCCATCAGCCCGCCGCCGATCACCACGAACTCCGGGTCCAGGGCCATGGCGAGATTCGCCACGTGCAGGCCCAAGGCCCGGGCCTGGAAATCGAAGATTTCCTGGGCCAGGGGATCGCCCTTCTGGGCCAGCCCGCGCAGGGCAAAGGCCTTTTCGCGGGGAGGGGCGGAAGAGCGCGCCAGTTCGTGATCCGGGTATTGCGGCAGGCGCCGCTCGATCAGGTAGGGGAGGCCGGCCAGCGCGGTATACATCTCGACGCAGCCCCAGGTGCGCCCGCACCCGCAAGGGTAGGCGGGCTCGTCCAGCAGATGCAGGGGGGCCGGCATGTGGGCAGCCTCCATGCCGTTGAGGGTATCGCCGTCCAGCGGCAGACCGTGGCGATCGACGAAAGCACAGCCCAGACCCGAGCCCGGGGCCAGCATCAGGACCGTCGCCTGTCTCGAACCACGCACGTGCTGGGCTTCGGCCACCCCCCCCATGTTGCCGTCGTTACCTACCACCAGCGGGACGGCTCGGCCGGCCCTGGCGACCAGCGCCTGGCTGTAGGCTTCGTGGACGTTCCAGTCGACAAAGGATTCCGGCAGGTTCGGCGAGCGGCCCAGGACCCCATAGCGCGGATAGGGTCCCGGGATGGCCAGCCCCACGCCCTGAACCTGGTCCCATTCCAGGCCGTGCTCGGTCAGATAGTCGCTGGCAGCGGCCACCCAGGCCTGGACCACCGCGTCGGGCCCGCCCTCCGAGCCCGTAGGGCGCTGCAGGAGGCGGGTGGAGACGGTCGTGCCGTCCTGCCACACTGCACCCACCTTGGAAGTGGTGGCTCCTCCGTCCGTACCCAGGAATACTCGTCGCGCCGCTCCAGCCACGTCTGTCGTCCTCCTCGTCGGCCTGTCTTCAGGTTCAATCCCCCATCTTGGCCCGCTCATTCCGTGCCTGGGGGACGGGATCCTGCGGGGGCGCGATGAGCCTTGCCTCGAGCTTTGTCGCCATGACACCTGGCGGCAGGCAGCGCTTGAGTCCAGCCCGCCTCCGCGGACTTCCTGCCGGGCGTGCTGAGGCCCCTGTGATGATGTGGCAGGATGACATCGCGAAGAAGCCATTCCCCCTACTTCCCTGAATCCGCCGTCTGGCGTGGCATTCGGCCGTCGAGGCGTTGAGACCCCACCCACACCAGGGTGTGGGTGGGAGGGGCCCGTCTGCGTCGTCAGGCGCACCTCTGCGGTGCTCACGTAGTTTCCAACTGCGCTCCGCTCCTCAGAACGCA
>JAAZKF010000376.1 GCA_012799975.1 Burkholderiales bacterium
CGAACTCCGCTGAGTTTCGTCTATCCACTGCTCAGCATCGGGTACGTGGCGATTCTCTTGATGGGCTGGCTGCTCTTTCGCGAACAGGTCACGCTGCTGCGCTGGTTCGGGGTGGGTCTGGTCTGCTACGGCATCGTGACCATCTACTCCGAGGAGTTGGTCCACACCCATTGGCCCTTCTTCGCCGGGGGACTGGTGGTGCTGGCCTTGGGGCTGGGCCTGGCCTCCCGCTCCTTCGCCCGAGGCTTGGGCCCAGGATGAAGCCCGGACCAGGATCAGTTAGTCCCGCCCGGGGCCCTGAGGTAGGGAACCCGCTCCCGGCGGGGGCGGGTCCGCAGCCAGTGCCAGGCCAAGCGGATCAACTGGACCAGGTAGTTGCGGATTTCGTGCAGTCCGAACTTGCTCTTGCCGACAGCCCGGTCGGTGAAGGTGTAGGGAACTTCGGTGAAGGTCCGATAGCGCCCACGCACCAGGACCTCCAGCCCGATCTTGAAGCCGATGGGGTCGAGTTGGACGCCCTGGATCACGCTCCGGCGGAACATCAGATAACCCGAGGTGACGTCGTGAACCGGGCAGATGGGGCGCCCAATCAACACAGCGGTCATGGAAGCAAGCCTTCGGAACCAGGGCCAGTTGCCCAGGCCTCCTCCGGGGATGTAGCGGCTGCCCACGGCCACCTCGGCCCCCCCTTCGGTGATCGAGGCCAGCATGTCGGGGAGGATCTCGGGGTCGTGGGAGAGGTCCGCATCCATGACGCCCAGAACCCGGCCCTCAGCCACTGCCCAGCCGTCCAGGACGGCGGAGGAGAGCCCGAGTTTGCCGCTGCGGTGAACGACCTTCAAAGGGTAGCGTCGGGCCAGCTCTTCGGCCAGTTCGCCCGTCCCGTCGGGCGAGTTATCATCGACCACGATGATCTCCGCTGACAGGTCGTTGCGCTCGAGGGCTGTAAAGATCCGGTCGACCAGGGATTCCAGGCCGCGGCTTTCGTTGAAGGTGGGGATGACCAGGGATAGGAGTGGAGTCAATTCAGAGACGTATCACTTTCCAGGCGTTCAGCAGGTGGTCGCAGATATTGTCCATGTCTGCGATGAAGCCCACCTTGAGCTGGTCGGAGATCCCGAACTCGTCGGCCGAGGCGACGCAGACCAGGACCCGGACGCCCTGTTCTTCCAGAATCGATAATTGCTGCAGGATTTCGGAGCCTGCCAGGGCCAGACGAGCGGCCTGATGGATCAAGATGACCGCCCGGGGTTTGACCTGGTTGTAAACCAAGGCCTTCATGAAGTGACGGAGCAGCCGGGCCCCCAGCGCGTCGGTGGGTCCCAGGCTGGGGCGATCCAACAGGATCACGATGTTCTTCTGGGATGGACCGGGAGAAACCCGCAGGGCGTGGGTTTCTTCCAACTCGGCGAAGTCGCCGCGGATCATGCGCAGGTAGTAGTCCAGATCTTTCTCGGCGAAGGTGGGGGGCACGGTTGATGGGGTCATGCCGACTCCTCGATAGGCCGAGATTCCCGGCTGCCGCTCCAGAATCCGTCGTCTTCCGAAATGCAGCGCATGCGCGAGGAATTCACCGGCCAGGCCGGGACTCCTCCGGAAGCTCGCCGGTCGCCGACTGGGGAGGCACGAAGGACTCCGGCAGGAGGGATTCGAACGAAAAAGGAAGCCTGGGGGGAGGGGCAGGCCACAATGTTCCAGTCCCTTGGAGGGTCCCGTGTCCAGACGCGTGCTTGTTGTGGACGATGACCCCGATATCCGCAAGATCGCCCAGACCAGCCTGGAACTGGTCGAGGGCTGGCAGGTCCTGACGGCCTCCAACGGAACCGAAGCGCTCCGGTTAGCTGCCGAAAAGAGGCCAGAAGCCATCCTGCTCGATGTCATGATGCCTGAAACAGATGGCCCCGAAACCGTCCGACTCCTGGCCGGACAGCCCGTTACGGCGACCATTCCCGTCGTATTGCTGACCGCCAGGTCCCATCCGAAGGACTCGACCCCCTTCCCTGACCTGGGGGTGGCCGGCGTGATCGCCAAGCCCTTCGACCCGCTCCATCTGGCTCGCCAGGTTCGCGAGATCCTGGGGTGGAACACGTGAGGCTCCCGACGCGCCCCTCTTCACCAGCCGGGCAGGCCTTCCGGGCCACCCGCAGACGCCTTCTGGGACTTGTCGGAGGGGTGTTGTTGCTCTGCCTCTTCCTCTTCGGGGTGGGTCTGAACCTGGGGGCGACCTACCAGTATCGTCAGGACCTGGCAGCTTCCCTGCTCCAGACGGCCCAATCCTTCCGCTCGACCAGGGCCCGGGATCTCGACCAGCTCAACCGGCAGGCCGGCCTGGTCGTCGCCGACTCCCGCCTGCAGGAGTATCACCAGGCCTTGGCCATGCTCGCCCCGGATTCTCCCGAGCGGGTCGCGCTCCAGGATTCCTTCCGGGCCGATCTGGTTGAAATCCTGGAGGCTGCGGGGGGGGATGTCCTGCTCATGGTCGGCTCGGACGGGCGGGTCCAGTCGAGCTTTCAAAGACCGGGTATCATCCCCGAGGAACAGGCCGTCGAACCCTCGGAAGCCACCTCTCCGCCCGAGAAGGGGCCGGCAGATGGTTCGGTGCCGCCCGAGTTGCCCAGCGAGGGGCAGTCGGTCGAGATCCCGCTCATCGACGCTGTTTTTGCCGATGGTACCGCCCGCTCCGGACCGGTCCGCCTGCAACCCCAAGGTTCATTTTACCTGGCTGCCGTCGTACCGCTTCAGCCGGACCGGGGACAAGACGGAGTGCTGCTCCTGGCCAAGCGGGTTACCGAGAAGACTTTGGCGGCCTGGGGACACGGGCTCTCGGACGGGATCATCCTGATCGTGGCCGATGGCACCATCCTGGTGGCGCACGACCGTCGGGCAGGTCGCCGCCCTTCGCCGGCGATACTCAACTCTTTGGAAAGATCTGTGGCCAGCTGGTCATCCCGGGCCGATCTTGCCGAGCAGGTGACAGCGGAAGGCGAAGACTCTGCCCTGTCGACCCTGGATGTCGGCGCTAGCCGCTGGTTGGAGCATGCCGTAGCCATGGCCCCGGGAGAGGGGGGGGAACCTGTGGGTTGGGTGCTCTTCCTGGGCGATATTGACGCCGTGGAGGACAAGGTGGCCCGCGAGACCTGGCTGGTTTTCCGCCTGGGGCTGGGCGTCCTGGTCCTGGGCCTGGTCCTGGCCTGGTTCCTGGCCCGATGGGTCATGGCTCCGCTGGATGAGCACCAGCGCCACCCGGATAATCCTGCGCCGAACGCCTAGGCGGGGGCGGCCGTTTGTGAAGGCCAATCCAGGAGGGCTACCAGCGGGCCGTGGTCGCTGGTCCCGAATTCGCGTTGGGGGAGGCATTCCAGGGCCGTAGCGGCCATCTCCGACGAGGCCAGGATATAGTCGATCCGCCATCCGATGTTGCGTTCCCGCATCTGGCGCCAGGGGGGCCACCAGGTATAGATGCCGGCTTCCTCGGGATGCAGCATGCGGGTCAGGTCCACCAGGCCCAGCCCCAGAATCTCCTCGAGGGCCTGGCGCTCTTCTGGCAACTGGCCGATGGCTTTCTTCCGGATCTCCTTGGGATGGACGTCGAGATCCGAACGGGTCACGTTCAGGTCCCCGCAGAGCAGGACGTGTCGACCCTGAACCAGCAGGTCCCGGACATGGGCCTGGAGATCGGCCAGGAACCGCATCTTGGCAGAGAAGTCCTTGCCTCCGTTGGGGACGTAGCAGGACAGGACCGTCAGGTCCCCCAGGTCGACCGAGGCCACGCGGCACTCGAAGTCGAATTCGGGATGGCTGAAGACCGGGGCTTCGACCACCAGGTCTCGCCGGACGTGCAGCCCGACACCCGAGTAGCCCTTCTGGCCGTGCCAGCAGTGCCAGTAACCATTCATCTCCACCAGTGCCCGGGGAACCTGCTCCGGAGCGGCTTTGAGCTCCTGGAGGCACAGCAGGGCCGGCTTCTCCAGTTCCATCCACTCCTGCACCTGGGCTTGGCGGGCGCGGATCCCGTTGACGTTCCAAGTAGCGATCTTCATAAGGGGGGCCGGGCTTCTTCTCAGTTCTTCCCGATCCCTCCACCTTTAGCAGTGGGCAGCCTGGAGCCTCTGCGCAGGCTGGCCTCCCGACGACCTGAAGAAATCTGTTTCATGGTATGATGGAGAGGCCGCAGGCGTGGTGCCGGTTTGTACCCGCCCCGGCAGATGACCGATGAGCAGTTCCTTGCGCCCGACAACCCGGCTGGACAACGAGCCTGAGGCCCTGGTCGCAGGTGCTGCTTTGATGGAAGAACGCCCTGCTCCCGACCCGCCTTCCCCCGAGCGGATCCCTTCCGAGGGAGCGACCGCTCTGGCTTCCGGTCGTGAACCCGTGGTGCGGGCGGTTTCCCTGACCAAGCGCTATGGGGGGACGCTGGCCCTGACGGATTTGAACCTGACCCTTCTGGAAGGCGAGATTTTCGGGCTGGTCGGCCCCAACGGGGCTGGGAAGACTACCCTGCTCCGCATCCTGGCCACCCTGACCCGTCCGGATTCGGGCGAGGCAACGATTTGCGGCCACCCTCTGGATCAGGTTCGCGCGGTGCGCTCCAAGATCGGGTTCATGCCCGACGTGCTGGGCGTATACGACGACATGCTGGTCCGGGAGTATTTCGAGTTCTTCGCCCGCGCCTGCCATCTTCCCGAAGCGACCCGGGATTACGCCATCCAGGAGACCATGCGCCTGGTCGGCATCGAGACCCTGGCCGAGCAGGGAGTCGAAGGGCTTTCGCGTGGAATGAAGCAGCGCCTGGCCTTGGGGAGGGCCCTGTTACACGGCCCTCGGGTCCTGTTGCTGGACGAGCCGGCCAGCGGCCTGGATCCCTTGGCGCGTCTCGAACTTCGTGAGATTCTCCGTCGCATGCAGCGCCAAGGGGTCAGCATCCTGATCAGTTCCCACATCCTGGAGGACCTGGCCGAGATGTGCGATCGGGTGGGCATCCTCAGCCGGGGGAGCATGGTGTGCGTCCAGGAGACTCGAGACCTTATCGAGATGCGGGGAGGACGTTTCGTGCGTGCCCGCGCACTGGGTAACTCCGAGGACCTCTTCGACTTCCTGGCGGGAAGGCCCGACATCGAAGGCCTGCGTTGGGACAATCAGAGCCTGGTTTTCCAGGTGAAGGGGGGGGATGAGGCGGAGCTGGCCCGCCTCGTAGCCCGGATCGTCGGCCAGGGGATCTCCCTGGTCGCCTTCTCCGAGGAGCTGCCCAGTCTGGAATCCGCGTATCTCAACCTCACCCGTGCTGCTGAGGGATGGGAGGTTTCTCCATGAGGAGTTTTCTGGAAAATCCGTTGCTGGGTCGGGCCTCGGTCAGTTGGCCAGGAAACTCTCGGCAGGTCCTGTTGGCTGCGCTTCTTTGGGGGGGGCTGCTTATAATCCCCTGGTCGCTCGGCGTCTGTGCCTGCACGGTTTTCGAGATCGGGGCCTTCCTGTTGGTCCTGCTGGCTGCTCTGCGGGGAGGCAACACCCTCTACGGAGCGATCACCGGAGAACGCGAGAAGAAGACCCTGGACGGGTTGCGCCTGACGCAGCTTACGGCGGGCCAGGTGGTAATGGGAAAGGTCTCCGGCGAGATCTTCTCCTTGTGTCGTTTGGTCTTGTCGGCGCTTCCGGCCCTGCTGGTCCTGACCGTGGTCGGTGGAATTCCCCTTCAGGCCCTGGCCGGCACCATGGCCCTGACCCTGGCCGCCGGTCTTTTCGCTTCCGCCTCGGGTTTGCTGGTCTCCAGCCTGGCGGGCACGACCTCTCAGGCGGTTCTCTCGGGCTGGCTCTTCAAAGGCCTGTGGCTCGTCTTTTCGCCGTTCGGCGATCTGTTGCTGCGAGCCGTGTTGGTGCGTTCCGAACCACCCATCTTCTTCACGGCTGCCAACCCGTTGGTGGCCCTGGCCCTGGTAACGGTTCCCGAAGCGGGCTTCGGAATGCACCTCTGGCTGGTGCCGGTGAACCTCGTCTTCCTGATCCTGGGGGGGGTGGGGATGCTGGGCCTGGCCGCGAGACGGCTGGCCGCTGAGGCACCGAATACCTCTGAGGTTCAGCAGGGGGCCGTTCACGGGGCCTGGAGGAAGGCCTGGGCCCCTTCATGGGTCCAGGACCTTCTGCCAGCCTTCTCGGGCAACGCCGCCTTCTTGCGCGAAGTCGCCTGGCAGGCGCGGACGGGGGCAGGAACCTGGCCTGGACTGGTAATCTGGCTGGTCCTCTTCCTGGCACCGTTCCTGTACGCTCGGGCCTGGTCCGTGCAACACTCCGAATCGTTGCTCCCAACCACCTCTCCGCGGGTCGAGGTTCGCCTCCGGGCGCCCCTGGGGGTTCCGCCTCCACCCCCCCCGCGCGCCGTCGAGCAGACGGGGGCTCGGGTCGTATACGCTACGGCTCCCGGCCATCACACGACCCTGCTCATCCGTGGGCATCGTCCGGAAACCTGTTTTCGTCTGGCTCTGTATCAATGCTTCGGGGTCCCCATGCCATGGGGTGCCGTTCAGGCGCTCGAACCGGTAGGTCCTCCACGCGGAACGGTCCGGGAGGTTCGGAATTGCCCCCTGGAACAGGTCGATCCGCGGACTCTGGGCGACCTCGCCATGGCTCCTCCGCCCCCACCTGATTTCCAGCAGGGGACCGGAAGCGTGCCACCCCACCGCCACGAGCGCCTGGCTCGACCCCTTCAGGTCGGCTTCCTGGGGACCGTGCTGCTCTTCTTGTTGAGCCTGTCTGTGCGGTCTTCCGCGTTGCTGGCCGGTGCCTTGACCGGAGAGCGGGATCGGCGAAACTGGCAGGACCTGGCGCTAACCGGGATCACGGCCCGGCAGGTGGTCTTCGGCAAGCTCCTGGGAGGGCTCTTCCATCCTCTGCTCCAGATGACGCTGGCCTTCCCGGTCCTGCTGATCTACGTCTATGCTGAGGCCCTGAGCCTGTTGGGACTGGGGAGTCTCTACCTGTTCTCGGTGGCCCTGGCCCTGACCTCTGGGCTTCTGGGGCTGTGGAGTTCGGCGCGCGCCCGCAGCACCCACGCCAGTCATGGTATGGCCATCACCTGCTTGTTGTTGGCGTTCGTGGCGGGCCTGGTGACGGGGACTTTCGACCCCGGGTTTATTTTGGCCGGGGTGGCCTTGGTCGTGGGGCTGGAGGCCCTGCTCAGGCGGGTTCCAAGTTGGAAGGGATGGCTGCTGATGAGCATGGGGCTGGTGGTGACCCCTCAGGCTCTTTCGCCTCTGGCTGCGGTGGCGGCTTTCATCCCGACCCTGGGGCAGATCATCGGCCTGAGAGGAATCCAGGAGACCTTGCCCGAGACGGTCGGGTTCCTGGGGACCATGCTCTTCCTGGCCGGAACCAGCCTGGTCCTGCTGCACGGAATCCTCGAACGTATCGAGGATCCCGGGCGTGGAGGGGCCCTGCGGGTCCAGGAGGATTGAGCTCCGTCCCGTCAGGCGCTCCATGACAGACTGACCAGGACCACCGCTCCGGCGTGGCGGGAGGACAGGGAGGGCTCTTTCAGGGTATGGACCTCTCCCAGCGCTCCAGATTCTGGCGCAGTTCCTCGGCCTGGCGCCGGGAGCGGGCCACCATCTCCCGCAGCTCTGCCTGGGTCTCGGGATTGGACGAGACCATGTGCAGGTCCTCGGCCAGGGTGGCCATCTCTTCGGTCCGCCGGGCCATCCGGCCAAGTTTTTCGCGGACCGATTCATCCAGCCCGGCGGAGTGGATCTTTTCCTCGGCCTTTTCGATCATCTCCCGGAATTTCCGGGTCTCGCGGTCCGCCTGGTCGATCACGGCCTGGATCCGGGGGCTGGCGGCTTCCATCCGAGACTCCCAGGTTTGGACCTCTTCGTTGAGTCGTGGGACCAGCTCTTCGGTCCGGAGGCGGGCCTTGTCCACCTGGGCGCTGATCCGGTCCAGTTGACCGAGGATCTCCTTTTGATGCTCGTCCAGTTGCCGGTCCATACCTGCCACCCGGGTCTGCGCCTGGCGGCTCAGACCTTCCACTTCGGTGCTGTAGAAGCGGGTATTGGAGGCCAGATCCTTGATTTTCCGGCGGAAGTCCGGGTCTTCCAGGGAAGCCCGCAGGGCGGCGGTCCGCTGATTCATCTCCCGCAGGCCAGCCAGGCTGGCCTCCAGTTGGTCGCTCTGCATCGGCTTGAGTCGGAGCCGGGCGACGGTTCCCGGGCGCAGGAAGCTCGAAGACTTCCCCGGGGTGAGCTCGACCCAGCGCTTGCCGCCGATGGTCCCTTCGACTGAAGCCCGGCTATCTTCGGGAATCCGGACTCCGAAGTCGGTGACGACCAGGACGGCCACCTGGGCGTCTGCCCCGAATTCCTGCTTCTGGCTGGTGGTGCTGAAGTCGATCCTGGCGATTCTCCCCGCTGAAATTCCTGAGAATTTCAGGACGTCCCCCTCGCGCAGGCCGTTGACCTCCTTGAAGAGCAGGGTGTAGGAGTTGCCCAGGACCGTCGAGCGCTGGGAGAGGCTCGGCGAGAGGAAGAACAACAAGGCGAAGAGCGCCAGGAAAAATCCACCCACCTTGGCCTGTCGCGACACGGGGACTCCTTTTCAGGAGGGAGACTCGAAGGCCGTCCAGGCCTCCTCGACCACTCGGGAGACGCGCTCCTCCAGGTCGCTGAGCAGTTCCCCGCCGTTTCGCCGGAACCCTGCCAGGAACTCGATGTTGCCGGCCGGTCCGCGAACCGGAGAGAAGGTAAGTCCGAAGAGGGTGAAGCCCAGTGCGCCAACCCGGCGCAGGAGCCCCAGCAGCACGTCGCGGTGCACCTCGGGATCGCGGACGACGCCTCCCCGACCTACGCGGGCCGGACCGGCCTCGAATTGGGGCTTGACCAGGGCCACCACGGCGCCACCCGGATTCACCAGGTTGCGTACCGCGGGTAGGACCAATTCCAGCGAGATGAACGACAGATCCAGCGTCACCAGGTCGACGGTCTCGCCCAGATCCTCGGGTTTGAGAAAGCGGGCATTGGTGCGCTCGCGCACCACGACCCGGGGGTCCTGGCGCAGGCGCAGGTCCAACTGCCCCCGGCCTACATCCACCGCGTGGACGCGCCGGGCTCCTCGTTGCAGGAGGCAGTCGGTGAATCCGCCGGTCGAGGCGCCGAGGTCGGCGGCCACCAGGCCCTCCGGTCGGATGTCGAAGACTTCCAGGGCCTTCTCCAGCTTCAGCCCGCCCCGGCTGGCGAAGGGGAGGCCGCGACCCCGCACCTCCAGTTCAGCGGTCCGGGGAATCCGGGTTCCGGGCTTGTCGATGCGCTGTCCGGACATGAAGACCTCTCCGGCCATCAGCAGGGCCTGGGCCTTCTCACGGCTGGGCGCCAGACCACGCTCGACCAGGGCCTGGTCGACGCGGATCCGCTCGGTCTTCAAGGTTTCACCTCACCGCTCCAGGCACTGGATCGAGCAAACGCGCTGGTGTCGGGCACACCAGGTCTCCAGGGGCAGTTCCTCCTGCTCTCCGCTGGCGAGCTGCTTGATCTCCACCAGGTCCTCCTCGGGGGTCCAGCGGTGGGGGAAGAGCACGTAGGGGATTCCCTTGCGGTCGGCGTAGCGGATCTGTTTCTTCAGGGCCATCGGTTCGTGGAAGATTTCGGTGGGGATACCCGCTTCCCGCAAGCGGACCGCGATGTCTCGACAGGCCTGGCGAAGATCTGTGGAGGGCCACAAGACCAGGACTTCGGTGGGGGTCTGACGGGTCGGGGCCAGGGTTCCCGAGCCGAAAAGGTGGGCCAGCAGGCGAGACAGGCCGATGCTGATACCGACCCCCGGAAGCTTGCGGTTGATGAACTCGGAAGCCAGGTTTTCGTAGCGCCCGCCCGAACAGATGCTGCCCAGGCCCGGATGCTCGGGGAGGGTGGTCTCGTAGATGGTCCCCGTGTAGTAGTCCAGCCCCCGCACTATGCCCAGATCGAAGACCACCTGGTCGGCGGGCAGATGGCTCAGCTCGGTCGCCACGAAGGCCAGCTCTTCCAGGCCTTCCTCCAGTACGGGATGGCGGACGCCCAGGGCCCGGGCTTGGCGGAAAACCTCGGCACCCGTCCCCTTCAGGGTGGAAAGTTCCAGGCAGCGGTTTGCCAGGGTCGAATCCAGGCCTGACTCTTCCAGGGTGCGCCGGACCGCGTCCGGGCCGATCTTTTCCAGTTTGTCGACCTCTCGGAGCACCTCGGGAACGCGTTCCTCGGCCAAGCCCAGGCCCTCGTAGTAGCCTTTGAGGATCTTGCGGTTGTTGAGGCGCAGAAGAGCTTTGATGCCCAGGCGTTGGAAGATATCGTGGATCAAGGCCGGCATCTCGGCGTCGAAGTGCAGAGGCAGACGGTCCTCGGCGATCACATCGACGTCTGCCTGGTAGAATTCCCGGAAGCGGCCTTCCTGGGGGCGCTCGCCTCTCCAAACCTTCTGGATCTGGTAGCGTTTGAAGGGGAAGTTCAGGTCCCCGTAGTTTTGGGCGACGTAGCGGGCCAGCGGCACCGTCAGGTCGAAGTGGAGGGCCAGCTCCCAGCGATTCGTCTGTCCTCGCAGGCGTCCCAGCCCGTAGATCTCCTTGTCGACCTCCCCCTTGGCTTGAAGGACTTCGACGCGCTCGACGGCGCTGGTCTCCAGGTTGGTGTAGCCGTACAGCTCGTAGACCTGCCGGATGGTGTCCAGGAAACGTTGCTCCTCCAACCTCTGGGCCGGGAGCCACTCGGGGAATCCGCTGATGGGGGTGGGCTTGTGCATCGGCGCGTGTTCGCCTGGGAGAGGCTCACTCCTCGTGATCGAAGAGTTCCAGTTGCACGGGGCGAAGGCGGTCCAGAAGGCCCGAGACCCCGACGCCGACCAGGCGGACGGGTCGCTGGGGAAATTCGGTCCGGCTCAGGAGCCGGGTGGCCAGGGCCTTGATCTGCCCGGCCGTTTCGATGGGACGTCGCGACGTCCGGCTGCGGGTGATCGTGGTGAAATCTGCGTAGCGCAGCTTCAAGGTGACCGTCCGGCCGACGACCTCGTGACCCTTCAGACGTCGGGCCACCTCCTCGGCCTGCGCGGCGATTTCCTCGAGCACGATCTGGGGGACCCGCACGTCCCGAGCAAAGGTGTTCTCGGCCGAGAGAGACCGGGGCTCGCGCCAGGGCACCACGGGGCGCTCATCCAGGCCTCGGGCCAGAAGTCCCATCTCCAAACCCTGCCGGCCGAAGGTCAGTTCCAACCAGGCCGGCGACCGTGCGGCCAGTTCGCCGATGGTTCGGATACCCAGGGAGTGCAGGCGGCCCGCCATGACCGGGCCGATTCCCCAGATCCGTTCCACGGGGAGGGGAGCCAGGAAGGCTTCGACCTGGCTGGGAGCCACGACCACCAGACCGTCCGGTTTCTTCAGGTCAGAGGCGATCTTGGCCAGGAGTTTGTTGGAGGCCCCTCCGGCTGAGGCGGTCAGACCGGTCTGCTGGCGGATTCGCGTCTTGATCTCGCGGGCGACCCGGGACAGGGGAAGCCGCTTTTGAAGGCAGTACTCGCTGAGGTCCAGGAAGCATTCGTCAAGCGCGATGGGTTCGAGCAGGTCGGTGTAATCCCGGAAGAGGTCCTGGATTTCGCGACTGATCTCGCGGTAGCGTTCGTGGCGCGGAGGGACGCGGATCAGGTGGGGGCATAGTCGCTCGGCGGCGGCACTGGCCATGGCCGAGCGGATACCAAAGGCCCGGGCCTCGTAAGAGGCCGCAGCCACCACGCCCCGGGCTTGAGGGGCCCCGGCCACGATCAGGGGCCTTCCCGACCACTCGGGATGGTCGCGCTGCTCGACCGAGGCGAAGAAGGCGTCCATGTCTATATGGAGGATTCGGCGTAGCGTCAAGCTGTCGGCTTCTCCAACCCGGGTTGTCGAAAGAAAAACGACGGCCCTCCGGTTTTCAGACCGAAAGGGCCGTCGTCGAGAGCTTGTAGCAGCCTTATTTGGCCTGCGCTTGGAGCCACTCGTGGAACGGGACCACCTTCACCCAACGGACGCGGTGACGGTCGTCGGAACGAACCTGCACATGCGAGCCGACGCGGACGCCGTCGAAGGACGGGGTGCACTCGGTCAGGTTGGGATAGAGGTAGAAGTTCATGATGTCACCACTGCCGTCAGCGGCGATGGCCATGAACTTGGAGTCGATGTAGCGGACCTCGCCTTCGAAGTCCTTCTGCCACATCGTCCCCTGGTCGGGGAGCCCGAACTCCAGGGAGCCCGGTCCAATCCAACTGTAGTACCATACGCCCGGAGCCATCTTGTGGTTCGGCTGCAGGGTGTTGTCATTAGCGGTTGCCACCCCAGCGGCAGTGACCATGAGGGCCGCGAACAACATGGCACAAACGAGAACGCGGAAAGCCTTCATCTTTCTTTCACCTCCTTTGCCGGAAACTCGACCGCGAGGCCTTGGGGCCCGTTGCGGTGGGCCGATCTCGTGTTCGAGAACCGGCATTCGCAGGCTGCATTCGCTTCGCCCCAGGGACTTCCTTCCCGCCGACGGGGATCAACTTCTTGAATCTTTCTCGCAGACGTCCGTGCGGGAGCCGGGTTTCAGGAGGAGTTTCCCCGAGCGGGGAGATCCCCGGCATGAACCGACCTGGGAGATCCTGACATAAACTGATATGAAGGCTGCCTCCTTGAACAAGACCCACTCCGCCCACGGGATCGGAGCGCCGACCGAAGGCCATGCAGGGCGGCGGATTCAGGAGACAGGTTCCTGCTTGACAAAGCCTTGTCATGTCGGGGATCATGGCGCCCGGGCAGATACTCTGACGGAGTTTCGGGGAACAGTCTCGGAGAATCCGCCTGGCCTGGCCGACCCCAGGACCTGTCGAGTTTGCTTTCTTCTGTCAAAAATATTGGTCCCGGGATGTTCTCGGTCATACTCCGAGGCGCTGGGTCGAGGCATACTCGGGGCATTGGCCCCAAGGGCCGGCACATTCGTTGGGGAGGTTGAATATGCCAAGACGCAAGATCCTGGTCATCCTACTCGCATTTTTATTGACGACGGCCGTCGGGGCCGCCACGATCTACTCCTGGCATCGCATGACCAATATCGGAGCCACCTCCGGACAGCCGGACGGCATCCAACCGGGCGGCGACCGCGAGAACAGCTATGCCTGGTGCATGGAAACCCATAGAGTGCAGGGCAATGACTATATCTACGTGGGTTCCAATCGGAACCTGATCACCCTGGCCCTGGCGCGTTCCGGATTGACCAAGGAGCAGATCCGCACCATATTCGGGGACGATGTCTTCCTGGACTCCACCGACTATCGGGCGCGCATCTTCCGCTACAAGGCGGATGGCTCCCAGCCCTGGGAGTTGGTGTACACCTCACCAGCCGTGGAGGCGCCGGACCCAACCCCAACCCCAACCCCAACCCCAACCCCAACTCCGACCCCGTCCCCTGAGCCGACCCCGCCCCCGGACCCTTACCGCGTCCAGGCTGACCTGCAGGTTGCTCGGGCCATCCAGGGCCCGATCCCCCAGGATCTGGGCTATCGTGGGGCCAAGGCCTTCAACGGAAACCTCTACATGGTCAGCTTCGGAAGCTTCTGGGGCCATAACCGGGTCCTGCAGATTCGCGAGGACGGTTCAGGCCCGTTCGAGGTAATGCGCATCGGGGCCGGCGGAAACGGCAATACTCTCCGCCCCATCACCGTCCACGACGAGAAGCTCTTCGTGGGGACCAGCAACAACGATATCTTCTTCGCAACCGACCCGCAGGTTCAGCCTCCGGGCGCGGGTACCTCGACCGAGGGTTGGACCCAGGTCGCCTCGACCGAAGACTTTGGCGAGGGCGAACCCGCAGCCATCGGTGGTCTGTGGGAGTTCAGGTCCTTCAACGGTGACCTGTACGTCGTGATGGGCAAGGCCACCAACCCGGAAGACGAGGACAACAACGGCTTCCTGCTCTTCCGCGGACGTCCGGTTCCCCTCGATGTCAAGACTCGTAACCAGTTCGGCTGGGAATGGGAGTGCGTGGTTGGCCCGGGCGGGAAGTACCCGCGGGGTCTGGGCGATAAAGCCAACGCGGCGGTGAGCCTGGGTGTCTTCGCCGACCACCTCTACATGGGGACCTTCCAGGACTTCGCAGGCCTGGCTGGCTCCGGGAGCTTCCAGTATCTGCTCTCGAATCTGAATCCCTGCCAGATCTACCGGATGGATACCCAGGACCGGATAGAGATGGTCATCGGGGACCCCAACGACCTCTTCCCCCAGCGCACGGGCAACTACGGGGCCGGCTTCTACAACATCTCGAACCAGCAGGCCCTGGCGCCGCCTCC
>JAAZKF010000377.1 GCA_012799975.1 Burkholderiales bacterium
CATACCCGGGCCGTTAGCTCAGTGGCAGAGCATCTGACTTTTAATCAGGTGGTCGCAGGTTCGAATCCTGCACGGCCCACCACGAAAGAACCCCGTCACGGCGGGGTTTCTTCATTTTCTGGCGAGGCCTCTTCCCGGTTGAATTCCTTTCTGGTGCCGGTTGCGGTGCCAGCCCCTTCTTCACCTCACCGGCATGGCCAGCGAAAGTGGGCCAGGGGCGGCCATGGAGGGTGGGCGTCGATGACCCGGGGCATCATGTGGGGAATAGTGATGGCTGCGAATCGCGGTATGCTTTGTATTCCTTGATTTCCTCAGCAAGCCAGGTCCGCCCGTCGTACCACTCCGGGTACGGATCCTTATTCGGGTCGTCCAAGAATGGACCGTGGCGCGGGTCCTCCAGGATGAGGTAGAGGTGGAACATGTTCCAGGTCGGGTTGGACTGGTCCCGGTTCCCCGGCTATCTGAGATCGAGACTGGCCGCCGGGATGCAGTACCATCCTGGTGCTGGTCTTGGTCGGTGCTCGGTTCGGCGCCCTGCTGGTGAGCCGACTGGGCCGGCATCTACTTCAATCGACCTGGAGGTCCGAAGGAAGCCTCACAGTTCTCCCCGGCTAAACCATGTTTTAATTTCTGTAATCAGGATTTAACATCGGTAATATCTGGTTGACATGCTACCATGCCGATTATTCGCTAGTTTATAAGCAGAGAGATCTTTGCGTAGAAGGGGAACCGTGTCATGCAGATCGGCAGCGCCTCGAACATAGTCAGGGATGCTGGTTCCAGCCTGGACGTAACCAGGACCAAGGCCCGGGAGCTGACCCAGCAGATGGTGGCTGATCAGCAACAGAAGATCGGCGCCAGCCAGGGAGCGTCCGCCGCCGCCGGCACTGCGACCCGGGATGTCTCGGCCCTCTCGGAAGAAGCTGTCCAGGCCGTTGTGCCGACCCAGCAACAGCAGGGGGCCGATGTAGACAGCATGGTCACCGCTCTGCGCGACTATGTGAACGGCAAGTTGGGGTCGCCCGACCAGGCCCAGAAGGCCAAAGGCGCAGATGGCGACGACAAGCAAAGCAAGAAAAAGAAGAAGAGCAAGTTCGAGATCGAGTTCCAGCCCCATATCCAGGCCAACACGATCCAGGCTCCCGGGGACTCTATCGGCGAGTTCAAGGTGAATAAGAAGGATGTCGAGGAGGTGGCCGCCCCTGGCAAGTCCCGCTCCAGCGCTTCCGCTTCCGGTCAGCAGGCTGATGGCGCGCAGGGCGCCGGGGCCTCTGCGGGAGGAACCGGCGGAGCCGCTTCGGCAGGGGGAGTCGGTGGCGCTTCTGCAGCCCCGGTCGATCAGACGGACCTCTCGCAGGAGGCTCAGGGGTTGGAGGACAAGCCGGCCCAGGGAGCCCAGGGCGAATCCACCCACGAGGATGGCAAGGAACGGGAAATCCAGATGAGCGCCGGAGCCGCCGAGGCCATGAAGAGCCAGATGCAGGGCGGCAAGGGGCCCCAGACCCAGGGGGCGGGGATGATCGTGGGCAGCGGCGGATCGGC
>JAAZKF010000051.1 GCA_012799975.1 Burkholderiales bacterium
AGCGTGGCGATCTCGTGGAACCCGGAGTCCTTCTTCCAGCAGGTCATCTTGAAGGTCCCTTGGAGGGTCCCCCCGATGAAGGCCAGGGAAGGATCCAGCCAGCGCGCGTTGCGGACCTGGTCGAAGTAGTCATATACCGCCGCCACCTCCACACCGGTGGAGCCGATGGCCTGTTCGTCGGTCTTGTCCGGAGCCAAGGTCACCAGGGTAAGGCCCTGCCGGGTTCCCTGGGAGTCCAGCGGATAGCCGAGGGTGTAGAGGCGGCCCTGATATGGCCACAGGACGTGGGGCTCGGCGACGAAGCGGGTCACGCCCATCCCGGAATGGATGAACTCCCGCAGGGCGCCCGTCTGCAGGTCCAGATACCAGAAAGAAGCTCCCTCGCGGGCCAGCAGGACTACGCCCTGCTCGTCGGGGGTCATGGTGAGCTGCAGGAAGCGCGGCATCTTCAGGGGGATCTTGCGGGCCTCGCGAACCGAACCGTCCGAGTTGAAACGGATGACCCAGAGCCTGGAGAGGGCCCCCGACCGGGTGGCCTCCCCCTCCAGATCTTCGGTTGCCAGGAGTGTCCGGCCGTCGCGGCTCAACTGGACGGGCCAGAAGAGCTCTGGCCGGTCCACCCCCAGGGAAGCCAGATCCCGGTTGGCCAGGAAGGCCAACGAAGATTCTGCCCGTGCGGGGTGGACGGGCCAGAGGAGCGCGACGGCCATGATCAGCAGGCTGAAGCCTGTCAGTAACTTGACCGTCCTTGCGTTCATCATGGAAGTCAGGAGACGCGCTGCAACTGCTTGACCACCGGGTGCCAGTCCCACATCTTGAAGCGCTGCCCGTCGCGCACGAAATAGGACTCGTAATTCTGGTGGTCCAGGCCCAGCTCGGTGATCCCCAGGTCGGCCAGGGACTTCACCTCGGAGATTCCGGCGATGGCGTTTCCGTTGGCGTCCTGCCATACGAAGAGCCCGTCGAGTTCGTCGCCGGTCAGCCGACCGTCGCGGTTGCGGTCCAGGGTAGCCAGTTCTTCAAAGCCATCTGCAAAACCGTTGCCCGAACCGAAGAGACAAGTACCGTCCACCGGGCCGCGCTCCTTGAGGCGGACGAGCAGGCCGTCCTGGGGCTTGACCCACTCCATCAGGACCGGCTCGCCGCTGCCGAAGAAGTCGAAGACGGCCAGAGGACCGGACATGATGTCTCGAGGAGCGTTCCAACGACCCGCGGAGGCCCCCAATACACCGGTCCCGTCCATGTTCAGGACGATGGGAGTGACCCCATACTTCGTCCTGGTGGTCGTGTAGGTCACGTGGATGTTCTTCTGGTATTCCTTCCAGCGCTCCAGGACCTTCTGCCGGGTGGTGTCCTTGTGCATGTCCTCCCAGATGTAGTCGACGATGTCGACCGTCTTGACCCTGGTCCCCTGGGCTGCATATCCTCCCTCGAGAGAGTCGACATCGCCGATCAGGATCAGGTCCGGGCTGTCCTGGAACGACTCGCTGGACTCGGTGCGGTCGAAGGTCTCGCCGGTCTTGGTATAGGTGTCGTACAGGTAACGGTCAGCCACCTCACGCTCGGCAGCCCGAAGGAAGGAAAGCCAGGTCCTGGTGCTGGACGAGGTGCTGGACGAGGTGTCGAACCTGCCGTTGTATTGCAAGGACATGGAGGTCCGCCAGGTGCTGGCGTAACGGGTCACGGTCCTGTGGGATGTAGAGCGCACCGTCTTGGTGATGATGTTGCCCAGGTCTCGGATGATGGGGGGCAGATAGGTCGTCGAAGTCGAGGTCACACGCTGGGTCTTCACCGTATTCCGGTTGATGATGGTGGTGTTGGAGCTACCCTCATTGCCGG
>JAAZKF010000052.1 GCA_012799975.1 Burkholderiales bacterium
GAGCGGAGCGTAGTTGGAAACTACGTGAGCACCGCAGAGGTGCGCCTGACGACGCAGACGGGCCCCTCCCACCCACACCCTGGTGTGGGTGGGGTCTCAACGCCTCGACGGCCGAATGCCACGGTAGACGGCGGATTCAGGGTTAGCGAAGCCCCTTGCGCGCTCGGAAGCCCGGTGCCCCGGCAACGAAATTTCGCCTTCCCGCCGCGCAGGCGGGGCGCATGCAGCAGCGAATCCGGGGCGGGATGGAACCCCGGATCCTCTACTCCGACCCCGTGCTGGTGGTCTTGGACAAACCGGTGGGCATGCCGTCCCAGCCAGACCCTTCCGGCGCTCTCTCGGTGTTGGACTGGGTGGCCCGGAGCCTTCCCGGGTATCCGGTACACCCGGTGCAGCGCTTGGACCGGCCCGCCGGGGGGCTGATGGCGGTGGCCCGAGGGCGGGCCGCGGCCAGGGACCTCTTCGAGCAGTTCCGCACCCGCCAGGTCGCCAAGCGCTACCTGGCCCTGGTGGAGGGCTTTCAGAACCTCCCAGCGGGAGAGGGGCGCCTGGAGCATCATCTGCTGCGGGATGGTCGGCGCAATCTGTCGCTGGCCCACGACCAGCCGGTGGAAGGGAGCCGCCCCGGAATTCTGGATTATCGGGTCCTGAAGACCGGCAGGACCCGGGCTCTGTTGGAGGTTCGCCTCCTGACGGGGCGCCACCACCAGATCCGGGCCCAGTTCGCGCATATCGGCTGTCCCCTGGCCGGGGATCTGAAATACGGAGCCTCCAGTGCCTTGCGTCAGGGAGGTATAGCCTTGTTCGCCTCCCATCTGGTCCTGCGCCATCCCCTCAGCGGAAGTCGCCTGGTATTCCAGGCACGTCCGGCGGGGCGTGCCTGGGAACCCTTCCTGGATTGACAGAAACCCCGGACATGTGGTCGGGCCCCGTCCTGACACCCATGGCGATGGGGCCGGGACGGAGCCCGAGGAGACTCCGGGTAGGGGGGAGGGTTCCTAGGAACCCAGGGTGGCCACCATGACGGCCTTGATGGTGTGGACCCGGTTCTCGGCCTCGTCGAAGACGACCGAGTGGCGCGACTCGAAGACGTCCTCGGTCACCTCCATGCCGTTCTCCAGGCCGTATTTCCCGGCGACCTCGCGGCCGATCTTGGTGTCCGAGTTGTGGAAGGCGGGCAGGCAGTGCAGGAACTTGACGTTCGGGTTGCCCGTCCGGCGCAGGCATTCGGCGTTGATCTGATAGGGGCGGAGAGCAGCGATCCGCTCCTCCCACAGGGAGGCCGCCTCGCCCATCGAGACCCACACATCGGTGTACAGGAAATCCGCACCCTCAACGGCCTGGTTCGGGTCTTCGGTGACCTTCAGGCGGGCCTTGGTGGTGGCGGCCACCTCCTCGCAGCGGGCCATCAGCTCGGGGCTGGGGTGATACTTGGCCGGGGCGCCGATACGGAAGTCGCATCCCAGTTTGGCCGAGGCCACCAGCAGCGAGTTGGCCACGTTGTTCCGCCCGTCACCCATGTAGGTCAGGACCACCTGGTCCAAGGGCTTGGAGGTGTGTTCCATGATGGTCAGGAAGTCGGCCAGGGCCTGGGTGGGGTGGAATTCGTCGGTCAGGCCATTCCAAACGGGCACCCCGGCGTACTCGGCCAGTTCCTCGACGATGCTCTGGCCGAAACCGCGGTATTCGATGCCGTCATACATACGGCCCAGGACACGGGCGGTGTCCTTCATGGTCTCCTTGACGCCGATATGCGAGCCGGAGGGGCCCAGATAGGTGGCGTGGGCACCCTGGTCTTGGGCTGCGACTTCGAAGGCGCAGCGCGTGCGGGTGGATTCCTTCTCGAAGATCAGGGCGATGTTCTTGCCTAGCAGACGGGGCTTCTCGTTGCCGGTGTATTTGGCGGTCTTGAGGTCCGCCGCGAGTTTGAGCATGAAGCGGATCTCGTCGCTGGAGAAATCCAATAGTTTCAGGAAATGGCGGTTCTTGAGGTTGATGGGCATGGTAGCAGGCTCCTGGTCTGGTCGTGATTCTCCGGGATCTTTCACCCATCCCGGGTGCTTTGGAAAAATCGGTTCCAGGCTCTCCCACGGCGGCCGGGGCGACTCCCGGGCTTTGGGCGCTCTTGGGGGGATCAATTCGGCGTTCTCGCCGGGGGAGGGAAGACCTTCTCGGCGAGCCAAAAAGGGTCTGCCTCCTCGTCCGGGAAGCAACCCCTGTGCCTCGAATCCACTTCGGCCTGGAAATCCCCAATGTCCTGCCCTGGGAAACGCTGTGCGCTGCGGCACTGCGGGCGGACCTCCAGCGTTGGCGCACCTTGTGGACCTATGACCATCTGCTCCCCTGCACGGCGGAAGAGCTTCCCCTGACGGTCTCCTCGGCTGAAGACTGCGAGGCGGGTCCGATCCTGGAGGGATGGACGCTGCTGGCGGCCTTGGCAGCCCTGACCCGCCGGGTCCGGTTGGGGTGCATGGTCAGTCCGGCCTCGTTCCGTCCGCCCGGGTTATTGGCCAAGATGGCCGTGACCGTGGACCACATCAGCCAGGGTCGGGTGGAACTGGGCCTGGGGACCGGCTGGCATGAGCGCGAGCACGAGGCCTTCGGGATCCCCCTGGGAAGCCTTCGCGATCGTTCCGATCGGCTGGAGGAGGCAGCCCAGGTCATTCGCCTGCTCTTGTCCGGACCGGGGCCCTCGGACTTTCAAGGACGCTTCTTCCGTCTGGTCCGAGCCCCTTTTGCTCCTCCCCCACGCCAGGCGCATCTGCCGTTGCTGGTGGCCGGAGGAGGGGAGAAGCGCACCTTGCGTACGGTTGCCCGTTACGCCGACGCCTGCAACCTGTATGGCAACGTCTTCGGAAGTCTGTCGGAGGTCAGGCACAAGCTGCGGGTTCTGGATGAGTTGTGCCAGGAGGCGGGTCGGGACCCCGGACAGGTGCGCCGGACCGTCACCCTGTACGGCGATGTGATCGAAGACCCGCGTCGGGCCCGCGAACTCCGGGCCTGGCTGGGGCAGCATCTCCCCGACGAGGAGGCCGAAGCCTTGCCGCTGGGGGAACCTTCCCGATTGATCGAGGCGGTCGAACCCTACGTGGCCCTGGGGGTGGACGAAATCGTCCTGAACGGGCCGGACCTCGACCTCGAGGGTCTGGAAAGGCTTGATCGCCAGGTCCTGGCCGCCTTTGATTGAGCGCCTTCGGAGGGCCTGACCCCTAGACCATCCAGTCGGTCGACTGGCAGACGGTTCCCAGGGTTGTCAGCGTGCGGTCGTAGAAGTCCTGGGCCTCTTCGGGGCTGTTCCCCACGCAGGTCATCCCCAGCTTGCCGTATTGGGAGAGCGCTCCGATCATGTGGAAGACCACCCCGGTATTGGAGCACGAGTTGTAGTGCAGGCCGGTGTAGGTCGTGACGTCGATCAGGTCTTCGGGCGTCATGCCCCGATAGCATTCTGAGACCAGGTTGTCGGAGGCCACATAGTATTTGGCGACCCCCGTACTGGTCTGGAACAACCCGGTTTCGGGGTCATATCTTCCGCCGGTCAGGAACTGCAAGGTCCGGAAGGGGTGGGTAGTCCCCCCCTTGCGCAGGTTGATCTCCACGGCATACAGTTTCCAATCTTCGCCGTCGGGAATCACCAGGAAGTCGATCGAGAGTCTCTCGATCAGGCCCTCTCCGGACAGATAGCGGCCGATCTCCAGGGCGGCCTGATGCAGGGCCGGGCGGAAGCGCTCCTCGGCCGGGAAGCGGCACCCCAGGAAGACCTGGCGATCTTCTCCTCCCAGGATCTGGTCATGGGTCGAGATGATCTGGGCCTCTCCCATAGGGGTCAGCCGCATCTGGACACTGGGCGAGGCCTTCTGCTCGCCCTCCAGGAAGGCTTCTACGATGCCCCGGGTCTGTTTGAACTTGGCCAGGTAGCGCTCCCAGGAGAGACCCTTGGCCTGCATCCTCGTCAACAACGGCAGGGTCTCCCGGACCCGGCGCGCGGCGCGTCGGCGGTCGCCGCGGGGAGCGTGCCAGACCTCCTTGAGGGCCGTCAGGGGGTAGATGGCGTTGCCCTCTCCAGAGAACCCTTCGTCCAGTTTGAGGATGACCCGTTGCAGGTCGGGGTTCCGGGCGTGCAGTTCGACGATGGCTTGAGACAGGTCCACCTCGTCCCGGAGATCCTCGAAGCCGTCGGGGAAGAGCATCCTGGTCTGGCGGAAGATCTTGCGCGCGCCGCTCTTGGAACCGAAGTGCAGGTGGGCGGGGTCGGCGCCCAGCAGGGGAATGCCCAGGGCCACCGACAGGGTCTTTTCCAGGGGCGTCACGTTGAAGACGGTCAGGTAGGCGTTCCGCGTGTCACGCACGCACTCACGCAGGCGGTAGAGCAGGGCCGGGCGAGCCAGGATTTTCTGGGTCAGCGGCTGGTCGGGCGAGGAATCGTAGGTGCTGAACATGTGCAGGCGGCGCCGGGCGTGCGAGTAGGGAATCCCGGGCAACAACTGCAGGTAATAATCGATGATCCCCTCGTGGATGGGCTGGGAGCTGACGAAGACCACCCGGGTTCGGGGCATACCCAGCAGGATCAGCAGGAAGAGCAGGCGCTCTTCGTAGTGCTCGATCCCCTTCAGCTTCCTCAACTCCTCCGGATCCAACGAGAGGGAGGGGACGACAACCACGACCTGCTCGACGTGGTCGTCCACGCTCAGGTTCTGCCAGAGAGGCTTCAGACGCGTCTGCAAGGCGGCGAAGCGTTGGTCCTCCTCGGGAGTGCCGGGGGAGGGAAGGGGGGCGTCCAGGATGGGCCAGAAGTCCGTGCCTTCCCTCAGCTCGCCGGCCTCGGAAGCCGACGGCTTCGGGCTGTCAAGGCGGCTGACGCGGAGGTTTCGACCCTGATTGTTCAATGCTGTTCCAGACTCCCTCGTAGGAAACGCATTTCTGCACGCATCCCACTCGCCCTCCCCCTCCCTTCAGGCCTGGCGGCGCGCCAGGATCGGTGGGGATCTTGTGGAATAAGCGGCGAAACCATGTCGGAACGTAATGCTGGCGGCACCGGCCGCAGGAAAAGGAGGAGGGGAGGGAGTCCAAACCTGGTCTCCAGGGCCTCGGAGCCGGCCCGTGCGGGGAACAGGCGGACCCGGCGGACGGACGGTGTCCGCGACCCACGCACCGCCCCCCAGCCCGCATTCGATCCGAACGTCTTCTGCTTGCGCTACTGCGCCTGCAGCCACGCCTTGCCCCCCTCCTGGTCGGAAATCCGGCGGACCCTGCAGAATCTGGACGGGATGCTCCTGGACTCGGGCTCGGCCGAGCAGGGGCAGCCGTGTTTCCGTTACCTCAACCTGGATACGGGGGTGGAGGCCTGCTTCCGCGGCTACCTGACCGAGGTTCCCGACGAGGTGGGCCTCACCTTCGAGATGAATCTGCCGCGTCCGGGATACTTCGCGCACGAAGCTCTTCCCCTGGCCGTTATGGTGGCCCGGGAATTGCGTCTGGATACGCGGCCGCACGGTCCGGATGGCCCCACCGGTTCGCCTCATCCCTCCAAGGAGGGCCTGCTGACCATCTGGTTGGAGCAGAACACTCAGGCTCGGAAGAACCGCGGTCCAGCCCCGGCTGCCCGAGCCGACGAACTGGAAGCGGCCTGGGAGTACCTGACCCTGCGGGAGGAATTGTTCTGGAGATATGGTCGCCGAGGGGTGGCCGTGCCGCGCGTCGAGTTCGTACGCCGGCGCAAGACCGGGGAAGTCCTGCGGATGTGCCGTTGGGCACGCCTGGCACCCTCGATCTTCCCTCCGGTGGATCTGGTCTACCTGGAGGACCCTCCCCCTCCCTTGAAGGACGGCAGGATCCTGTCCTTCGACCAGCTCTCCCAGGCCGCTCATCGGTGGCTGCGCTACGTGCCTCAGCCGATCTATCACCGCACCTACCTGGAGACCAGCCCCAGCGAGGAGTTCCTTGGCATCCTGGCCACCTTGAAGACCCGGACCATGCGCTCCTACGAATCTGTCGCGGTCGAAGAGCTGGACGAGATCTGAGACCGCATCAGATCCTCCAGTTCTTCCGCCGCTTGCCGGACTGCTGGCGTCAGGCCCTCCTGGTCTTCCTGTCCGTCCGGATCATGGCCTCCGCCGTGGCCGCCCTGGCCTGGACCTGCGTGCCGGCCAACCCGGTCGTCTCCGCGGGGGGTTATGCCGGCACCAGGCTCTCCCCGGTCGGCGAGATCCTCTTGGGCGTGTGGGAACGGTCTGATGCCCTGTGGTATGCACACCTGGCCCTGGAGGGCTACGGTGCGGCGGCCCCTTCAACCGCGTTCATGCCCTTGTACCCCGGGTTGATCAGGGCCCTGTCCTGGTTCGGCCTCTCACCCCTCGGGGCTGGTCTGCTGGTTTCGAACGTGGCCTTCCTGCTGGCCCTGGTGGCGCTATTCCGGCTCGCCCGGAGGGATTTCGGGCCGGAGGTGGCCCGGCAGGCCGTGTGGTATCAGGCCATTTTCCCGGCCTCCTTCTTCCTGTTGGCCCCCTATACCGAGTCCCTCTTCCTGGCCCTCGCGGTGGGCGCGTTGCTGACGGCGCGCCAGGGGCGTTGGCGATGGGCGGGCCTGCTCGGGGGCCTTCTGTCGGCCACCCGCACGGTCGGGATCCTGATCCTGCCAGCCCTGTTCCTCGAGTTCCTGTCGGCTCGGCGTCGCGGTCACGGGGCGCCCTGGCTTCAGGTCCTGTGGCTGGGCCTGGTTCCGGTGGGCCTGCTCGGGGTCATGCTCCTCCAGGCCCAGGCCACCGGGGATCCGTTGGCCTTCCTCCAGGCCCAGGATGGCTGGCAGCGCCAGTTCACCTGGCCCTGGTTGACTATCTGGGGGGGACTGCGCCAAGGATTCGAGTTTGCCGGGGTGGCGGATGGGGGGATCTATCTCTTCGAAGCTATGGCGGCCCTGTATGCCCTGGTCCTGGGGATCGGGCTGTTGCGGATGCCGGCCTGTTATGGAACCCTGGCCTTCCTCAGCCTGCTTGTGCCTCTGCTCGCACCCTATCCGGGCAACCTCCTGATGAGCCTGCCCCGTTTCGTCGCGGTGGTCTTTCCCCTGCATCTGGTGTTGGCGCGCTGGACCTCGGCGCGTCCGGGGGTGGAGGCCCTGGTGCGGACCCTGATGACCGGGCTCTACGGCCTGGCCACGGCCCTGTACGTGGCCTCGAGGAACATGTTCTGAAGATCAGCCGGGACCCGCCCCGAGATTCATCTTCCGGCAACAACGCGGCAAGGTTCCGGCAACCTTCCGGTGGAGGCTCTCGAAACATTTCGGGCCTAAGGTAGGGGAGAGGCGGCCGGGTGGTCGCCCCGCGACAAGCACCCGAGGTGATTTTCCATGTCGACTTCCTCCCTGAACTCCCAACCCCAGAGGCCCATGCCGGCCTGGATGCTACGAGCTCGCCAGCGCTACCCGCGCTCCTGGGCACCCTGGACAGCCGAAGAGGACGAGTTGCTGCGCGACCTGACGGCCCGTCAGGCCTCCCAGGAAGAACAGGAGACAGCCTTGGGGCGGGGACCCGGAGGGCTGAGCTCCCGCCGGCAATTCCTGGGTCTGGAACCCCGCAGTCCGGTCCCCGGGCGGCGCGCTCGGACCTTGAGTATGCCCGTTCCCCAGATGGACTGGGTTCCCGACTGGCGCGACCATCTTCCCGAGCGGCGTTGGGTCGGCGAGACCGCCCGGTTTTGGGGGGTCCCGGCCCAGGCCCTGGACAACGCCCTGGAGGATCTGGACCTCGAAGAGTGGATGGTCTTCACCTTGCGCTATGGGCTCTCGGAACGCTGCTCCTACACGCTGGAGGCCGTGGGCGAACTGCTGGACCTGGCTCCCAGGTCAGTCCGCCTCCTGCAGGAGCAGGCGGAAGAGACCGTGCGTCGCTCGCTGGTCGAGCAAGGGCACGAACCCCGAGCCTGCACCCTGGAAGAGACCCTGGCGCGGCGCCGGGCACGTAAGGAAGGCCCGCCCTGAGTCTTGCTGGTGGAGGGAGGGTTTCGGGCACCCTCCCTCCACCAGCCCCCCTCCCCTGAGGAGTCCCCCCCTCTCCATGGGGAAGGGAGCAGTTCAGTCCGCCATCCGGACACCCAACGCGCGCACCAGGAAGGCCAGGATGTCGGCAGCCTCGTCCAGGCGCTTGGAGGTCGGCTTCCCGGCGCCGTGGCCGGCCTCGGTCTCGATGCGGATCAAGATCGGAGCCGACCCGGCCTGGGCTTGTTGCAGGGCCGCTGCGAACTTGAAGCTGTGGGCCGGATAGACCCGGTCGTCGTGGTCGGCCGTGGTGACCAGGGTAGCAGGGTAGTGTGTGCCGGGCTTGAGGTTGTGGTAGGGCGAGTAGGCATGCAGGGCGGCGAATTCCTCGGGGTCCTTCACGTCTCCATAATCGGCGACCCAGGCATAGCCGATGGTGAAGCTCGCGAAGCGCAGCATGTCCATAACTCCCACCTGGGGGATGGCCGCTCCGAAGAGTTCGGGGCGCTGGGTCATGCAGGCACCCACCAGCAGACCGCCGTTGCTGCCACCCATGATCGCCAGGCGCGAGGGGGTCGTGTATTTGTTGGCCACCAGCCACTCGCCGGCCGCGATGAAGTCGTCGAAGACGTTCTGCTTGCGGGTGCGGGTCCCGGCCTGGTGCCATTCCTCGCCATACTCCCCGCCCCCGCGAAGATTGGGCACTGCGTAGACCCCGCCGGCTTCCATCCAGGCCATGCTCGTGGCCGAGAAGTAGGGGGTCAGGCTGTGGTTGAAGCCGCCATAGGCATACATCAGGACCGGGAGTTGTCCGTCGCAGACCAGGTCCTTGCGATGGCTGAGGAACATCGGCACCTGGGTGCCGTCCTTGCTGGTGATGAAGACCTGCCTGGTCTGGAATTTCGCAGGATCGAAGGTCAGGCGGGGACGCTTCCACAGCGTGCTCTTGCCCGAAGCCAGGTCGTAGCGGTGGATCTCGGTGGGCACGGTGAAGCTGGTGAAGGCGTAGAAGGTTTCGGTATCCTGGCGACGGCCCGAGAAGCCTCCGACGCTACCCAGGCCGGGGAGCGGGACTTCGCCCAGGGGTTTGCCCTGCAGATCATGGACGGCCACCCGCGAGTGGGCGTCGTGCAGGTATTCCACGAAGAGCCGATTCCCCACTCGTACCACATACTCCATCTTCTCGGGGCCCTGGGGGATCAGTTCATGCCATGCCGGCTCCTCCTCCGAGAGATCCAGGCTCAGCAGGCGGAAGCGGGGCGCATCCAGATCGGTCTGCACCAGGAGGGTGTCGCCCTCTGATTCGATGACCAGGAAACGGGCTTTGAAGGCATCGGGAAGGGGGCGGAGGGGCGAGTCCGGGAGGTTGAGATCCTTGACCCACACCGCTCCGTTGTCGATGTCAGGGCGTCCGACCTGGATTATCAGCCAGCGGCCGTCCTCGGTCACCCCTCCCCCGACGCTCCAGTCGGGGTTCTCGGGAACAGCGAAGACCTGGACGTCCTCTTCCTGGGGCGTTCCCAGTCGGTGGTAATACAGGGTGTGGTTGTGGTTGATGGCCTTGAGGTCCTGCCCCGGTTCGGGGGCCGGGTAGCGGCTGTAGTAGAAGCCCCGGCCATCCCTGGTCCAGGAGGCTCCCGAGAACTTGACCCAACGGATCACGTCGGGGAGGTCCTGCCCGGTCTGGATGTCGCGGACCCGCCAGGTGTTCCAGTCTGAGCCCGCCTCCGCCAGGCCATAGGCCAGATGCTTCCCATCGTGGCTGATCGAGGTTCCCGAGAGGGCCACGGTGCCCTCTTCGGATAGGGTGTTGGGGTCCAGCAGGATGCGGCCGGGGGAGTCCAGGCTCTCGGCGGTATACAGGACGCTCTGGTTCTGCAGGCCTGAGTTGTGGAACCAGAACCAGCGCTTCCCTTCCTTGAAGGGCGTGCTGTAGCGCTCGAAATCCTGCAACTGGTCCAGGCGTTCGCGCAGGACGGCCCGTTCGGGGATCGACTCCAGGACCTGGGTGGTAAGGCGATTTTGGGCCTCGACCCAGTTTCGCGTCTGCTCGCTGTCGAGGTCCTCCAACCAGCGGTAGGGGTCGGCGACCTGAACTCCGTGATACTCGTCAACGTGGTCCACTCGAGGGGTCTCGGGGTAGGAGAGGGGGGCGGCCAGGGCCGGAAGGGCGGCCAGGAACGCCGTCAACAGGGGGGCGAAGAAACGAATCGACATGCCCAGGCCTTGCACCGTCACGGCGGCTTTCCTGCTTCGGGGCGGGCAGGGATATTCGGATCTCCTGGCGCACTCGGAGGGCGGATTCTGTTCGCGGAACCGGAGGAAAGACACGGAGGTGGCGGATGAGCCAGACGGTCCTGGTCACGGGTGGGGCAGGTTATATCGGAAGCACCGTGGCAGCCGAGCTGGTGGGCTCGGGTCGGCAGGTGGTGATCCTCGACGATTTCTGCAAGGGGCATCGGGAGGCGATCCCCGCCGGCTGCGTGGTGGTCGAGGGAGCGGTGCAGGACGGGGCGCTTCTCGACGATCTCATGGCCAGGCATCGTCCGCAGGCCGTCCTGCACTTCGCGGCCTTCATCGAGGCTGGCGAGTCGATGCGCGATCCCGGTCTCTTCTTCCGGAACAACACGTGCGGGACCCTCTCGCTGCTGGAGGCCATGGTCCGCAACCAGGTCCTTCGCCTGGTCTTCTCGTCTACCGCGGCGGTCTACGGCACCCCTGAGCGCATCCCCATCGTCGAAGACGCCACCCTGCAGCCCACCAACGCCTACGGCGAGTCCAAGCTCCTGGTGGAGAAGATGTTGGATTGGTTCGGCCAGATCCACGGCCTGCGCAGTGCCAGCCTGCGTTACTTCAATGCGGCCGGCAACACCCCCGAGCGGGGCGAGCACCACGAGCCCGAGAGCCACCTGATCCCCATCCTGCTGGAGGTGGCCCTGGGGCAGCGCGAACACGCCAGCATCTTCGGCACCGACTACCCCACGCCGGACGGGACCTGCGTGCGGGACTACATCCATGTCCAGGATCTGGCCAGCGCCCACCTCCTGGCCCTGGAAGCCCTGGAACGCCCCGGGTGCTCCCCGCGGTTGATCTACAACCTGGGCAACGGTCAGGGTTTCTCGGTCCGCGAGGTGATCCAGACCGTGCGCCAGGTGACCGGGCACCCCATCCCCGTGGTGGAGGGCCCTCGTCGCCTTGGGGACCCGGCCCTGCTGGTGGCCGACTCGGAGAAGATCCGCCGCGAACTGGGGTGGGAACCCCGCTTCTCGACCTTGGAGTCCATCGTGGCCTCTGCCTGGGAGTGGCGTCGGCGCCATCCCCACGGCTACTCCTGAGTTTCAGGCCCGACAACCTCTTCCAGGTCCTGGATACCGCCTTCTACTTCGCTCGACCAGACGGGACGCCAGGTCCCCCGCAGTCGTTGACGACCTTCTCCGGCCTCTGCTGGCTGGAGGGCCTCCAGTGCCTTCTTGCGGGTCTGCAGGCCGGCAGAACGGCTGGCTCCGGTCATGGCGTCTACCAGGAAGACCAGCCCGTTGTGCGCTTCCCAGGAGGCGATCCGGTCCAATTCCTGCTGCCGCAGGGTCAGGAAGCGTTGGTGGAGGTCCCGGGCCCGCGGGCTCTCCGGGGGAGCCAGGCGCAGTGCCTCGCGGAGGGCCGACAAGGCCAGGTCGGCGTCTTGTCGTTTTTCGGCCAGGCGGGCCAACCCGTCCCAGGCCAGGAGGTGGATGGTTTGAGCCCCGGGACCGACCTGGAGCAGGGCCTGCCGGAACGCCTCCTCCCGTCCTTCGCTGGGGCCGCAGGTCCCGTTCAGCAACAGTCGCAGGGGGTGGGAGGGGTCCAGGATGGCCAGCGCTTCGGCCGAGAGTGACCGGGCACCCTCCGGATCACCGCGCTCGGCCAGACACAGAGCCGCTCCGCTCCGGCAGCGGGCCCGCCGCTGGCGCTCTTCAGGACCCTCCGGGGAGGGGTGGGGCTCCCCGTGTGGACCCAGGAAGGCGACCCGGGCTTCCTCGGGGCGGCCCGTCTCCAGCAAGAGCCAGCCCAGCCGGTCAGCCAGGGCTGGGTCGGGGCGCAGGGACCGGGCCTTGGACCAGGCGACCATGGCCTCGTCCAACCGGTCCTCCAACCACAGCAGTCTTCCCAAGGCCGTCAGGGTGCCGGCATCCTCCGGCCAGAGTTCCAGGGCTTGGGAATAGGCCGCTTCGGCCTGGTCCAACAGCCGGGGATCGGGGGTGCCCCCCTCCAGGGCGCGGGCCAGGTGCACGTCTCCCAACAGACGGTGCAGGACGGGATTGGCACCGAAGACCGGACGGCAGGCTTCCAGGGCTTCCAGGGCGGGGATGGTCTGCCCCTGCAAGGCCAGGGTTGCACCCCGCCAGAGCAGGGCGTAGCGGTTGCGTCCGCGGATTCCCAAAGCATACTGGAAGCGCCGGGCGGCCCGGTCCGGGTCTCGGCTCTTCCAGGCCGCGATTCCGGCCAGCAGTTCCGAGACCGCCGAGACGGGCTTGGCCTCCCTGCTCCTGGCCCAGGACTCCAAGGCCCGCTGGAAGGCTTCGCGGTCGTCGGTGCGACGCCATTCTTCCAGGTGGATGGCGCCTTGCAGGAAGAAGGTGGTGGAGGGGTCCTCCAGGTTCTCCAGGACGGTGTGGGCCTCGCCCCAGGAACCTCGGTCGAGGAGTTCATATACCCGGGCTTGGACCGCGCTGGCCAGGGAGGCTCGGGCTTCGGGCATGTCCGGGTCCCGGCGCAAGGTCTCCAGCAGGCTCTCCAAACCCGCTCCCGGCTCGCCCGATTCCAGCAGGATCACGCTCAGGAGGTAACGGGAGCGGGAGTCCTCGGGGCTCCGGGCCAGATGCCCCTCGAGCAGGGTCCGGGCCTTTTCCGCTCGCCCTGCGGCGCGTAGCTCCAGGGCCTGTGACAGGACCTCTGAGGAAACTGCGGGGGGTGGATCCGCCGGTCCGCTCATGCCGGGCAGGGCCAGCAGGAAGAGCAGGAACGGCAGGAGGAAAAGCAGGCGGAAGGTCACCCCGAAACCGCCGCCGACCTTGGAATTCGGCCGCCGCTACGAGTCCGTCGGCACTGCCCCCACTGATTCCGGATCTGGTCGCAGTCGGGACTATTCCTCTGAGTACCGGTCCACCTACTTGGCATACCCGATGTTTCGGGCAGACTTGCCGTTGCCCTTGGCAGTGCGAACCCAGAACCCGTACTCTTGGGCCTTTTTGAGTATCTTCCTCGAACCTGGACCGCGATCGATGGACTTGAGGTTGGCCTTGATGCCCGACTTGCGGACCATCGACGAGATCTGGCCCATCACCTTGTCGGTAGCGAAGCGCTTGTCGTTCTTGGCTTCCAGGTCGCCAGCGATCCCATACTTCTTCAAAAGGGCGATCTGGCTTTCCATGGTGTGGATCCGGGATTGGCCGTCCCTGTTGCGCAGTCGACTGACCTCCGCAAAGGTCATTTCTGAGACCTTGGTCTTGGGGTCCAGTTTACCCAGGGGGTCATAGAAGCCATCCTTGGCCATCGGTTGAGACCAGTGGGTATTGACCAGGACGCCGTCCTTGGTGATCTGCATGTCGAGGTCGATGCTGGAATAGCCGTGTTTTGCCGCGTACTTGATCCCCTGGGGTGAATTCTCAAAGGCGTATGTGGGACAGCCCTTGACCCCTTTGTGGAACATCCCCTTGGAGTAGATCGACTTGCCGCCGGGGATGCGTGTGGCCTCGCCTTTCTGGGGAGCACCAACCTTGCTGGCCCCTTGGACGCCCTTGAGGTATCCATCCAAAAGCGAGGAGAGGTTGCGTTTTCCGGTGCCGGCGGCTTGCGGCGAAGCGTTGGAGGCCATGTTCTGCAGGATTCGCAGCATCTGCTGCATGGCCACGTCAAACGGGCACCCCGGAGTCGGTAGAGGCGACCAGGCCGCAACCCCCCAGAGCCCATTCGTTCCATAGGTGCCCTGCATCCCATTGTTCGGGTACCAGGCACCCATTGCAGGGAAACCAAAACCTACCCCACCTATCATCACAACCTCCAAAGCCTGCCAGGCTCCTGGCTCCCTCATCACGACGTTGGGCCGATCAGTTAATAGTTGGCGCCCAGGAGCCCGGTCTTTCAGTTGTCGGGAAGCAGGACCGGCAGGTCAGAATCACCGGAAGGTAGAGACAGCGCGGGGGCCGGGGGGGGCGTGCCCGGCGTTGGAGTCTGGGTGGGTTCGGCCGCAGGGGGCGGGCCCGGAGCTGGAGTCTGCGGGGGGGCGTCCGGGTCCTTCGCAGTACTCGGCAGGTTTCTGGGGGGCGCGGGGGGGATCTGTGGGAAGGCCGGAGCCTTGGGAGCGCTGGGAGGATGTTGAACTGTGGGCGAGGACCGGGGGGCGGGCGGAGCTTGGGTAGCGCGCGCGGGTTCCGAGGTGGACGTTCCCGAGGCCGAGGGAGTTTCGGGAGTCGGCACTGCGGGTAGAGGCGGGGTTGTTTCCGAGGGAGGCTCGGGTCTGCCGGGGCGGCCGACGGTCTTCAAGGGAGCCAGGTCCAGCAGGATCACCGTGTGCCCGGTCTTGACCGTGAATCTCTCCTCCCTGGGTTCATAGCCGACCTTCGAGGCCGAGAGCAGGCAGACCCGACCGACTTCCAGGGTGCCCGGAGGCAGCATCAGGATCCCCTTTCCGTCAGCCTGCCCGACCGGAAGGCGGTCCAGTCGGACCAGGGCTCCCGGGATGGTCGAGACGGTCACCTCGGTGTGGCGGACCAGGACGGTCTTCAGGCTGACCCGTCCTCGGCCCGGTTCAAGCAGGAGCGTGCGGGTGCGGGTGTTGTGCAGGTCGGCGGCGATTTCCAGGGTCAGGAGCCGGCCCTTGGGGATCTCCACCAGGCCCTGACCGGCGGGCAACTCGGCTTCGTGGATCACCTGATCCCCGTCGCGGATCTTCAGCCGGACCGTGGTCTCGGCGGGGCTCAAGCCCTGGACCTGCAAATCCAGGATCCCGTAGCCCGGATGGGTGGTCTCCTCGTCCTGTTCTGCGAGGGAGTAATAGACCAGCTCGTCGGGCGGGGGACCGGCCTGCGGTGTCTTCCAGGACGGAACCACCAGCCACCCCAACCACGCCAGCAGGCCGAGAAATGCAGGGACCAACCAGCGCAGTCGGGATGGTTCATCCTGACTCACGGAGTCCCCCGTCTCGATATCCGCCCAGAGGGAGGTCAGATCGGGGCTGGGGGAGGTCGATCGGGGAGCGCCAACCAGGAGTTTCTGGTCCAGCCAGGCTTCGAGGTCTTCCACCGCCTCGTCGGCCGAGCGGTAGCCTTGGGGTGTCCCGGCACGGCGCAGTTGCGCGGTGATCCATTCCAGTTCGCAGGGCAGGTCGGGACACGCGTGGCGTAGGGCAGGGCCTTCGGGGGGCGGGTCCTGCGCGGTCAGAAGGAAGGCCAGGACCTCACCCAGGGCCCGCAGGTCTCCGGCCGCGTCCAACGGCGCACCGGGAAGCGGCTGGCCGGTCTCCAGGCCCAAGAGGAGGACCCGACCCGTCTCGGGGGTGATCCGGATCGTGTCCGGATTAAGGTGCCCGTGGGCCAGGCCACCGCCGTGGGCGGTCTGAAGCGCTTCGGCTACCTGCAGGACCGTCTCGGCAGCTTCCAGGGGGTCCATCGGTTGCCCCTGCAGGTGTTCGCGCAGGGTCCACGAGCTCGGGTCGGGGAAGACCAGACAGAGCGCCTCCTGGCTTTGAAGGTTGGCCAGGGGGCGGGGGATGGCGGGATGATCCAGCCTTTCCAGGCGTCCGATACCCTGTTGCAGGCGCAGGTTGTCGGGCTCCGTCCAGGCCTCCGCAGGGTAGACCCGGATCAGCACCGGTCTTTCCAGGCTACGGGCACGCCACAAGGAGCCCTGGGAGGATTGGTCGAGGAGTTCGGACTGGTCGAAACCCTCCAGGTGGAGGCGGGCTGGCACCGCTCAGGTAGCGTCGGAGAGCTGTCGGATCTCGGCCAGGTGGTCGCAGGCCGCTACCAGCAGGCGGGTGCCGGCGGAGAGGTGGAGGGGTCGACCGTCCAGGACGAATTGCTGCAGCTCGTCCAGGGCCTGGCGGAACTCGGTGATGCCCTGGCGCAGTTCCAGGATGGCCTGCCGGACCTCCACCGTCGTTTCTTCGCCCTGGGAAATTCGAGCCAACCCCAGGTTGGCGGTGTTGAGCAACTGCTCGGCCCAGGCCAGGATCGAGGCGAATTCGTCGATTCCGATCTGACCGCTCTCGGCCTTCTGGCAGGCCGAGAGGATCCGCTGGAGGTTGGCCGGACCCTCGGCTTCGGCGGCAAGTGCCCGGGGAGCCGGTTCCACCGGGCGCACCAACATGGCGCCGCATTCGGCGCAGACGCGATCGGTGGCCAGATTCGCGACGCCGCAGCGCGGGCAGGGCGTCTGGCTGTCACCCTCTTCGATCTCCGTCAGGATCCTCCAGGCCTCGAATAGCAGGTTGGCACCTTTTTCCATCTTGTCGATCCCACGAGGCAGCAAATCGCGGCGGTCGATGCCCAGGCGCAGGAGGGGAAGGGATCGGTTCAGGCGGTCGAAGCCGTCGCGAGCCACCGGTACCTGCTCAGCCATCCGGATCGGGCCCTCCAGGGCCGCCTCGGCGCACTGCTCGAAGCGGAAGTAGCTCTCGGCCAGTTGGGGTTCGAACCAGGCCTGGGCTCGTACCAGCAGATTGGGATCCAGGCCGTCGACCACGGCCCGGGCGGCGTGGATTACCCAGTTGACCTGAGGGGACGGGGTTGGAACCTCGATCAGGGCCTCCCCGATGCTGTCCTGGATCTGCTCGACCAGCAGCAGGCAGCCCTCGCGGAATCGGACCAGGCCCTTCTCGAAGAGCGCCAGGTCGTGGTCCTCGAGATACATATCCATATCCTGGATCCCGGCCAGGGCCTGGCGGCTGGCCTGGACTCCCCGGTGCGCCCGGATGGGATCGGCGTCGGCCTCGAAGGTCTCGACCCCGAGGGTGAAGTGCTCCCACAGGCGATCCAGGATCTCGTCGAAGCGCTCGTCTTCCATCAAACCCTGGCGCAGCGCCGATTGCACCTTCAGCATCAGGTTCAGGGCCGGGTGGGGTTCGTCTCCGTTGCTGAGGTAGGCCCATTCGTAGGCCAGGAGGGACTGGTGCAGGGCGATATAGGCTTCAGCCAGCGACTCTGCGGCTGTCTGCAGGACCCCGGGGTCCTGGCGCGTCAGCCACGAGTGGGCTCCTTCCAGGGCTTCTCCGTAGGCATCGAAGGAGTCCATCACCGCTTTGATGGCCTCGTGCAGGGTGTCCAGCAGGCCCGGCTCGTCCTTGACCTGGTGGTAGAAGGCGTCCTTGGCGCAGGTCAACTCGAAGCGACATGTCGTCAGGGCCTGCCGAAGGCTCTGGGCGTCCCGCCTGCCTGCCGCAGCCTCCAGGCACAAGGCGATCAGCCTGTTGGTGCTCTCCGACGGGGTGGGACCCGGTTCCAGACCGGCTTCTTCAGCGTAGGGTCCTGGATTGAGGGTCTCTTGAACGGACTCTTTCAAGTCTCTGGCTCCGATCGCCTTCTATCGGCTTCTCTGCCGCCAGCGGGATGGGTCTTCAGCTCACGAAGCGGCGGACGGCTTCGGATTGCAGCCCCGGCACGGGGACGCCCAGGGCCCCGGGATGCGAGGCCTTCGAACCCAGGCTCTGCATGAATTGCTTGGCTTCCCCGTTGCGGACCCTCTCGCGGTCGGCGAGCTCCTTCATCCAGTCTTCGCTGGTGTGGTCTTCTTCGATGGCCTTGAACAAGGCCCCGATGCTGCCTCCCATGGTGGCTGAGAGGGTGGACCCGATCAGGGTGGCCATGGCCGTGCCGGTCCCTGGCACGACACTGCCCAGGATGGCGCTGGCAATCCCGCTGATGACCCCCATCGTAGCGGGTGCGGTCTGGGGCATCATCCCAGGTTGTGAGATGGATGGGGTGCTTGGACCGATCAGGGGCTGCATGGCGGACTCCAGCGTGGTCTTTTCTCAATATCCTGAGATTGGGAGTCTTCGTCAAGACCCGGGGACTCCCCTGGCCGTTGTGGGGACAAGCTTGTTGAAAGGCGCGATGTAGGGATGTCCTGACGATCCGGGCCTGGTCTCCAATCCGATCCCCCAGGAGACTCCCGTGATGAGGCATCCATTTCGCGGGCGAGCGACGAGGCCCTGCTTGAGCTGGAGTCCAATCGCCTCCAAGGGAAGGCTTCCACCCTGAATCCGCCGCCTGGCGTGGCATCCGGCCGAAGGGGTGACCGGGCCTCCCGGATCGGATGCAGGGCTTATCGAGGACCCATCGAATCCTGCCGGGTGACCAGCCATGAGGCCCTGCGCGCAGCAGCCCGGCGGAAGGCTGGTCTAATGTTATTTTCAGAAGAACGCGGTGGATCATGAGCGAGGCTCATCAGGCGTCGCCTGAGAATTCCCGGGCCGGGGCCCCGGCCCCCGAGGCAGCTCCCCAACCTGAAGAGGACGAAGCCGCAGAACCGGCACTCCCGCCGCCTCCGCCTCCGCGCGGGCATCTGAAGATCTATCTGGGCTATGCCTCGCATACC
>JAAZKF010000378.1 GCA_012799975.1 Burkholderiales bacterium
AAGGCGGATTTGTCGACGTCCCGGGGGCCCACCTCCAGGCGGAAGGGCACGCCCCTCTGCTCCCAGTGGTAGTGCTTCTCGACGGCGCGCCCCTCGCGCATGTCCAGGACCACCCTCTGGCAGGCCGACTCGTCGGTGAAGACCGTCAGCAGCTCGCGTCCAGCGTCCCGCTTCTCGGCGGTGGCCAGGCGCTCAGCTCCGCACAGGGCGCCGGCCAGCTCCCGGCAATAGGCCAGGACCTTCTCCTTCTCTTCGTCCGTTTTGAAGATGGGCACGATGGCGGCCAGGGTCGGGGCCACCCGGGGCGGCAGGATCAGGCCCTCGTCGTCGGAGTGAGCCATGATCAAGGCGCCGATGAGCCGGGTGCTGACCCCCCAGGAGGTGGTCCAGCAGTGTTGCAACTGGTTATCCCGGCCCAGGAACTTCACGTCGAAGGCTCGCGCGAAGTTCTGGCCCAGGTTATGTGAGGTCCCCGCCTGCAGGGCCTTGCGGTCCTGCATCATGGCCTCTATGGCGTAGGTGGTGTCGGCGCCCGGGAACTTCTCGCTCTCGGTCTTGCGCCCCTGGACCACGGGGATGGCCAGGAATTCCTCGGCGAAGGAGGCATAGACCCCCAGCATGCGCAGGGTCTCCTCCTGGGCCTCTTCGGCGGTCTCGTGGGCCGTGTGACCCTCCTGCCAGAGGAACTCGGCGGTGCGCAGGAAGAGTCGGGTGCGCATCTCCCAGCGCATCACGTTGGCCCATTGGTTGATCAATACTGGCAGGTCGCGGTAGCTCTGGATCCACTGGGCATACATGTGTCCGAAGAGGGTCTCGGAGGTGGGGCGGATCACCAGGGGCTCGGGCAATTCCGAACGGGCTTTTAGGTGTCCGGTCTCGTCCTTCTCAAGAGAGGAGTGCGTCACCACGGCGCACTCCATGGCGAAGCCCTCGACGTGCTGGGCCTCCCGTTCCAGGAAGCTGACCGGGATCAGCAGGGGGAAGTAGGCGTTGACATGCCCGGTTTCCTTGAAGCGGCGGTCCAGGTCGCGCTGGATCGCCTCCCACAGGGCGTAGCCCTCGGGCCGGATCACCATGCATCCGCGGACGGGGGAGTAGTCCGCCAGTTCGGCGGCTTTGATTATATCCAGGTACCACTGGGGGTAGTCCTGGGCTCGGGAAACGATGTTCTTGGCCATAGGGGCCACGCTTTCGGGCCGGGCGCCAGGCCTCCTCCAACAACCTTTCCCGCTCTGCTTTGAGGTGACGGTCGCGCTCGTTGGAGTTGAAAAAAATAATGAAAAGTGATTTTGAGGGAAAGCTGCAGACAGGTAGTGAATCGGGGGAATTCCAGTTTATTCTAATGCAATTCTTGCGCTATTCTGATGTCTTTCTAACTCGAGGTGATCTACAATTGAATTGAGTTGAAAGGAAGGATGTTCATGGATAGCAGAAAAAACAACCCCAACACTCTCGCGACCTGGAGAGAGCCCGTCGGCGGGCTGGTAGGATGGGACCCCTTCGGTGAGATGCGGCGCTTCCGCAGCGTATTTGATCGGATGTTCGATACATTCCTGGATGCCTCTCCGCCTCAGGAGTGGAATCCGGCGATGAACGTCTCCCGCGAGGAAGGCAACCTTCTGGTAGAGGTGGCCCTGCCTGGGGTCGACAAGAAGGACATCGAGGTGCGCCTGGAGGGCGAGAACCTGACCATCTCCGGACAGACCAGGAAGGACGAGGAGGTCCGCGAGAAGGAGATGTACCGCCGCGAGATCTTTACCGGAAGCTTTTCGCGCACGATTCGCCTGCCTGCCGGCGTCCAGGCCGAGCAGATCCAGGCCGAGTGCAAGGATGGAGTCCTGAAGGTGCGGATCCCTACGCCCCAGGAGACGGATTCTTCGACCCGGATCCAGGT
>JAAZKF010000379.1 GCA_012799975.1 Burkholderiales bacterium
ACGCCGGTTCCTTGGTCAGTCTATTCATGGACCATCTTCAGCGCCTCCTGCCAGGCTCCATACTGGTCCTCTGGCTGAACGAGTGTGGTGAACTCCAACTGGCAGAGACCCAGGGATTGCCCCTGGAAGACCGTTCGGCGCTGAAGTCGTCGGCGCTGACCGAATGGGCGGCGGGGCTGGAAAATCCGGCGCTGTTGACGGTTTCCGAGGCCGCCCGGCACCCGGCGGTCGGGCCTCGATTCCCTGGGCGGGCGCACTCGGGGTACTGCCTGGTGCCCTTGAAGGTGCGCGGTTCCTTGCTGGGATGCCTGGAGGTCCTGGCCGGCCCCGAGGAAATCCTGGAACCCGGTCTGGTCGATCTTGTCGCCACATTGGCTCGGGAGGTGGGTCTGGCCCTGGAGAACCGCCAGCTCTATGCCCTCTCCATGGCCGAGAAGCGCTTCAACCAGGCGGTCTTGGAGGAGATGGGGGAGGGAGTGCTGACCCTGGATGGCCAAGGGCGGCTGGCGACCTTCAACCGAGCCGCCGAGCGGATGACCGGCTGGGACCGCTGCGACGTGATCGGTCGTCCGTGCGAGGAAGTCTTCCGACTGGCTGAAGCCCGGCATCCCTTGCGGGAACTGCTCCGCTCGGGGGGGCATCCGGCACCTTTCGAGAGCGAGGTCACGGTGCGGGGTGGGACCCGCAAGGTCCTGCTCTTCAACCCCACGGTTCCTGCGCCCCTGGCTGGAGCCCAGGAGGCTCCCGCCGCCATCGTGGTCTTCCGAGACGTGTCCAGGATCCGCGAACTCGAAGACCTCCGTCGGGAGGTCTCGGCCAACCTCTCGCACGAGCTGCGGACTCCTTTGACGGCCATCAAGGGCTACCTGGCCACCCTGCTGCATCCACGGGCCGTCTTTGCCGAAGAGCCCGTGCGCGCTCATCTGCGCCGGATCGATCAGCAGGTGGATGTGCTGAACCGGCTGATCGGAGACCTTCTGGAGGCGGCCCGCCTGCGCAACGCCGCCCTGGAGGTGCACCCCCGGCGGGTCGACCTGCTGGGGCTTCTGGAAGACCGCGTCCGGAAGGCCGGGGCGAGAAGCGACCATCCCATCCGCCTGGAGGTGGCGGGCCCCCTGTGGGCCTGGTGTGATCCCGAGCACCTGGCCTACGTGGTGGATCCTCTTCTCTCCAACGCCCTGAAGTTCTCGCCGCCGGGAGGCGAGGTGGTGGTCCGCGCAGATCGAGAGCAGGGGCGGGTCCGGATCGCCATCCAGGACTTCGGGAGCGGCATTCCTCCCCACCAGATGGAGCGCATCTTCGAGATGTTCCACCGGATGGAGAAGGGGAACACGAGGATTCACTATGGTCTGGGCGTCGGTCTGTTCATCGCCCGGCGCGTCGTCGAAGCCCACGGGGGAACCCTGACCGTCCAGAGCACCCCAGGTGCCGGCTCGACCTTCCTGGTCTGCCTTCCCGCAGCAGAGGGAGGGGCAGACCAGGCCCAATGAGTCGGAAGGTCAGATGGTGCGCGGGTCCTGCGACGAGTCGGCTCGGTGCGGCAGTCGGATTCCCAGGGCCCGGGGCAGCACCCGGATGCGGATGGGCAGTCGTCCACCGATGACCCCGTCGACCCGCACCGGCGCTTCTCGTCGAGCCGAGATCTCGATCTCCCGTCCCTGGTGATAGATCACGTCCGGGATGCGGTCGAGGTGCCTTCCGCTGAAGAAGAGCGGGAGCGAGGCCAGCAACTGCAACTTGTTCATCAAGGGGATCAGGCACACGTCCAACAACCCGTCCTGCAGCCGGGCATGCGGGGCCATCTGGATTCCCGCTCCGAAGAATCGGGCGTTGGCCACGGTGACCTGCATCAACTGGGATACGATGGGTTGACCGTCGACGGTGATCCGGATCTGTTGGGGGTTGAAGGTCGACAGGGTGGTCAGGCCCAGGCGGATGCCGGTCAGCCAGCGCCAGATCCCCA
>JAAZKF010000380.1 GCA_012799975.1 Burkholderiales bacterium
CCACCCACGCCTCACCGGCTTCGTTTCACCCGTTGGGTGAACGAATCGAGGCCACAGTCCAAAGGCCAGAACCCAGTGCGCAGAGGATTCGAGCTCGCCTCAGACTATTTTGGCGGCGGATCGAGGTCTCGCTGCGCGGGGTCATCAAGGAGGCGATCGGACGATCGTCCAGTCGAAAGACGTTCCGTACGATTTCGTGCTCCTGCTTCTCGATGACTCCCGACTGAGAACCCTCGACCAACATGGCGTGGATATCTTCTTCGGTCAGGCGGGCGCTGCTCAACTCGCCTCTGCCCAGGATTTTCAGAAGGGCATCCGTCGAAATCGAGAGCAGGAGCACGAAGGGTCGGGACAGGTGTGCCAGCCAGGCAATCGGTCTGGCCACGACGCGCGCGATCCCCTCGGCGTTGGACTGGGCCAGGCGTTTGGGGACCAGCTCGCCGAGGACGATCGAGAAGTAGGTGATGCCTGCCACCACGAAGGCAGTAGCAGCCAGGGAGCTGAGGTTCTCTTCAATTCCGAGGTGTTGGAAGAAGCCAGCAAGAGGCTGAGCCAAGGCCGTCTCTCCGACCACGCCGTTCAGGACCCCGATCGCCGTGATGCCGATCTGAACCGTAGACAGGAAGCGGGTGGGTTCATTTCCCAGGCTCAGGGCCAGGGCGGCAGATCTGTCCCCCCCGTCTGCCATCCGCTCCAGACGACTTCTGCGGGCGGTGACCAGTGCGATCTCGGACATGGCAAAGAGACCGTTGAACAGGATCAGGGCAACCAGAATGGCGACGTGCAAATCGAGACTCCCCAGAAGCTACGGTCTCCTGATTCCCAGACATCCGCGCGCTGGGTCGGTGTCGCAACCCAGACGGGGAAGATCGGCTATCTGGTTCAACAGATGGCCTTCGCGCCAGAAGGGTCAGTTCCTTGAGGCGGCCTGGATGGTGACGAAGCCGAAAACCCGCCCTTCCTGCTTTCCGTCAGTGGGTTGCGAAGATGGCGCTTGGTCTCGGCAGAAAACTCCGTACTTCCCGAGGCGGCTCAGCCTTTCAAGATCCGCTCCAATTCCTTGCGCAGACCGGATTCCAGGGTGCTCCGGAGCAACCAGGGACAATCGCCGGTGACCGCCACCCGGGACTCCCCCACCGTGGCCTGACCCGAGACCTGGAACCCCTTGACATCCAGGCGGAAGTTCAACTGGTTTCCCTGCCAGCTCTGCTCGACAGACCCGAGGCTCTGGTCGAAACGGGACAACATCTGCCCGATCACGCCCTCCAGGACGGCCTTGCTCCTGGCCGCCCCCAGGGCGTGCGGAACCTCTACGTTGAAGCCTGCCATGCTGCCTCCCACACCACAGATGTCACAACCGACGCGGCGCTACTTCGCCGGAAGAGGACGCTCCCCCGCAAGAGGGGAGATGGGTTGTGGGCTGAGGGGAGGGGGCGGCGGGGGCCACGACCAGGCCAGTGGGGATGCGGAGCAGGTAAAGAGAAGGGAGTCTGCGCGGGGGCAGAGGATTCTATTCTTCCAGGAAACTGGAGATCTCGGAATACCAGGACTTGGAGCGGGCAGCCTTCCAGTTGTGCCGAGCAACGCACTCCAAGATGGCCCGCGCCAGGGCCTTCTTTTCTGGGCCGGCCGAGAGGTCTTTGCACTGGGCAACATACTGGCCGATCCGGCTTTTCACCTCGCCGGGCTTCAAATTCTCGACCCGGGAGACGGACTGGAACGAGCCGGTGGCGCTCTGACCCGGCTTAGAAGAGGGCGAGGCAGTTGCTGAAGCGCTGCTCGTGCTATGTCCTGGCGCTTCGAGCCTCGCCAGGGCGATCCGACCATAGCCTCGAGTGGTCTTGGCACCAACCCCCTCCTCGAGCAGGGCAAGCCGCAGGATCTCGAAGGCTTTATCCACCCAGATCGGCGGGCCCATCAGAGCGAAAAGGAATGCGCCAGTGGCCGTCAGGAAGGGAATAGGATTTGGACTATCCCAGTCTGCCGGGGGGCTGGGGTCCTTGTCCTCCTGATAGTAGTCGGGATGGTGGACGGTCAGGACATCCGGTACCAGTGGGTGGGGCGCACTGCCGGGTTCATACAATGCGTCGAGAAAGGTGACGCAGCCCGCCTGCCTCTGGGTTCCGAAGACGGCCTTGTGGGCCCGCCCGGAATCTTGCTCCCGACTCGGGCACCACATCGGGTCCGACAATCGGCGCATCGCAAAACTGGCCGCCAATCCTTTCAGAGCGCTGCCTGGAATGACCGGAACCCCGTAGGTGCGATGCAATGTAATCGACGTTTCCAGGATGCTCTCATTGCCCAGACCGACCAGGAGACGCCCGGGCGATTCACGGGCCGCCTTGGCTGGGTCCGCTCCGGCCGTCAGGCCCGAACTGACGCAGTAACCCATGGCAAGCAAGGCTCCCTCGCGCTCCAGCGCCTCCTTCCAAAGCCGGAAACTGGCCCGGTAATGCTTCGGCACCACAATGCCTGTGGCCGTATCAAGAGCCCTCTTCTTGCCGGATCCCTGCTCACCCAGGTCTTCGACGTAGCGGTCCAGCCAGAGTCCAGCGTGGTCAGCCCGGTTGACACCGGAGAGTGCAGTCCTCCTGGTTGATGTGTTTGAGGAAACCATCAGTCGCCCTCTCCCTGGTGGACATCCAGAATCGAGACGGACAACCGCTTGTGCCAGTTCAAGACAGCCAAGAGTTCACGGGTCAGACGCATATAATCGGGCAGGGCTGCCTGCCGGGCTGCCTCCAGGAGGGCTGCCTCGCTCCCGGTTCTGAGAAGTCGGGCCTCCTTCAACTGTTCGGCCAGATGGTCCAGAAGAAGCCGCCCCCCTCTCTTGCCCTTCACCTGGACGAAGACCAGGGCACTGACCAGGCCACAGGTCCGAATCAGGATCGGGAGTTTGTGGGAGAAGAGACCGTAATTGGCCTTGTCGGCCGGCCCCACGGTCTGAACCAGTTCGAAGGCCTTGGCGGCGCGGCGTTGTTCACTGGTGCGCACGCCCTTGGTGTGATTCTCAGCCATCTCAGCCCTCCACCATCTGCAGACGAGCCATCCCACGCCCGACGGTCGCATTGCCACCCAGTTGCACAAGACCGTCCGTCAAACGTTCAAGGCTCTGCAGAACTGTCGCTGGCGAACTCTTGTCCCCATTGCGCCCCTGAGCCACTGCCGAGGCCACCAGAACACCCCACAACACCGACTCGACGGGCAGAGACTCTTCATACCAGAGGGCTCCATCGGCCACGGTACGCGTCTTCTCGTCGATGCGGATGCGAGCGGTCACATCGGTGGCGGTTTCAAGCAGATAGGAGAAGGTGTCGTCATGCAGCAAAACCATCTGGGAATTCAGGGCTGCGCGCCACTCGGCAGACTGAGGCAGGGTCTCTGGGAAGAGACGAAGCCCCAACCAGGCCGCCCACTCTCCAACTTCCTTCGAAGGGCGCGCCTTCAGATCCAGATCTTCCAGGATGACCATGCTTTCCGCGGAGGACAACAGCCGCGAGCCCTCCCCGGCCACCAGGGCATCGGCGGTCGTGTCGAGACCAGGAACCCTGGCAGGCGCCCCTTGAAGCCCCAGATCCCCCAGGTCACGCGCCAAGCGGCGCAACACGTAGGGGCTGGTCGCCCATGCGAAGGTGCCGTAGACGCTTCGGACAGGCAAGAACAGCAGGGTCATATCGGAAAAATGCGCCGAACCCGAATGCTCGTCGGCACGGCTGGTGTCGGGCCCAAAAACCATCTTGCGAAGGGCTTCGTCCTCGCAGCGCGCCCGCAGAGCACCCTTCAGGGAGGAGCCCGGCAGACAGGGAAGATTCGTAGACTTCTCACGAGCGATCGGGAGGTCGATCAGACCAACCCCCTGCCCGGTCCCCGCGTGCAGCGGCGATAGACAATGCATCAGGAGCAATCGAGTCTGACTCACGTTTAGGCCTCCTTGACCATTTCCCGGAAGGGGTCGAAGACGTTGTTGTAGAGTTTGTCGGAGGGTTTCAGCGGCTTGATCGCCGCGAGTTCGCCGGCCGGAATCCCGTTGAGGTCCACCTGGACCTCGACCCCTGGCAATCTGCCGCCCTTCAGGACATACCCGCCGGGTGGCCCTCCCCAAGGCTTCAGGATGGCGGCCATCCCGATGGCTCCATCGGAACCCAGCACAGGCCGCAGGATCAAGGGGCTGGCCCGGCGATCGTGCTTGGGGCCCTGGAGGGTGCAGGTGTCAGGGTCCGTCCGATCCTTGAAGTGGAAGATGATCGGCAGGCCGAAGGCACCGCGAGGGAAGCGGTCGATCTTGCAGACAGGCACTCTGTGCTTGGGATCCGCCTGCCCGGTCAGGCGGCGGATGGCGTCCGGCTCAGGCCAGTAGCTGCGTCCGGATTTGCCCGTTCCGGTCCTCCGGGACTGGCGGAAGTCGCGATAGCACTTGATCAAGCACTTCCAGGCCTCGCGGGCCGACTTTTCGCCTGGACCTGCCTTCTGTCTGGTGGCCGCCAGGGGCAATTTGTGCTCAAGCCTGGGGACTCCGGGGATGGGTTTCCCGACTTCCAGCACGTGACGCTGCAACTCCGCCTGGATCCAATCCAGCAGCTCACGACACGGAGGACGCTGGACAGCTCGCCCGTCTTCCGTCATCCGGGCCAGGGCTCCGAATCCCCGGCGGGTGCGCGCGCCTACTCCTCCGAAGGTCTCCCAGGCCCAGAGGGCGGCCCGGACGTCGGCCTCGGCGGCCGCCGGGTAGCTGACCACCAGTTCAAAGCCCACCCCGGATTGCACCGTCCTCACGGTCCTGTCCTTGCTGTTGGGCTGAAGCGGGAAGGCCGCGTAGGCGGGCGCAACATCCTCGTGGCAATCCGGCCACGACTGGCCCGGCTTCAACGTGAAGGGCTTCTGAGGTTCGCCTGCCTGGGTCCGTCGCAACTCGAGGACGATCGGCGAACGCACCGTGGTGCTTCCCCAGAGTCGGTCCTCCGCCGCACGCAGGGACTTCAGGTCAGGGTATGCGGCAGCTCGGCAGGCCCGCCACCAGAATCGCAACTGCCCGACCACCGTGGCCGTGCGGACGGTGGTCAACGGATCGCACTCCCCGGCAAGAGGACCTCCTCCGAAGAGGGGGGTTAACAATCGGTAGCCCAACACCAGACGCTTGCGGGTTTCATCCTGGCGCAGCTCCACCGCCGGTGGTTCGAAATCGGGAATCCGCATCACGCCTTGCCTCCCATCCCTGGAAACGGAGCCTTCTGCCCATCCCAGACTCCAACTGCCGCCACTCCGAACCCATCTCGACGGTCCTGATCGGAGTCAGACAGGCTGCTCATCCACGTCGAATGGACCCAGGCTTTCATCTGCTCGGAAGTCATCTCTGGAGGAAGGCGCACGAAGTAGACGCTGCCCGCCGGTGCCATCCGCCTGCTGGGCTTGGGACGGCGTCGATGGAGGTCCCAGCCGGCAACCAGATCCGGGCGACCTACGGCGGCGGCCTCCAGCGTTGCTCCTCCAAGCGCCCCAGGTCGCCAACCGGCTTCAAAGCAACCCGGGGTCAACAAGATCAGCCTGGCTGCCCTGTGGCGCAGGACTCCGTCGAGGATCTCGGCAGGGACCTCCGGCAGCGCTTTGGCGACCGGGCGCCAAGCTGAGATGCGCCGCTCTCCACCAAACCCTGAAAGCCCGGCGATTCCCCGAAGGTCCTTGCCCTCGACATCCACCGCCAGTCCCAAACGAAGCGCGCCAGACAGACCAGAACCGGCAGGGCAACTGGTGAAGCGCAACCCCTCCGTCTGGAACAAAGCCCCTTCTTTGGCGGTGCGGGTAGATTCCGAAACCGACACGTGAACCCGAACCTCCCGCTCAAGACCGGGAACCCCAAGGTCCACAGGTGCCACGCGCCGCGATTTGGGAAAACGCAACCAGTCCAGGAAGGCCTCCCAGAACCAGAAGCGTGGTGCCCCTGCGACCGGCTTCTCCGAGATGACCTGAAGGAATCCGAGTGGCACGAGACCCTCTGGAAGATCCGAGCAGGCTCCAGCGGAGGGCCGAAGAGGCAGAAGACGCTCCAGACGAGCTGGCGAGCCCTCAAAGAGGACGGCATCCCTGGGGGCCGGCATGAGCCAACGTTGAGGGCTGCCATCCTCAGCCAGTTGAGCGAGGAAAGGGCCGCGGATCCTGAGGGCGAGAAGCTCGGCGATCCGTTCTGACTGGAACACTCCGTCCGGGCCTCGACCCAGACGCGTCCGGACTCCTCCAGCCAAGGTTGAAGGATATGGAAATTCCAGGGACCTGGCCCGGACACCGGGGTCCCCGCCAAAAGGACGGGCATCCCGGACCAGCAGGCTATCCCGCGGTTCAACGACGAACAGACTCAATGCTGCACCTCCAGGATGGGCTGACCGGCGACCTGGAAGGCATCGGCAATGGATCGTGCGACCAGAATCTCGTTGGCCACCTCACCGATCTTCCAGGCCGGGAGACCCTCGCCCAGAAGGGCCTTCATCACTGTCTTGTCCAGTTTGCCGCCGCGACCGCGCTCGGTCTGCTTGCGCGAAAGGATGCGGCCCGCCTCCCGCGCGACAAGCTCAGGGCTCTCCTCCCCCAGCGACAAGACCAGTTGCCGAAGCTCGTAGGCGACACCTTGGGGCAAGGCTTCGCTCCGAAGCAGATGCGCCCATTCCAGTAGACGCCCGTGAAGCGGAGTCCGCGGGGATTCCGTCCAGGCCCCCACGACCTGGACGGGAGAGCCCGAGCGGCGGTCCACCGCCACGGCCAAGCAGTTGCGGTCCTTCTTGGCCAACTTCTCCATCTTGCGTGCCAGGTTCAACGCGTCGCCCAGGGGCTCCATCTGGTGGCAGACGGCGATGCCGACCGACAGAGTCGGTGCCCCTTTGGGTGAGGGGAAGCCTGCGAGACGATACGCAAAGTCCTGGGCCAAGGCCGTCGCGCAATGCAAAGCACGGTGCAACGGGAGGAAGGCCAGCACATCGTCCCCGCCCAGATAAACCGCAAGACCCCCGTGCTCACGGATGATCTCGCCGGCTCCGTCGGCGAAACCAGCCAGGGCCCGCGAAAGCCTGCGATGCTGGTCAGGCGTCTTCTGGGCCTCCAGGGCGGCCCCCATGCGGTCCCCATCGGCGTGCAACAAAGCGTAATAGGGTTGGGGAGCCGGCAGTCGCAGGTCCTTCAGGAAACGAGCCAGGGCGGCCTGCGCGTCTGCGGTTCGCTCACCAAAATCCTCTTCCAGTCGCTCGGCGAACAGGATGTGGCCGTCATAAGGGCCAAAGACCTGGTGGGCCTGCGGAACCCGATCGAGGTCGCCTCCCCCCGGCAGAAGAGATCGAAGCTCCATCTGGAATTCCTGGACCCGAGGCTTGTCTTCGAGACGGAGCCGATCCAGCAAAGGACCCGCCGTCACGTGGGCCACGCTGGCGAACGCGCTGCCCTCTTCCCCACGTGCCCCCCTTCGCTTCAAGAGAGAGACGGCGCAGAGGATTTCCCCAGGACGGACACCCAGGCGGTGCGCCCAGGATTCTCGTTGTCGGTCCGAGAGCGCAGACAGGTCCAGGACACTCTCCCGCAACCCGTCCAAGGAAGCCTTCGGCCGATCGCTGCCCCACGTGACGGGAGAGAAGTCCCGCGTATTCTTGCGTGCCGCCAGCAAGGCCTCGACCCGCGCCCGGTCAGCAGGATAATCCCCGGTCTGCTCGACCGCAGCCCAGTAGATCTCCGGGAGATCCTCGATCTGGAGACGGGCTGCCTCGGCGTCATAGAAAGGCTGGCCCGCCACGTCCTTCTCGGCCACCCGATACTCGGATCGCAATTCCTCCAACACGGCGGCCCTGGCCAAGTGGGCGGCCCTGGCTGGATCCTCCACGACCGCCAGGATCTTGTTGGCCACGCCCAGGCGTTCCAACTCCTCGGCCGACCGAGGAGCAGGAAAGATGAGGGAGTCGAGCCCCCCGGAAGATTCTGCAACAGCTTGCGCCGCAGCCCGTGCCAGACGCGAAAGCAGTTCAGATCCAAACCAGAAATCCCTGGTTCGGCGAGCCGAGGCGATGAAGTCCTGGACCGGACCCAGACTGATCGAGAGCAGATGAGACATCCGCTTCCCCCTTCCTGACTCTGGAGGTATCAGACAACCACTTCGAAGACTGCCAAGAGTTTGTCAGGTGGCCGGCGGATTCCTCCACAAGATTCTAGTCCATTCCACTGACAAACTGTGTCACCCCCCGACCTGCAATACGCGCAACCGGATTGAAGGCTTCACCTCCTTCATCGCGAAACCTGGGTTCCACCGAGACATTGGAGGCTCTGATGATGTCCGATCCCCTTCCCACCCACGCCACCTGGGAGGGTGACCTTGATCAGGTCTACGACTCGGCCGTCGCCGAGTGGCTGGGCATGGAACCGGGCTTGGAAGCCGCAGCCTTCTACCGGCAGAGGGTCTTCCCGCTGACCTGCGAGCGCTTCCGCCGTGACCGGGACGGCGTCGAGCCCCTGGACCTGCTCTATGTCCCGGTCGGCACCCAGCCCTTCGCGCCGACCCTGGCTGCCCTGGCCAATTCCGCAGCCTGCGTGGCCCTGCTGGAGACCAGTGCCTCTGCCCCCTATGGCCAGGAGGTGGAAGCGGCTTTGGCGGCCGGGTCTCCCGAGACGGTCTTCCTGCACGTTCGGGTGCACGAGACCGCGGTCGCCGACATCGCGCTGGCGATTCGCGACATCTTCGACACGCGAGCCCTGCCTTCGGGGTCGAAGGTCGGTGCGGATACCACGGGTGGAACCAAGGTGATGACTGCAGCCATGGCCGGCGTGGGCAACCTCTACGGCTGGCGGCTCTTCTACATCAGCAGTACCTTCGAACGAAAGTTCGGATTCTCACACCATGAGCACCTGGTCCTCCTGGACAACGTGCTGGACGTCTTCGGTGCCCGTCGGCGCGAAGAAGCCTTGGCCCTGTTGAGCGCGGGTGCCTGCGCGGCGGCCGAGGAGGCCTTCCTGGCCCTGGTGGCCGAAAGCGCAGCGTCGGCGGGAGATCGGGGCTGGGCTTCCCTGGCGGCAGCCAGCGGAGCGTTGCGTCGAGGTGAGCCTGGGGGCATGCGCCGACACCTGCGTCAGGCGGCAGCAACTTTGCAGACCCGGATTCCTCGAAGCGTCGGCGAGATGGTCCTGAGATCCTCGCAAAGTACGCGATCCGTCCTGCAGGCCCGAATCGGCGACCTGGACTCGGCGGCATTGGCCTGGCTGGCCGCAAAGGTCTGCTGGAACCAGGCAGATCCCCCGGCCGCCCGCGCCCTGGCCGAAGCCGCAGCAAAGGCCCTGGGGCTGGGGGCACCCGAAACGACCGAAAAGACTCCGGCCCTGATCCGGCGACTGGCCGGCACCGAAGCCATCCGACAGCGCCGGGCCCTGCTCGGCTGGTTGGACCACTACCTGGGAGAGGGTCTGGCCGAACAGGTGGAAGTCCTCCGGTGAGCCGCTACTCCTGGAAAACCAATCGCTTCCGTCCCCGCAACCGTCCCGCACGAAAGGTGGGGCCCCTGATTCCGGTCCGCGACGACCTGGCGGGCATGCTGGCCGCCCTGATGGAAGAGAAGGCTTCCATTCAGGGGATCCGGCTGGAAGCACAGGCCTTCGAGCGGTCAGAGCGGGATCTCTTCCTGGTCCGCCTGAGTGGAGATTCGCTGGGAAGGATTCGCGAAGACATGGTCGGGTGGACCGCCTATGGGCCGCTCAGCGGAGTGACAACGCGATTCACGGCCCCGCCAAGCTATGAAGAGGATGAGGATGAAAACGAAGAATGGTGGCGTGCCGAGGTGGCGACGGTCGATGTCGACCACCGGATGCTGGTCCTAGAGATCAAGCCGCCCCACGCGCCGCCCCGATCCGGGACCTTCTTCATGATCGAGCCGGACTATCAGGAACTGGTCCGTCGCTGGGCTGACGCCAAGATCAACGCAGAATGCCTGGACCCCGGCCCTCCCTATCGCAGTCTGCCTGAGGGCCACCTGGGCTTCCAGAACGCATCAGGCTGCTCGCCCGACGACCTGGCGCGGCTCCTTCGGTCCCCTCATCTCCAGCCAGCAATGCGCCCTCCCCAATTGGATGCGGCGCTGGGTGCCTGCAGCCCTCTTTCCCTGATCTGGGGACCTCCGGGGACAGGCAAGACCTTCACGATCGGGGCCATGGTGGCTGCCCTCTCCATCCTGGGCACCAAAGTGCTCGTCCTGGCCCCCACCAACGTGGCCATCGACCAGGCATGCCTGGCCATCGACGATGCCCGGTCCAGAATGGGATGTCCCCTGTCCCGGGGCGAGCTGATCCGGGCTGGGCGCCCCCAACTCCAGGCCCTGGAGGAACGAGATCACCTGATGGCCTGGAGCCATGTCCTGGCGTCCCACAGCGAAGAAGTTCAACGTGTGCGAAAGGCCATCGCCCTCCTTGAGAGAAGGCTGACGGGCCAGCAGGGCCCCGCCAGAGATGAGACCAACCTCGACCTGGCGGAACTTCGTCAGATCCTGATTGCCCAGGAAAGAAACCGGGCCCGCCTGCTGTGGGACCTGGCCCAGAACGCCACCATCATTGCTACGACGTTGACGTCTGGCTTGGCGCACGAATCCATCCGCGCTGCTCTGTCCGAGCAACGCTACGCCCTGGTCATCGACGAGGCCAGCATGGTTCCCCGCTACGTGCTTCCTCCGTTCCTCGAGCATCCCCCCATCCATCTCACCCTGGCCGGTGATTTCCGCCAGTTGGGCCCGATCCGCCGCAACAACAACGACTAGAACGCCAACTGCGTCCATTGGATCGGACACAGCGCCTTCGAGACGGCAGGATTGTGCGACGAAGCCGACATCCAGCGCCTTGAAGATGCCGGCATCCTGCACATGCTGGAGCACCAGAGCCGCATGAACGAGGGGTTGTGCGGCCCGGTCTCGGACGTGTACTACGAAGGGCGATTGGTCACGGTAGGTCAGCCCCCTGAACCGCCAGCGCTGCCCGAGTGGCCAGCCGCTTCCTGCCTGGTAGTCGATCCCGCCACCACCTCCCTGCCTGATTTCGCCGACCGCAGGGTCGTCCTGGAGCGAGTCAAACAAGAGAACCGCTGGGAGAAGAGCGCCTGGATCGCCATCGGAATCGCTCGACAAATGCTGGAGGGTTCACCCGAGAAGTCGGTCCTGCTCCTGTCGCCTTTCCGCAACCAGGCGGATCTGCTGCGCAAGCTGGCCCGGACCCACTTGTCCGAATTTCCGAACGTGCGGGCCGGGACTGTCCATACCTCGCAAGGCAACGAAGCGGACCTGGTCGTCTTCGATCCGGTCAACCCGCGCCACGGCTGGCTGCTGGAGAGCTTCGGCAAGGGCGACGCCCCCCGCCTGTACTGCGTGGCCTTCTCACGCCCGCGCCAGCAGTTGGTCCTGATGGCCCGTCGCGCCGAACTGAATGACAATCGCGAGATGAAGCAACTGGCGCGCGATGGGGTCGACTGGACGCCTTGGAAGCCCAAGGCTCCCCACGCCATCAGCGCGCGGGTAAGACGCCAGGCAACCCCGGCCCGCGTCCTTCCGCCCGATCCCTACGATCCTCTGGCCATCGCCTTGCGTGGAGAGCCCTGAGCCATGTCAACCTACATGTTGATCTCGTGCGGCACGAGCGTGCTGACCAACGGAGTGGACGCCGCCACCCGCGACCACTGCTCCCGATTGGCCAATGAAAGGGAGCTGGACCCGGAAGACCGCAACTGGCTGGACCGCCACCGTGAGGCGACCTCCCGAAGGTTGCAGGCAGGGGGATGGACCCAGGCCCGCAAGCAGAGCGCCGAATTGAACTCGCTGGCAGCCTTCCTTCCCGCGCCGCCTCGGAATGCAGGCCGCCCCGACCACCTGGTGCTGCTGCACACCGACACCGACCTGGGTCGGGCCGCAGCGCAGATCCTCAAGGACTGGCTGGATGCTCAAGGATACGAAGCCCGACTGCACACCACCCCGGGCCTGGCGACCCGAAGCCTGGAAGACTTCCAGGCTTCTCTTTCCGAGTTGGTCCGATGGGCCTGGGAGGAGATTCCTGGCTACCGGGAGGCGGGCTTCCGGATCGTCTTCAACCTGACCGGTGGCTTCAAGGGGGTCCTGGGATTCCTCCAGGTCCTGGCTACCCTGATGGCCGATGAGACCATCTACCTGTTTGAGGGAAGCGAGGAGTTGCTGCGCATCCCCCGCCTTCCGGTGAAGATGGCAGTCGAAGAGACGGTGCGCCAGCACCTGGACACCTTCCGCCGGATGGGAGTGCTGGGCTCGGTGCCGGCGGAAAGGTGTGCCGGCCTTCCCGAGACCCTCTACTTCACCCACGAAGGCCGGGCAGGCCTGACCCCCTGGGGAGAGATGGTGTGGAATCAGGCGCGCCACGGCCTGTATGCCGAGGAGGTCCTGCCTCCCCTAAGCTTCAGGGTTCGGCTCACCGAGGCCTTCATCAGGTCGGCAAAGGCTTTGGCCCCGTCGCGCCGGCGGAGCCTGAACACCAACCTGGACCAGTTGGCCCGGATGTTCGAGACCCCCGGCAATCCGAATCCGCAATCGCTACGCTTTCACACCCTGACCGGACCACCAGTCGAGGGTTCAACCCACGAATTCTATGCTGGCACCGAAGGGGGAAGATCCCGGTGCTTTGGCCGATTCGACGGACGAACCTTCTTGGTGGAGCGACTGGACAAGCACCTGTAGGCAGCGAAAGACATCAGCCCCTATTGCGAATCAACTCCTCCAGCTTGGTATCCAGAGCCGCCAAATCACTCTCAGTATCGAGGGATTCTGATTCCTCGGGTTTCGGATTGTACCTCAAAGCAGCCCAGGCCAAGCGAACAGCTCTCCGCATTCCGGAAACCTCTCCGCTATTCTGCCCGGGCGAAGTGGGTGGGAGAGGCGCAGCCAATGCCTGTTCGAATTTTTCGATGTGCGCTTTCACCTGTCTCTTCAGCCTGCAAGCCCTACCCGGATCTGGCCTGAACCCAGCATGGTCCAAATCATTGCGGACGCCCGAAACGTCATAATCCCCTCCATCCAAGGCCCGTCGCATCTCAGCCTCAGCAGACTCCCGTGCCTCCTTGACAAAATCGGGGCCTGGGTTGATGGCGCCCTCACTTCCATATCGGCAGATCCAGGCCTCACGTACCAGCGAGATGGCCTCCAGGAATCGTTCCTTCTCCAAGTAGAGGCGAGCCAGACGACCCAAGCTTCGGAGGCCCTGCTCGGTCCCGAGGTCCTCCACAGCCAGACCCTCGACCATTGCTCGAAGTCGAGGGAGGACATCTGCTAAAGGGGGAAGGTGTCTAATCACAGATTCCCTGGAGCCATCGACAACGGCCTCCAGACGTCTGGCTGAGGCCTTTTCTCCCAGCAGAAGCGCCCCGGTGCGGACCGTGGCGAAGTTCTCGCTGAACTGGTCCAGCGCCTCTGCCATCAAACGCAGGGCCTCTGCCTCCGCCCGATCGTTCTGCCGCCCGAGCAGCCGACTAGCCTGGCGCGCCGGTGCAACCACGCCGGCGGCTCGGCCGGTCTTCAAGAACAACGTCAGGGCCGAGGCCCAATCCAGCAATTCCACAACCGGCGTCAGGTCCCAGATCGAGCTGTCTTCAGGGGATCGCCGGTAGGCACCGTACAAGACCCGGACGGGTGCAGGGTCCTCGTCGACGGCGCGGACAAAACTCAGCGCGGCTGCTGCGTAGAAGGGCTGGCAGCGAAAGCCGTGAGTGATGTCCAGAACGATCTCCCAACCGGATTGGGGTCTAAGCTGTTGCTTGAGATGTTCGAACAGCTCCCAGAGCTCAGCCTCCGAGCCTCCATCAGGAATCCGGACATGGGTTACATCCTCAACCCCCGAATCCCGGAGGGCTTCAAACAATGCATTACCATGAATCGACCAAGCTTTGTCCGTGGCCAGGATTCGTACCTGGCCAACGTCAACGAAACCGCAGATGGCTCGGGCCACAAAGGGCGTCTCGACCGGAGGAAGATCGCCCAGGGCATAGCGCGTAGCCTCATAGCGATACATCCCTGAACTCTTGTCAAACTGACCCGTCCCCAAGAACGTCACCAATCGGCGACGGGGGAGTGCTTCAAGCTTGGAGACTACCAGGGAGTCTGCAGGTCCAGATGCCGACATTCATTCCTCCACGAACGATGAACAGATTGTACAGGTAGCCGACGCATTCCTCGCCGTCGTGCATTCGCCCTCCCCCCAACAGGCTCCCCCTCTCCCCTGGCGAACAGGCCATCTCATGCGCACCCTGGTCCTCACTGTGGGCTGTTCCCCGGCCCCCATCGCCACCTGCGTCACAGCCCTCAGACCCGACAGGGTCGTCTTCTTGTGTTCCAGCGCCAGCCGCCATCTTGTGGACGGCGACGGGCAGCCGTGCGAGCACGATGCCGAGCATGATGCCGCCCCAGGCAGTCCCTGTCTGCTCAGGCAACTGAATCCAAGAGATTACGAGATTGTGGAACTGGCTGACCCCGACGACGCCACGGAATGCTACCTGCGGACCACGCGCGTGTTGGACACGCTGCGAACCCAACCGGGCGCCGAGATCCTGGCGGACTACACCGGCGGGACCAAGACGATGTCTGCCTGCCTGGTCGCTGCGGCCCTGGACCGACGGATCCCGCTGTATCTCACCTCCCGAGACCGAACCCACCTCCGGAGCGTGGGGGCGGACTCGTGCAGTGAGAGGGTGGAGACAGTTGCCATCCACGCGAATCGTGCCCTGACGGCCTGGGTTCCAGGACTGCTGGAAACCTACGACTACCAGGGTGCCCTTCGACTGCTGCAGCGCCTCCAGGCTGAAGACCACCTCCGGGATGAGACGCGAGGGCGCGTCGGACTGCTCCAGAACGTCTGTGGTGCCCTGGAAGCCTGGGACCGCTTTGATCACGCCCTGGCCCGTAAACTGCTGGGGCATCGATGGCAGCACCCACTGGTGCAGGGGCTCTGTCACCGCCTGGACAGACTTATGGCCGCCCGAGCCGAAATCGACGGCCAACCGGCAGAATCGTCCCCCTCACACCACGGCTACGAACTGGTCTGGGACCTGGTCCTGAATGCCCGCCGCCGGGCTGCCCAGGGTCGCTATGATGACGCCGTCGGGCGGCTGTACCGAGCCCTGGAACTCCTGGCCCAGGTCCGCCTGCTGACCGCCTACGGCATCAAGACCGCATCGGTCGATCCCCAGGTCATCCCAGCCGAGGTCCGCTCGGAAATCATTGGCGGCAGATCCGCCGACCCTCTCCACGGCGGCATTCCGGTCGGCCTCTTCGCCTCCTATCGCCTTCTGTCCGGATTCACCGACGACCCCGTCGGAGCCCGCTTCCTCCCCCAGGCCTGGTCCCTGCGGCAGGCCCTGGAAGCACGCAACTTCAGCCTCTTTGCTCACGGATTCCGCCCACTGGATGAGGAGGGCTACAGCCGATTCTCTGCCGTGGCCGGCCAGTTCCTGAACGAATGCCTGCGCGACCTGACGGACGCAGACCTCCCCCCCCAACTCCCCGGCGCCCTCCCCGACCTCACCTCCATCTCGCCCCAACCGACCAGGACCGGGAACCTCCGAGGCGAACAAGTGATCCTACAGCCATGAGTCAGCCTCTCACCAGCGCCCCCGACGCCTCTGCCCTGCGAGGTCTCGCCTTGCTGCGGCTGCGCCTGGATCTCGAAGCCAGGGATGACCTGGCCCTACCCTCATTCTCGGGGACCTCCTTCCGAGGCCTGTTGGGCTGGTGCCTTCAGGCGGCGGCCTGCCCGAATCGGCCGCCCTGTCGAGAATGCCGGCAGCCGGATTCCTGCGCCTACAGCTATCTGTTCGAGACCCGAGCCAAGGGAATCTCCGAAAAGCAAGGCAGCGAAGAGGTCCCGCGCCCCTTTGTCCTGGAGCCGCCTTTCGGTCTGCGGACCATCTGCTCTGGGGAGCCCTTCCGCCTGGGCCTGACCTTGTTTGGGAGGGCCACGGAGTATCTCCCCCACTTCCTCTATGCCGTCGAAGAGATGGGCCGACGCGGCCTGGGAGAGCGTCAGGCCCGCTTCACTCTGAAATCGGCCAGCGTCGTCCGTCCCGGGGCCCCTCCCCGACTCTTCTATGAAGGAGGGAACGCCACGACACCTGGGCGCGCCCTGGAGGAACCAAGTTCCTGGGATCTCTCCGAGATGGCCCGACAGGCCGATGGATTGACCGGGGCCAGGAGACTGGAGATTGCCTTCCAGACCCCCACGCGTCTGGTCAGCCGGGGGCAACTGGTGGACGAACCCGAGTTCCACCACCTGATCCGTGCCCTGTTGCGCCGGATCGACCTGCTGGGCAGGGTGCACGGCGAAGGGCCTCTGGATGTGGACTTCCGCCAGATCGTCGCACGCGCCGAAGAGTGCGCCCTGGAAGACTTCGAACTGGACTGGTTCGACTTCCGGCGCCACTCCAACCGGCAAAGACGGGAGATCCAGATGGGCGGACTGGTCGGCCGGGCAATCTATGCCGGCCCCGTCGGGGAATTCCTGCCCTTGCTGATGGCCGGCCAGGAGCTGCATCTCGGCAAGGCGACCACCTTCGGACTGGGAAGAATCGAGGTCCGCATCCTTCCGGGAGGGGCCACCTCGATGTAGAGCACCGCATGGCGCGCCGCCCGATCCGAGCGGCGACGGCCTTGGATTGGAGGAGACCATGGCCGAACCAGAACGCACGGACCGCATCGCGACTCCATCCGCCCCCAGCCAGGATCCGGTGAATGTGGCGGCAGCGGTCGCCGAGGTGGCCGCCATCGCCGAGTTGATCTCGTTGGGAGATGACGCCGGCGCCAAGGCGCGAATCCAGTTGTTGACCATCCGGCACGTCCGTGACAGCGCACTGCACTTGCGCCTGGCGGACCTGTGCGAAGAGCTCGGAATGGGTGACCGCCTGATCCTGGAATTGAACGATGCCTTCCGAGACGCCCCTGAAGAGCTGGATCTGCTGCGGCGACTGGCCCAGGTCCACCACGACGCCGGGCGGACCGAGCGCGCCATCAAGTGCTGGCGGGCCCTCAGCGAGAGGGCGCCAGACGACGTGGAAGTCTGGGAGGAGTTGGGGGCCCTTCTGACAGCCCACGGTTTCCCTGAAGAGGCGCGCGATGCCTACACCAGAGGGCTGCAAACCACCGGTGATCGGCGCTTTGAAGGCCTGCTGCGAAGCCTTCAATCCGGCCCCAAGCCTTCTGAGGGTGCGGAGGCCGAGGCTCCCCTGGAGGACGCCCTCCTGGCCCGTTTCGTCACCCTCTTCAGTGGCCGCGAAGGCCTGTACGCCCGGCAATGGGTGAATCCTCAGGGACAGACCGGCTACACTCCGGTTCGCGAGCCTTTCAACATCCGGGTGGCTCGAAACCATCTTCTGGGAAACCACACGGTCGGGATCTACCCGGTCCGACTGGACAACACGGTCAACTTCGCGGCCTTTGACCTGGATCTGGCCAAGGGCCTGGTCGAACGCTCGGGACCAGGACGACCAGACTGGGAGACCGCGATGGCTGCCCTGGAGCAGCATGCCCGACGTCTGGTCCTGTGCGCTCGCGAACGCGGTCTGGAGCCTTGTCTGGCCGATAGCGGCTCGAAAGGACGCCACATCTGGTTCTTCTTCGCAGAGCCCCTGCGGGCCGGCGAAGCTCGGCGATTGCTCCAGGCCCTGGATCGAGAGGTGGCTCCTCCGCCGCTCAACGTCAACATCGAAATCTTTCCGAAACAATCCAACCTCCCCCCGAACGGCCTGGGGAACCTGATCAAGATCCCGCTGGGGATCCACAAGCTGAGCGGACGCCGCGTCCAATTCCTGGACCTGGACGGCACACCCATCGCGGATCAGCACGCCTGGCTCATGACCGCCCCGCGCACCTCTCGCGACACGATCCTGCGGTATCTCGAGCAGGTTGCACCGCGGACGGAGGAAGAGAACCCGAGCGCCCCCTGGGAAGGCAACGAGGAGGGGGGCGCCGCCTCCCCCCGGCCTGCCCTGCCGATCCTCCAGGAGTATCATCCCGACGACGACATCACCCTTCAGACGGTGCTGGGGCACTGCGTGACCCTGCGCACCCTGGTCAACAAGGCCGAAACCGAGCGCGCCCTCACGCACGATGAGGTGAACGTGCTGCTCTACACCCTGGGGCACCTGGAGAACGGGCCCCAGGCCGTGAACAGCCTGCTCCGCAAGTGCCCCACAGTGGACTCGAAGCTGTATCTGAAGAGCCGCCTGCGGGGGAATCCGATCAGTTGCCCCAGCATCCGGAAGAAGATTCCTTCGGTGACGGCCGGGCTCCCCTGCAATTGCGAGTTTACGACCGAAGCCGGGCTCTACCCCAACCCTCTGCTGCACCTGCAGGCCTCAAGTCCCCCAGCCGGGACCAAGGCGGATACCCTCCAGTTCCAGGCGCTGCTGTCGGACTTCCTCAGGGCCCGTCAGGCGCTGCATTCCGCCGAACGAGTGCACCGGCGCCTGGCCGACCAGGTCAACTCGTGGTTTGATCAGGCCGGCATCGACGAATTCCAGACCCCGATGGGCCTGCTGAAACGGACGAAGAACGAGGACGGCGGGCCCCGCTTCATCCTGGACGTGTGATCCCATGTCCGTCCTGTACGTGACCGAGCAAGGCACCACGGTCCACAAACTGGGGCGCCGCCTGGTGGTCCGCAAGCTCGGCCATGTCATCGAGACGGTCCACACCTTCAATCTCGAACAGGTCATCCTTTTCGGCAACATCCAGTTGACCGCCCAGGCGACCACCTTCCTGCTTCAAGAAGGGATCGACACGGTCTTCATGGGGACCGGTGGACGCTATCGGGGGCGACTGGTCTCGGGGGACGGCAAGAACATCCTGCTTCGGCGCCAGCAGTTCCGCAAGGCCGAGGAGGAGTCTTTCCTGCTGGACATCGCCCAGCGGTTCGTGCGAGGAAAGCTGAACAACTGCCGGACCCTGCTGCGCCGACACCAGCGCCAGCGCCCCAACGACGAAATCCAGACGGCGCTGCTGCGCATCAACCACAGCATCCGTGCCCTGGCCGGCACCCGATCGCTGGACGAAATCCGGGGCCGTGAAGGCGCTGGAGCGGCGGCCTATTTCGGGTGTTTCCCGCGTTTGATCCTGCAAGAAGGCTTCCCCTTCGGAGGGCGCACCCGGCGCCCGCCCAAGGATGCTGTCAACGCCCTGCTCAGCTTCGGCTACACCATGCTCTTGGGAACCGTGACCACCGCAATCCAGGTCGTCGGGCTGGACCCCTTCCTGGGAAGTCTGCACGCGGCCGAGAACGGCAAACCCTCGCTGGTCCTGGACCTGATGGAGGAGTTTCGCCCCCTGCTGGTCGATGCCGCGGTCCTGCGGGCCATCAACCGTCGGCAGATGGTCCCCGGAGACTTCCTCTACCAGGAGGACGTCGAGATGCCGGCCGAGCTGGCCGGAGACGAACCACCCGCCCGCGAGGACTACCCGGTCCTGCTTCGCCCGGAAAGCATCCGCAAGTGGATCCTGGTCTATGAGCAGACCCTCCGCCAGAGGGTCCTCTATCCCCCATTGGGCACCCAGATCACCTGGCGCCAGGTCGTGTTGGAGCAGGCGCGCCGCCTGGCTCGGCACATCAAGGCCGAGGAG
>JAAZKF010000002.1 GCA_012799975.1 Burkholderiales bacterium
AGCAATCACAAAGGCTGAGCAGCTCGCCTCCGTCCCGACCGGTCAGGCCCACGGTAGAGGCTCCCTGGAGTCGGGCCTGGCGGACGGCGGCCAGGATGCTGGCCGAGTTGCCCGAGGTGGACAGGGCGACCAGGGCGTCCCCCGGACGGACCAGGGCCTGGACCTGTCGCGAGAAGACCTCTTCAAAGTGGAAGTCGTTGGAAAGGGCCGTCAGGATCGAGGTGTCGGTAGTCAGGGCCAGGGCCGACAGGCGATTCACCCGCTTCTCGAAACGGCCGACCAGCTCTGCCGCCAGATGCTGACAGTCCGCGGCACTGCCGCCGTTCCCGACGAAGAAAATCGTGCCTCCCCGGGCCAGGGCCTCGATCAGGAGGTCACCGGCCGCTGACACCTGATCGGCCATATCCAGCATATTGGCCTTGGCCTGCATGCTCTCCTGGATCGCCTGACGGACCAGGCTAGACGGGGGATGGGGCATGGCAAAGAATTCCTCCAGGCCGGGGCGTTCTCGGGAGGCTCCCGGAGTCCTGGTAGGCAGGGACTTCCGGGGTGAAGGCCGGTCAGGTGGCTTCAGCGCCAGGCTTCCCAGGCGACGCGGGCGATCTTCGCGATCAGATCGGAGGCCGCCTCCTCCCGGCCCTGCTCGACCTCTCGGACTAAGACCACCACGACGACGGCCTCGCGACGACCTTGCCGGGTCTGGACTTCGAGGATCCCGGCGTCGTTCACGATGCCGGCCAGGGTTCCGGTCTTGTGCCATACCCGGGTCCCCTCCGGTAGCAGTCGGGGGATGCGGGTGCGGTACTTCTGTCGGGAGAGCACGCCCAGGCAGTAGGCGGTCCACTTCTCGTCCAGGATCTGGCCCCTCCACAGGCGTCCCAGCAGAGCGGAGAAGTCCGAGGGTGCCCCCAGGTTATCCACTGCGGCCGCCACCGCGACGTTCTCGGCGTGGCTGTTGCGTTCGGCCGAGGCATCCTCGGCGGCCTGGAATCGGGCCAGGGAGAGGGAGGTGTTCTCGGCCTCCACCTGGCGGGCAGTCTGGTGGCGTTCCTCGGGGCTCATCCTGGACCAGGTGGCGGCGATTTGCCGGGGAGACATCCCACGGAACCGGGAGCCCATCCCCAGGCTGATGAGCCAGGCTGGTCTGTTCTTCAGGTAGACATCCGACTGGCGCAGGCCCAGGTCGGCCAGGAGGCGGTTGACGCTGGAGGTGCCGATCCTCTCGAAAACCATGTCGGTGGCGGTGTTGTCGGAAACGGTCATCATCAGTTCCACGGCTTCGCGCACCGAAATCCGGGTTCCGGTCGGCCGGTGCTGCAACGAGCCGCTGCCCAGACAGCGATCCTGATTGCGCAGGACGAGGGGATGGTCCAGGCTCAAACCGGCCTGCCCCCCCTGAATCTGCCGCGCCACTTCGATCATGACGGGAATCTTGAATACGCTGGCCAGGGGATGGGGCTGATGGCCCCGGACTTCGACCCTCTGGCCCGACGGCAGGTGCACGATGGAGACCCCCGCCTTCATCCCCGGCGTCCGGGCCAGCAGGGCCTCGACGCGGGCTTGAAGGGCCTGGGCACGGGCTGGAGGGGTCTGGGCCGTGGAGGCGGCGTGGAGGCTGCTCAGCAGAGCCAGACAGAACAGGATGGTCAGGACCTTTCTCATGGCCTGCAGGGCCTTCGCAGGGCCTCGACGGCCTCCCTCCTGCGCAGCGACGCCCACGTGGGGTTCAAGAAGGCCATAACAGGTGGCGGATGGCGGATTCAGACCGGGCCTTTGAGATTGACATCCCGGCTGGGCTTGTGTTAGATCTCTTTGTCATCCGACCTGGATCCGTGGTGGATCCTGCCGTGGACGCAGGATCGCCTGAGGGAGGTTTTCTCATTGTACGCCGTTGTTGAGACCGGAGGCAAGCAATACCGCGTAGCCCCGGGGCAGAAAATCCGTGTGGAACGTCTCGAGGGAGAGATCGGCACTGAGGTCCGTCTGGACCGCGTCCTTCTTCTGGTGGACGACCAGAATCAGTTGATCGCCGGCAACCCGGTGGTGGAGGGTGCCTCCGTTACCGCCCGGATCGTCGAGCAGCACCGCACCCGCAAAGTGCTGGTCTTCAAGTATGCTAAGCGCAAGCGCCGCCGCGTGAAGACCGGGCACCGCCAGTACTATACCGCCCTGTATATCGGCGACATCCAGAAGTAGCCTCCGGTGATTCAGGTCGGGGTCCGGCGCGACCTTCGCGGTCGGATCCGGCATCTGTCCTGCTCGGGACACGCCCGCTTCGACCCCGAGGGCGGAGTAGATGTCGTGTGCGCTGGAGTCTCGGCCCTTATGGGCGCCCTGGCGATCGGCTTGACGCAGGTAGTCGGGGCGCCTGTCTCATTGTCAGCCGGGGACGCTCGCCTGTTGGTCCGGGTTCCTGCCCGGATGCCGGAGGAACTGGCCGGTCCGGTCCAGGTCCTCCTGGAGACGACCGTCCTGGCCCTCCAGGAGATCCAGGAGAACTACCAGGGTTCCCTGAAGATCCGTTGGCTCCGTCCGCGCTGAGCGCCCCAGGTCCCGGCGCTACAGGACCGAGCCAATCACAATCGGGAGGTCGCGAAGAAGATGTCGGATTACGTCGAGCAGGTTGAGGCCGACGATATCGTCCTGGACCACGAGTCCGGGTGCTGCGAGGGCCCCTTCGCTCCCATCAAACTTCTGGGTGTGGCCCTGGTCGGCGCTCTGGGAGCGTTGGCTGCTTGGTACGCCTGGAATCAACTGGAACCGGATAAGCAGGTGGCCCTGAAGGAGACCCTGGTCACGGCGGCCCGTTCCCAGGTTCGCCATTGGGGCGTGGACGACCTCGCCGATGGATAGTCGGACCGGGGCCCACCGCTGTTTGCGAATTTTTCTGTGGATGTCGGAATTGAGCCTGTGAGGTGGGCTTTCGGCTTCTGGACCGCGGTCGTCCTGATGCTGGATCAGATCACCAAGGCGGCCATCATGGATACGATGTCCCTCGGGCAGAGCCTGGAACTTCCCGGTGGATTCCTGGCCTTGACCTATATCCATAATTCGGGTGGGGCTTTCGGGCTCTTCCCTCAAGGCGGCCCCTTCTTCCTGGCCACGGCCGTGGTTGTGGTCGTGGGGATCCTCTGGGCCCTGCCCCGGCTGGAGCATTGGGGCAGTTGGACCGCCATCGCCTGTGCCCTGATCCTGGGAGGGACCCTGGGGAACCTGATCGACCGTCTGCGCTTCGGCTCGGTCGTGGATTTCCTCGACCTGGGCTGGTGGCCCATCTTCAACGTGGCGGATTCCGGCATCTCGGTCGGAATCTGCGTGCTCTTGTTGCAGGCCTTGTTCGTCCGCCCTCCTGAGGAGAGCGCCCGGCCTGTCCCCCATGACCCCCTGGGCAGCTCTTCCTCTGCCCAGGCCGGGCCCGAGGCCTGAGCCCCATGCATCCCGTCCTCTTCCGGCTGGGCGATTTCCCGCTGTATACCTATGGGCTGATCATGGCCATCGCCTTCCTGGTCGGTGGGCTTCTGACCATCTATCTGGGAACTCGGCGAGGTTACGAACCGATCTTCACCTCTGACGTAGTCCTGTGGAGCATCCTGATCGGTCTTCTGGGAGCCCGCGTCGCCTTCGCCCTTCAGAATCTGGACGACTATCTCCAGGACCCCCTTCTCTTCCTGAACTTCCGTCGCGGAGGCATCGCGATTCAGGGCGGGATGCTTGGTGGCTTCGGCACGGCGGCCTGGCTCTTCGCCCGACGGGCAGGCTCGGCGCGGGACGGGTTGGACATCCTGGCTGCCCCGGCCCTGCTGGGGATGGCCCTGGGGCGGGTAGGTTGCGTGATGCACGGGTGCTGCTATGGAAAGGTCTGTCAGGTTCCCTGGGGTCTGGTCTACCCCGAGGCCACAGGTCTGGGCAGCCTGCCCCGTCATCCGGTGCAGTTCTACGAGATGGGCCTGGACCTGATCTTGATGGGATTCGTCCTGTGGGTCTTCTTGCAGGCTCGCTTTGCCGGGCAGGCCTTCTGGGTGTCCTTTGGGGGGTATGGGCTGATCCGCCTGCTGACCGAGTTTTTCCGAGAGGGGGCGATGACGGGTCCCATGACCCTGGCTCAGTGGGTCTCGCTACTGTTCCTGGCGGTTGGTGTGCTGGGGGTACTGGGCCTGTGGGGCCGCCCCGAGGTGCGCTGGGCGGGGGGCAGACCTCCCGAGGCCTCCGGTCGAATTTGACAGTCGGCTCCGGACCTGCTACCGTACTTCCGGTTTAAAAACCTCCACGTAGCTCAGAGGATAGAGCGTCCGCCTCCTAAGCGGAAGGTCGACGGTTCGAATCCGTCCGTGGAGGCCATCTCTTTTTCGGGGTTTGGAGGACCACACCGCGAGATGGGTCGCCACCTCCCCACGCCGAAACCCCCGCCTTCGCCAGGTCCCTTGGAAGAGCACCCACCAGGCTCGAACCCGCCGGTCGCCTGGAAGGTCCCTCGTCTGGACCTTCGGGACAAGTTGCTGCTGGCGCTGGTTACCCTCTTCGCTTTGGCGGTGCGCGGGTGGAACCTGGGACTTCCAGCCGAGCAGTACTTCGACGAGATCTACTACGTGAAGGCGGCCCAGGACTACCTTTCGGTCCGTCCGGATTCCAATACCGTACATCCGCCCATGGGCAAGATCCAGATCGCCGCAGGCATGCTGCTGGCCGATCGGTTGGATGCCTGGCTGGGACCGACCGACCAGATTCCCGACTCGGCCGAATGGCGGATTGCCAGCCTTCTGAGCGGAACGCTGGTGGTTCCTTTGACGTTCATGCTGGGCTTCCGCATGACCCGGGGCAACCGCTCACTGTCCTTGTGCGCAGCTTTCCTGGTAGCGATAGACTTCATGTCCGTGACATTGTCCCGGATCTCCATGCTGGATATGATCCTGGCCTTCTGGATGATGGTCGGCTGGTATTGCGCCTGGAGGTCGCTGGAGGAGTCCTGGAATCAGACGCCGGGGCGCTGGCATTGGGCCACCATGTCGGCCCTGGCCTTTGGTATGGCCACCGCCTGCAAGTGGAATGGACTCTTCGGTGCCCTGGGAGCTTGCCTGGCGATGCAGTTCTTTTCTGGCCCGGCGGGGTCCGGACCCCGTGGGCGCCTGGTCCGTTGGTTGGCTCCTCCGCTCTTGATGGCCTTGTGCCTGCCGCTGGTCTACGTGCTTTCCTATATACCCTTCTTCCAACTGGAGGGGTCACTGGGAGTAGCCGCCTGGCAGAAGGTCCTGGGCTTTCACCGGACGATGATCCAGTTCCGCTACGATGCCAGCCAGTTCCAGCACCGTTACCTGTCGCATTTCTGGGAGTGGCCCCTGGTGCTGCGGCCGATATGGTTCCATTACCAGGTCGAGAACCGATGGGTGTCGGGCATTGTGGCCTTCGGTTCGATCATCTTCTGGTGGACCTCGCTGCTGTACCTGCTGGAGGTCGGCCTCAACGCCTTCAGCCGGCGGGACCGGGCGGCCGGTTTCCTGGTGTTGAACTGGCTGTGCCAGTGGGGCTTGTGGGCTGCCTCCACGACCGGGGGCTTCATCTACTACGTTCTTCCCGGAGTGCCGCTGCTGGCCCTGGCGACGGGCATGGTCCTGGACGACTGGCTGGGCTCGCGAGGGAGCTGGCTGGCGGCGGTCTATCTGGCCGTCCTTTCGGTCTTCTTCGTGCTCTACTACCCCTTCCTCACCGGTCTGCCCGCCTCGGAGGAGCTCTTCACGATCCTCTTCCCACCTTGGGCGGTTCGTTGGCGATGACCTTTGAAGGGAAATGGGGTCGAGGGCCCTAAAACCGGACCGTGCAGGATGTAGAAGGGAGCCCCGAGAGCCTACTGGCTCCGGATGTGGAAGAATTCCAGGTCGACGAGGCCGCCGCAGGAGTGCGCCTGGATGTCTTCCTGGCTTCTCAGACGGGTCGCTCCCGCTCACAGGTGCAGGACTGGATCCAGCAGGGTCGGGTCCACCTGCAGGGTCGTCCGGCTCGGGCTTCTGAGAAGGTCCGGCCAGGACAGGCTCTCCTCCTGGAAATTCCGCCCCTGGCTCCGGCGATTCCCCAGCCCGAGGAAGGCCTGCCCCTGGACATCATCTACGAGGACGCCCATCTGCTGGTGGTCAACAAGAGCCGGGGCGTGACCATCCATCCCGGTTCCGGGGCCCGCTCGGGAACCCTGGTCAACGCCCTTCTGGCGCACTGTTCCGACCTTTCGGGGATCCGGGGGGTGGAGAGACCCGGGATCGTCCATCGTCTGGACAAGGATACTTCGGGGTTGATCGTCGTGGCCAAGAATGATCTGGCCCACGTCGGCCTGTCGGTGCAGTTCGCCGAGCGTTCCATCCTGAAGATCTACCAGGCCCTGGTCCATGGCGTTCCACCGGCCCGAGGGGTTGTCGAGCAGCCCATCGGTCGCCATCGGATTCATCGCCAGAGGATGGCCGTCCGGCCCAATGGGCGCTCGGCGCGTACTGACTATGAGGTCCTGGAGGCCTTCGGGCAGGACCATGCCCTGCTGGAGCTGCAACTGCATACGGGCAGGACCCACCAGATTCGGGTCCACATGACCTGGCTTGGCCATCCCCTGGTCGGCGACCCGGTGTACGGACGTCGACCCAATCCCTGGGAACTTCGCGGCCAGGCCCTGCACTGCCGTCGACTGGGTTTCTTCCACCCGGTCCTGAACCGTCCGATGGAATTCGAAGCCCCCTTGCCCGAGGTCCTGGTCCGAATCCTGGAAGACCTCCGGGGTAGTAGGGTGGGCCTGCTCCCGGACAAGCCGCCTCGGTAGGACCACACGGCTGCCCGAAGAAGCTTCAGACAGCGTAAATTCAGGTAGACCCGGCCCGGGGAAGAATGGTGGCGACATGGTGCGGATGCTGGCGATTTTCTGTGTCCTGACGGTCCTGGAGGTGGCGGTGGCCCTGGCCTTGAGCCAGCCACCTACCGAACGCCCGGGATGGTATGGCTTCGCCTTGACGGCTGTTGCTGGTTTGATGTGCATCGGAGGGGTCGAGTCGGCGCGTTGGTTGTTGCGTCGCTCTCCAGCCGCCACGGCCCCCGGGCCCTCTTCGGATTGGACCCGGTTGTGGCTGTGGACCGGAGTTCCGGTAGGACTCTTCCTGGTCCTTGGCCTGTTGTCGACCTGGGTCTCTTCTCCCTTTCTGGGGCCCAAGGTCAGCATGCTGTGGATGGGGCATTTCGTGACGGGGGCCATGGTCTGGTTGGGGGTGGCCTTCTGGCCCATCAGGGATGTGTTGGGAACGCGCGATGCCAGTGGGTTGTCGCAGCGTTTGATGCAGGCCGGGCTGGGTCTTCACGGTCTGGGCATCGCCTTGTACCTGTGGGGTTACCCCGCGCTGCTCCGCGGACCCTGGAAGATCGACCTCGGCCTGCTCTTCAGCCTGGTAGGGCATTACTACTTTGTTTTCTATGACGTCCTGCTGGCGGGCCTGCTCTGGGGTCTGGTTTTCCGTTTCTGGCAGCCCCCGACCCGCTTGCCGCAACCCTCGCCCGAATCCAACGCTCCGGAACCCGACCAGAATTAAGGACCCCCCGAAGCGTCTCGGGAGGCCCTTGGGGTCTGAGGCTTTGGAAACAGAACCGGTCTACTGCTTTTCGGTTGGTATATCCTCGGTCTGGATCCGGACTCGGCCGCTGGCCGGTTCGTATTCCGTCTTGACCCGGTACTCTCGTGAGCCCGGGTTCAGGGGGATGGGGATCAAGACTTCCTGTTGTCCCTTGTAGCTGTTGGGCACGGTCTGCATGGAGCGTCCGTTCACCGTCATGAGCAGGCTGCCGGGAATCTGGTCCCCCAGGTTGCTCCACAGTTTGGGGTTGCCCCAGGCTGCCCCGTGGGTCGAGTCGTAACGCTGGGGGACGATGCGCA
>JAAZKF010000381.1 GCA_012799975.1 Burkholderiales bacterium
CGGGTCTGGATGCCAGGAAGGCGTGCATCGAGGAGCGGAGCGTAGTTGGAAACTACGTGAGCACCGCAGAGGTGCGCCTGACGACGCAGACGGTCCCGGATCGACGGCCGAATGCCACGGTAGGCGGCGGATTCAGGAAGATCAGCAGCCGGCCGGAGCTTGCTCTGGACTCCGCAGCTTGGATCCCGTATAATCCTCCGTCATGCAACGAACCGGACTGCGTAACCTCGCCATCATTGCCCACATCGACCACGGGAAGACCACCCTGGTGGACGGCCTCCTGAGACAGGCCGGAGTCTTCCGCGCAGGTCAGGAGATGGTCGAACGGATCATGGACTCCAACGACCTCGAGCGCGAGCGGGGCATCACCATCCTGGCCAAGAACACGTCGGTGCGCTTCAAGGAGACGACCCTGAACATCGTCGACACCCCAGGCCATGTCGACTTCTCCAGCGAGGTCGAGAGGATCCTGGGGATGGTCGATGGAGCCCTTCTGGTCGTGGACGCCTTCGAGGGCCCCATGGCCCAGACCCGTTTCGTGGTCAAGAAGACCTTGCAGGCCGGCCTGGTTCCCATCCTGGTGATCAACAAGATCGACCGGCCCGATGCCCGTCCCCAGGCCGTGGTAGACGAAGTCCTGGAACTCTTCATCGACCTGGACGCCGAAGACCACCAGATCGAGTTCCCGGTAGTGTACGCCTCGGCCCGACAGCAGGTGGCTTCCCTGTCGCCGGATGGTCCCTTCGAGAACCTCCAGCCCCTCTACGAGACCATCATCAAGCACATCCCTTGTCCCGAAGGTGACCCCGAAGCACCGTTGCAGTTGCTGGTCAGCAATCTGGACTACGACGAATACGTCGGACGCCTGGCCATCGGACGCGTGGTAGCAGGTGAGGTCCACCCCGGGAAGTCGGTGTGTTTCGGCTCGCAGGGAGGGGCCTTGCGCAAAGGACGCATCGGTCAGGTCTTGGGCTTCTTCGGACTGGACCGCAAACCCATAGAGACGGCCACCGTCGGAGACCTGGTAGCTCTCACCGGCCTGCCAGGGGTCGGCTTGGGCGACACCGTGACCGACGTGGAAAACCCACTCCTCCTTCCCGGCCTGAGGGTGGAGGAGCCGATCCTGGCCATGACTTTCCTGGCTACCGACAGCCCCCTGGCCGGTCGGGACGGCCGCTACATCACCTCGCGCCATCTGCGCGACCGGCTCTTCCGGGAGGCGGAGCGCAACGTCGGCCTGCACGTGCAGGAGACCGATTCTCCGGATGCCTTCGAGGTCTGTGGGCGTGGCGAGCTGCATCTGTCCATCCTGCTGGAGACCATGCGCCGGGAGGGCTATGAGTTGTCAGTCTCGGCACCCCGTGTGCTGACCCGGATCGTGGATGGGGTCCTGCACGAACCGATCGAGGAACTGACCCTGGACATCCCGGAGGAATGCCTGGGGGCGATCATGGAGCGGGTGGGCGAGCGCCGAGGCGAACTGGTGGCCATGAAGGGCTCGGGAACCGGCAGGATTCACCTGGAGTTCACCATCCCCGCTCGCGGCCTGGTCGGTTTTTACTCGGAATGCCTGACCCTGACCCGGGGATATGGTGTCATGAACCACATCTTCTCGGGCTATGGCCCCTTCCGGGGCGAGATCACGCGTCGCACGCGCGGCTCCCTGGTAGCCGGCGAGACCGGGCCTACGACCACCTACGCCCTGACCAACCTGCAGGACCGCGGAGTCTTCTTCATCGAGCCCGGCGAGCAGGTCTACACCGGAATGGTGGTCGGCGAGCATTGTCGCCCCAACGACCTGGACGTCAACGTCTGCAAGAAGAAGCACGTCACCAACATGCGCTCCTCCACCGCCGAGGAGACCGTACGCCTGGACACCGCCAGGAAATTGACCCTGGAACAGGCCCTGGGGCTTATCGGTGATGATGAGCTGGTCGAGATTACTCCCTCGCATATCCGCCTGCGCAAGTCAATCCTGGACCCCCATATGCGCCTGAGGGCCAAGAAGGATCGTCAGCGCCTGGAAGAGGTCGGCTGAAAGCCTCAGGAGGACGGCCCGACCTCCCGCCGAACACCACCCCTCCTTACCTGTGCGGCGCGAGGCTCCCTCACGAAGAGTTCACGCGGAACCGTGCGGTGACCGGAACGTCCCACCCCTGCAGCGGGAAGAAGGACGACGCATTCAGCGGACCGACCGGCCTGTGCCGGGCCCCGGTGACTCTTCGAAGTGAGGACCTGAAATGAGCGATCGCTACCGATATGTCTTGGACGAAAACAACCTTCCGACGGCCTGGTACAACGTGGCTGCGGACCTGCCCGAGCCCCTCCCTCCCTATCTCGGACCGGACGGAGAACCTATACGGCCGGAGCAACTGGCTGCCATCTTCCCCCCGGGCCTCCTCGAGCAGGAAGTATCCCAGGAGCGCTTCATCGATATCCCCGGCCCGGTTCTCGACCTCCTCCGCACCTATCGGCCCAGTGCCCTGACCCGCGCGCGCCTCTTCGAGAAGGCCCTGGGACTGCCCGAGAACATCCACATCTACTACAAATACGAAGGGGGCAACGCCTCGGGGTCGCACAAGGCCAACAGCGCCATCCCGCAGGCCTACTACAACAAACTGGCAGGCATCCGCAAGCTGACCACCGAGACCGGAGCCGGCCAGTGGGGTACGGCCCTGGCCATGGCCTGCGCGCAGGTGGGCCTGGAGTTGGACGTGTACATGGTCCGCGTCTCCTTCGAGCAGAAGCCCTATCGCCGCATCCTGATGGAGACCTTCGGCGCCTCGGTATACGCCTCTCCCTCCACGCGAACCCAGGCCGGCCGCAGCTTCCTTTCCGCCAGTCCGGAAACGCCGGGTTCGCTGGCCATGGCCATCTCCGAAGCGGTCGAGGTGGCCCTGCAGGACCCCGGGACCAACTATTCCCTGGGTTCCGTGCTGAACCACGTGTGCCTGCACCAGACCATAATCGGGCAGGAGGCCATCAGGCAGATGGAACTGGCGGAGGATGAGCCCGACGTGGTGATCGGTTGCTTCGGCGGAGGCTCGAACTTCGCGGGTCTAGCCCTTCCCTACTACCACCGTCGGCTCCAAGGCCTTTCCAAAGCCCGCCTGCTGGCCGTGGAACCGCTGGCTTGTCCCAGCCTGACCTGCGGCGAGTATCGCCATGATCTGGGCGACGCCTCCGGGATGACCCCACTTCTGCCCATGTACACGCTGGGGCACGACTTCGTGCCGGCCGGGATTCACGCCGGAGGCCTGCGCTACCACGGAGGTTCTCCCCTGGTCTCGGCCCTGGTGAAGGCCGATCAGGTCGAAGCCGTGGCGGTTCCCCAGAGCGAGTGTTTCAGCAACGCGGTGCTCTTCGCCCGCGCCGAGGCCCTCCTGCCGGCCCCCGAGTCCAGCCACGCCATCGCGGCGGCGGTTCGAGAGGCCCGCGCTGCGGCCGAGGCTGGTCAGGCCCGGACGATCCTCTTCAACCTGTCGGGCAACGGGTATCTGGATCTGGCGGCCTACGATGCCTGGAACCAGGGGCAGCTCCGCGACTACGACTACGCCGCCCGCAAGGTCATATAGACCTGAATCCGCCTGGCGTGGTATTCGGCCGTCGAGGCGTTGAGACCCCACCCACACCAGGGTGTGGGTGGGAGGGGCCCGTCTGCGTCGCCAGGCGGCGGATTCAGGATAGACCGGCAGGCTGAAGTCTCAGCCACCCATGCCCCGGGCCTGTACCTCCATCAGACGGTCACAGGCCCGGATCAGCATGTGCGTCCCGTTGGTGACGTGCACCGGCAGACCATCCTGGATGAACCGACCCAGCTCCTCGAGGGCCGTCCGGAACTCGGCGATACCCTGGCGCAGCTCGCGTAGAGCCTCGGCCGCCTCGGGTTCCAGACTCCCCTCGGGGGGCAAGCGGGTCATGCCCAGATCGGCTTCATTGAGGATCTGGCTGGCCCAACTCAGAATCCTGGAGAACTCCTCCGGCGCCATCCGACCCATTCCGGTCGCCTCGCAGGCATCCAACAAACGTTGCAGATGCACCGAAACATTAGAAGCCACCAGCCCTGGAACGGCGACGGCCTGCTCGCCCCGACGTACGAGTTGCGCCCCACAGGAAGCGCAAGACGATTGGGTCTGATGATTGGAGGACCCACAGCGGGGGCAGAAGACACTGGTATGCTCTTCCTCATACAGGTTGAGGATCATCCAGGCCTCGTAGAGCAGGCCTGCGCCCTGCTCCAGATTTTCTATGGCCTTAATGAGCAGTTCGTGCACCTGGATGCCCATCCGTAACAGGGGCAGAGCCCGATTCAAGCAGTCGAAGCCCTCCCGGGCCACGGGCACCTGCTCGGCCACCCGGATCGGGCCGCGCAGGGCCGCAGTAGCGCACTGCTCGAAGCGAAAGTAGCTCTCGCTGAGCTGGGATTCGAACCAGGCCTGGGCGCGCTGGAGCAGGTCGGGCGCAAGCCCATCCAGGACTGCCAGCGCCGCGTGGATCACCCAGTTGACCTGGGGCGACGGAGTGGGAGACTGGACCAGGGCCTCTCCAGTACTGTCCTGGATCTCCTCGACCATCCGCAGACACCCCTGGCGGAACTGGACGAAGCCCAACTCCAGCAGGTTGAAGTCATGAGCGACCAGGTAGCCGTCCATGACCTGGATGCCTTCCATGGCCTCACGGCAAGCCCGAACTCCGCGTATCGAACGACCAGGGTCGGAATCCTTCTCGAAGACCTCGACCCCCTGCTCGAAATGCTCCCAGAGACGATCCAGGATATCGACGAAACGGGCGTCCTCCATCTTCCCCTGATGAAGGGCTGCTAGAACCTTCTGCATCAGGTTCAAGGCGGCATGCGGCTCGTCGCCGTATCCCAGATAGGCCCATTCGTAGGCCAGGAGAGCATCATTGAGGTCCAGGAAGGCGACGGCCAGGGACTCTGCGGCCCCAGAGAGAATCGCGGGGTCGGGCTGGGTCAGCCAGGAACACGCCCCGGCCAGCACCTCGCCATAAGCGTCAAAGGCGTCCAGGACCACCTCGATCTCCTCCGGCAAGGCATCCAGCAGACCTGGCTCCTCCCCGACCTGAGTCGCAAAGGCCCCCTTGGCAGCAGATAGTTCCAAGGTGCATCGGGTCAGGACCTGACGCAGGCCCTCCGCGTCCAGATCGCCTGCCGCTGCCGCCAGACAACGCGCAATCAGCCGATTGGTGGTCTCCGAGGGGGTCGGGCCACCCGTATAGTCGGGATCCTCCGGAGGAGGCTGTTGTTCCTGGAACTCCGCCATGTTTTCAAAACCTACCAGCCCCACCTTCGTCGGAAAGGGGGTCGACTCTTCTTCGAAACTGGACGAAGGAGGAATGTTCCGAAACTTCTACCAGTCCACGGTACATTCCCGCACCAGAGTCCCCACCGAGTCCCGTTGTCCCGGACGAAATTGAAAAATCAGGCGCACCCGGGCGCTGCCGGTAGCAGACGGCAACGGCCAGTTCAAGACCCGAGCCTTTCCCGAAGGCAACTGCGTGTTTACTCCTCCCTCCCCGGGGAAGGGGTTGCGAAAGCGAAAACGCTCGACGCCCCCCGAAGGCTGGAAATCGACCACCAGGTCCAGCGAGCGGCTACGACGCCCGCTGGGGATGTTGTGACCGGCTCCGATATTCCGGACGACCACCTGCAGCGCTCCAGCGCCGACCCGAGCCGAGAGTTCCAGGGCCCGACTCAGGGCCCGGGGATCGTGGGCTCCCGGACTGGAGTGGTCGCCGGCCGGCATGTGGCAGGCTCGGCAGTCGACCCCGCGGCGAGACCACTCCGACTCACGCCACTGGTCCACCGTATTGTGGGCGTTGTGACAGGACTGGCACAACTCCACCGAGGACAAGGCCGGCTGGTAGACCGGTCGGCAGGCCCCCCGGGCTCCATGTCGGGCTGAGGCCAGGCCCTCGGGGCAAAGATGGCAGGTGGTGCACCCCACCCCTTCCCCACGCCGCACGCTGCGCGGAATGGGGGACTTCCCCAAACCCGTCAACAGAACCGGCTGGGGGGCATGACAGGGAAGACAGGTCCGAATCTTCTCGGCCCGGGACATGTTGCGCGGTTGGAGCGAAGAGAGGGCCTTGGCGTGAGGGGAGGCGCTCCACTGCCGCCAGGTCTCCTCGTGGCAACGGCGGCAGGACTCCGCCTCCAGGTAGGGATAGCGCACGAAGTCCGGCAGGTTTCCCGAGGCCCGCCGCAGTTCCTGGCTCACCAGGAAACCCAGGAAGAGCAGCCAGACCAGGCCCAGCACGACCAGCAACCCGCGAGCCAGGCTGCGGTTCAACCCTCGTCCTCCACGCGCACCGGCTGGCCCTCCTGAAGGTCCGCCGGGCCCAGGAAGCGGACCCAGAGCTCCCCTTGCCGCGCCAGCCAGAGACACTCGCGGGGTCCCATCAATCTGCCTTCGATCCTCCCCTCCCCAGCGGGGTCGGCCAGCACCCGGAGGGCCCGCGGGCCAGCAAATCCCGCCACAGGGACTGCGGGAGCCCCTCCCTGCACATGCCCATCCAGGAAACGCGCGAAAGCGGGGTTGGCGGACTGCTCCAGGACCAGGGGAAGGGGACCGTCCAGGGCCAGTTCCCCCTGCTCCAGGAAGAGCAGCCGCCGCCCTACCAGCAAGGCTTCCTCCAGGTGATGGGTGACGTAGAGCATGGCGAACCCCTCCTCGAACTGCAGGCGTCCCAACTCCGCCAGCAGCTCCCGGCGGGCGGGAGGGTCCAGGTTCAAGAACGGTTCGTCCAGGAGCAGCAGCGCAGGCTTCCCGGCCAGGGCCCGGGCCAAAGCCACGCGCTGACGCTCCCCCCCGGAGAGGCGGTCCGGCCTGTCCCCGTGACGGCCGGACCACCCTACCCGGGCCAACCAGTCCCGCGCGGCCTGGTCACTGCCGGCGGTGAAGCGCACGTTCTCCAGGATCGTCAGATGGGGGAAGAGTGCCAGGTCCTGGAAGAGCATCTGCATGTCCCGTTGGGGAGGGGGCAAGCCCTCCTGCCCGCGCACCAGGACCTGTCCTCGATCCGGCACATCCAGACCCGCCAGAAGACGGAGCAGGGTGGTCTTGCCAGCCCCCGAGCGCCCCACCACGATGGCGGCCTCGCCTGAATCCAAGCGGAAGGAGACCTCCCGCAGGACCTCCCGACCCGAGAAGGACCTCCCCAACCCCAGCACCTCCAGGAGGGGTTTCACGGAGCCTCCCGCATGGCGATCAGGGCCGAAGTCGCCAGCATGGGGCTCAGGGAAATCGCCACCTGGACCAGGCAGAGCGCGGCCACCAGGTCGGGCTGGCCGTAATGATTGAGGTTGAATATGCGGACCGCCAGGGTGGCGTGCCCTGGTGGAGACAGAAGCAGGCCCAAGGTCAGCTCGCCGCAGGCCAGGGCGAAGACCAACGAGCCGCCCACCCACCACACCGGCCAGTGCATCTGCACGAAGCGGTGCCACAGACTGCCTCGGCAGATCCGAGCCGCGTCGTCCATGCTGACCGGGACCATCCGGTAGGCCACCAGGAAGAGGAGCAGGGGCAGCGACAGGAAGCGAACCGCCAGTCCCAGGGGAAGAAGGAGCAGACTGCCCCCCAGCCAGAGGTTCCAGCCCAGCCCCAGCAAGGCGGGAGGCCAGGCCAGCAGGACCAGGGCCATCCCGCCCAGGGCCAGACTGCGCCCAGCAGCCAGCCAAGCCCCCAGGAGCAGGGCCAGAACGGCCGCTAACGAGCAGGCCAGCAGACTGGTCAGGATATCCGGCCCGGCCTCCCAGAGAGCCAAGGAAAAGCGATCTGCCTCCCGGAACAGGATCCCCAGGGGAAAACCGACCAGGGAAAGAGCCAGGAGCAAGGCCACCAGGAAGGCGGGCAGGCGCCACCCCGGGGGCAGATGCAGTTTCAGGCAAGCGCCCCCCTGAGGGTGCAGAAGCGGCCCCACACGCGGCATCAACCAGCGTGCAGCCAGGAAGGCCAGGGCCAATACCAGCACCAGGGGAGCCAGGGTGGCCCGACCCGCCGCCGCGAGGTCGTGATATCCGTTCAGAAGGGTGAAGACCTCCAAGGCGAAGGTGTCGACCTGGAGAAGCGAGGGGACCCCATACTCCACCGTGGCCAGACAGAAGACAGCCAGGGCCCCGCACAGCATGAAGGGGAGGGAAACCGGTCCCAGCAGCGCGGGCCACAACATCGCTTCGCCCCGGGTCAGTCGGACCGCGTCGGCCTGGCTGTCCGGGCAACGTCCGACGGCCAGCAGGGCCGGCCAGGTCACCAAGGGGGACCAGCAGGTGCCCAGGACCAGGGCGGCCAAACCCGGGCTGTGGGAGGGAAGCCCCAGGCGCATCCAGGCCAGGGTCCAGAGGTAGGGCGGCACCAGCAGGGGCACCAGGAAGACTCCGGCCCAGAGTGCCCTGCCTGGAAGGTCGCGAAAGGAGAGCAGCACGGCCAGTCCTCCCCCCAGGACGAGAGCAACCGAAGCAGCCCCCAGGGAGACCAGCAAGGTCCGGGCCAGCAGCCCGCCCTGCCGGGTGAGTTCCAGGGTCCCCGCCTCGCTTACGGGCTGACCCAGAAAAGCCAGGGCCGGCGCCAGGAAGGCCAGTATGACCAGGACCCGGGGGATCAGCGGACGAAGCGCTCGCGCAGCATCCCCATCACCGGGCCGAACTCCAGGGCCGCGGCCGACGGGTCTACGGGCATCACGCGCAAGCCATCCAGACGCGGGGTGGCCTCGGTCGCCCGGGCCTCGGGATGCAACGGGATCTGCAGCGAATCGCTGCGGGCCAGCTTCTCCTCCACCTCGACCGAGAGCAGGTAGTCCACCAGCCTTCGGGCGGCCTCGGGGTTGGGGCCCCCTCGGATCAAGGCCACCGTGTTGGGGATGAGAAGCGTCCCCGGCCCGTCCTGATCGGGCAGGACCATCTCCACGGGAGCCCCGGACAACACCGCCACGTTGGCGTCATCGGAGTCGGTGTAGCCCCAGGCCACCTCACCTCGGGCCACCTGGTCCTTGACCACCGAGTTGCCATCCAGGATCTGGACCTGGTTGGCCTGGAGGGATTCCAACAAAGAGTCCAGGGCCTGGGGGCCCTGCGATTGGCGTAGACAGACCAGGTGGGTCAGGGTGGTGCCGAAGAGGGGACGGGCCATCGCAGCGCGCCCCTTCCAGCGCGGGTGGCCCAGATCGGCCAGCGAGTCAGGGAGTTCCGATCCGACGGAGGGTTTGTGGGCCAGAATCACCCGGATCCGGGCCGCGAAACCCGTCCAGGCTCCCTCCGGGTCGCGGTACTCCGCGGGAATGGTCGCGGCGGAGGGTGAGACGTAGTTCTCCAGGACCCCGGCCTTCTGCAGGACCACGGTCTGGAGCATCTCGTTGTTCCAGAACACGTCGCAACGTGGACGGTCCTTTTCCGAAAGCAGCAGATTGACCAGTCCCGTCGTCTTGGTGGCTTCCAGGTCGAAGCGGGGCTTCACCCGGATCCCGGTCTGCTGCTCGAAGTCGCGGAAGATCGGCTCGGAGTATACCTGGTCCAGGGCGCAGTAGACCACGACCTCCGGGGCACGCTGACAACTGCAGACCGTCAGGGCGACCAGTATCCAGACAAAGAAGAGGTGGCGCATGCCGAGCTTTCCGGAAAGGGAAATGATCGGGGGCAGGCCTTCCCCTTCAGGGGAGTGACATAGGGGAGCACAGAGGGCCTCGGGAAGCATGAGGTCCCGGGGCTTCAGGACTCCCACTTCATGACCTGGGTGGCTTCCTCCCTGAGGGCATCCATCTCCTCCGAGGAAATCTCCAGGTGCTCGGCCAGGCGATCCAGGAAACGGATCTCGGTGGTATCCACCCGGCCATCCGCCATGGACATGGCTACCAGAAGTTTCAGGATCTCCCGCCGGGATTCCTCATCTGGCACCTTCTCGCGCAGATCATCCAGAGTAGGGGGGTCGATCATCATCCGGCCCACCTCTTCGATCTCAGCTGCCGAGACTCCCAGCTCCGAGAGGATCCCACCCAGCATCAGGCGTTCTTCCTCCGAGACCTCGCCATCTGCCCAGATCATCTGCACCAGGCCTTTGAGAAGAGCCCGTTCCCTGTCGTCCATGTCCTGTTTCCTGCCTCCTTGCCAGGCCCTACTTCGGGAGGTCTGGAAGGGTTCCTTTCCTGATTCCGCCGGGTCCCCACCCGAGGGGGGTTCGTGTTACACTTCCTCTCGTGGCGACGCTCGCGCCACGAGGAAGAGGTGTGCGGTGCAGGTCCCAGAGATCCTTCGAAAGTTGACCACCCCCAGCCGAAACCGGAATCTGGATGTGGTCCTGCTGCATGTGGACAGCTACTACAACCTGACCCACAGCCAGCCGAACCTGGGCCTGCTGTCCATCGCTACGCTCCTGCACGGGAACGGCTTCCGGGTCCGCTTCTTGACCCCCAAGGACCTCTTCATGATGACCAGGGAAGATCTACAGGCCTTCTTCGTCCAGGCGACCCCCCGGCTGGTCGGTTTCTACACCATGTCCGACACCATCTTCCAAGTGGCCGACCTGGCGAACCGGATCTCCGGCTGGCTCCCCGGGACGCGAAGGGTGGCTGGAGGTCCACTGGCCTCAGGCCTGGGAGCCGACCTGGACCGTTACCACCCATTCGATTTCGTGGTGAAGGGCGAAGGAGAGCGCCCCATGCTGGCCCTGGCTCAAGCCCTCTGCCGCGGAGTGGGCGACCCTTCGACCATCCCCGGCTTGTCGGTCAGAAAGGAAGGGAAGCTCGTCTCGGGGCTGCCACCCGAAACGATCCAGGACCTGGACTCGCTTCCCGATCCCGACCGGAACCTGGTGGACAACCCGCTACGCTTCCACGTCTCGACCGGCCGGGGCTGTCCCTACGCCTGCACCTTCTGCTTCCAGGCCGTGCATGGGCGAGGCTATCGCCATCGCTCGGCCCGGCGCGTAGCCGAGGAGGTGATCCGCAACCTGGAAGCCCACAACCACCGGGCTTTCGACATCATCGACGACACCTTCGTAGCCAACCCGGCCAGGGTCCTGGAATTCTGCGAGATCCTCCGGGACTATCGAAGCCGCACCGGTAGGGACTTCGTCTGGTACTGCGAGGCCCGCGTCGACATCCTGGATCTACGCCCGGAGCTCCTGCAGGCGATGAAGGAGGTCGGCCTGGTGCGCCTGCAGATCGGCATCGAGTCGGGAGACCCCGAGACCCTCAAATACTACGAGAAGAAACTCCGACCCGGACAGGTCGAGGAACTATGCCGGCGCATCGCCGAAGTGGACGACATCTCGATGTACGGCAACTTCATCATGGGAGGGCCCTTCGAGACCCGCCAGACCTGGGCCAACAGCCTGAAACTGGCCCGGCGGCTGCTGCGGCTGGCTCCAGGGCTCTTCGAGACCACCGCCTCGTTCCTGACCCCCTTCCCCGAGACCCCGATCGCCAGGCACCCCGAGCGCTATGGCCTGCAGGTGGAAGACCGCGAATTCCTGACCAGCCTGACGCTGGAGGAATGCACCTGCCGGACCGAAGAACTCTCGCGTCCGGATCTGCGGCGGATGCGCCACGAGTTCATGGCGCGGCTGGGACGCGAGATGCGAGCCCTGGTGCCCAGGATTCCGCGACGGCGAATCCTCTCGCACTTCCGCTGGGCCAACCGCTACGGGACCGTGACCCGCTGGTATCGCCACATCTTCAGCGAACTGGCGGCCCTGCGCGAGTACTTCACCTTCTATGAAAATCCCAAATTCCGTGCGTTGGACGAGATCCCACCAGGAGAGGTCCTGGAGTGGACGCCTCTGAGAACCATCGGTCCACTGCAGTATGATCCCCGAAACTGGGAGGATTTCCTGCTGCGCGCCTCCTATCGTCCCCTGCGTCTGACCGACCCCATCGAAAAAGAGGTCTACGCCTTGTCGGTGGGCAAGTTGAATCTGGGCAGGCTGGTCCAGGCCCTGCAACAGCGCACCGGGCTTCCGGGCGACCCCTCCAGCGTGCTGGAGAATCGCGTCCTACCGACCCTGCGCCGGCTGGAGGACCACTACCAGGTGATCTTCCATAATTGACAAGACGACCAGTTGGACCTGAATCCGCCGCCTGGCGTGAGAACCGAGGCCATCGAGGCGGGTCTGGATGCCAAGAAGGCGTGCATCGAGGAACGGAGCGTAGTTGGAAACTACGTGAGCACCGCAGAGGTGCGCCTGACGACGCAGACGGACCCCTCCCACCCACACCCTGGTGTGGGTGGGGTCTCAACGCCTCGACGGCCGAATGCCAAGCCAGGCGGCGGATTCAGGGTGGAAGGACGAATCGCCAGTTCCTGGAGGACGTTGACCGAATTGAAGAGCGAACTGGACACCCTGCTGGATCGCCTTCCCGATGAGAGCCGCGAGCTGGCACGCGCGGTGTGGCGGGGGCTTCCCGCCGACCTGCGCCGCGAGTTGGACCTGACCCTGGGAGCTTTCTTCAAGGTCCTGCGCAACAACCCGGCGGCCTCGACAGACCTGATCCACCTGATCAAGCGCCAGGCCGAGCCTGCCGTCAACCCCCTGTCCACCGTGGCCGTGGTGGGCCCCGTCAACGTCGGGAAATCCACCCTGTACAATGCCCTGCTGGCCGGCACCTCCCCAGAGGCGGAGGTCTCGCCGGTTCCGGGAACCACGCGCGAAGCCCAGGTGGCCGAGGTCGGTCTTTTCCGACTGGTGGACACTCCGGGCGCCGACCACGGAGCGAACGTGGGCGAACAGGAGAAGGGTATGGCGATGGAGGCGGCCATGCAGGCGGACTTCCTGATCGTGGTCTTCGACGCCACTCGCAGCGTCCTGGCCTCGGATCGCGTCCTCTACGGACAATTGCTGGCTCTGGGCAAACCCATGCTGGTACTCCTCAACAAAATGGACCTGGTTCCCAAGGCCCACCGGGGAAAGGCCATCTCCTCGGCAGCCGGGGTCCTGGGGCTTTCCCGGGAAGAGATCCATCCCAC
>JAAZKF010000382.1 GCA_012799975.1 Burkholderiales bacterium
AGCGGGGGCCTGCTGGTCGCCGTCCGCCCCGAGGCCGAAGAGGAGTTCCTGGAGATCGGCCGGCGCCACGGTCTGGAGCTGGCCTCCCTGGGCGAACTGGGAGAGCCGAATCGCGAGCACCTGGTCCGGGTCGTGGACTGAGGAAGCCTGCCTCTGGCATGTCCTGGTCTGGACTCCAGGGTTTGACCCAAGCACCGCGAAACTGCGTCGCCATGACCAGCCAGCATCCCCTTCCCGTCACTTCCATGACCTGCGTGTTGTGCAACCGGACCTTCGCACCCGGCGAGGTGCGCTATACCTGTCCGGATTGCGGCACCGACGGTCTCCTCGAGGTCCTCTACGACTTCCCGACCGCCTCGACCCGATTCGACCCGGAAGCCCTGCGCCGTTCGGACGCCCGAGGACTGGCGCGCTACGCGGCGATCCTGCCGATCCGCTCGGCGAAGAGCCTGCCTCCCTTGCGGGTCGGTGGCACCCCCTTCTATGAGGTTCCCCGACTGGGCCAGGTCCTGGGACTGTCACGGCTGGCCGTCAAGGACGACGGCCAGAATCCCACCGGCTCCCTGAAAGACCGGGCCAGCGCCGTCGCCGCCGCAGTCGCACTGGAGTCGGGCGAGCCGCTGATCACCGCCGCCTCGACCGGGAACGCCGCCTCGTCGCTTTCAGGGATGTGCGCCTCGGTAGGCCTGCGCACGGTGATCTTCGTCCCCGAGCGGGCTCCCCGGGCCAAGGTGGCCCAGTTGCTTATGTTCGGAGCCACCGTGCTGTCGGTACGGGGCACCTATGACGATGCCTTCGAGCTTTCCTTGCGGGCCACCAAGGAATTCGGCTGGTACAACCGCAACACAGGCTTCAATCCCTACCTCCTGGAAGGCAAGAAGACCGCCGCCCTGGAGATCTGGGAGGACCTGGGATACCGGGTTCCCGACTACGTGGCCGTCTCGGTGGGCGATGGATGCATCGTGGGCGGCCTGGGCAAGGGCTTTCGGGACCTGCAGCGGATGGGTCTGATCGACCGCCTGCCCCGCCTGCTGGCCGTGCAGGCCCGAGGCTCGTCGGTCCTGGCCAAGGCCTTCGCCCAGGGCGACCGCGTGGTGCCCGAACCCGACGCGGATACCTATGCCGACTCGATCAGCGTCGGGTTCCCACGGGCAGCAGCCCTGGCCCTGCGGGGTGTCCGCGAATCGGCAGGGAACTTCGTGGTGGTGGAGGACGAAGAAATCCAGGAAGCCCAGGTCCTTCTGGCACATCACGCCGGGGTCTTCGCCGAACCCGCCGGAGCCACCCCGATCGCCGGTCTGAGAAAGGCGGTCTCCCAAGGCCTGATTCCCCGGGAGGCCCGGGTGGTCGCCCTGGTCACGGGGAACGGCCTGAAGGACGTGGAGGGAGCTTTGAAAGCCCTGCGCGAGGAGCCCATCTCCATCGACCGCAACCCCGCTACCCTGCGCGACACCCTCCAGGCCCAAGGACTGGCCTGAAGCCGGGTTCTCGCGGCGCCTCGGCGAGCGAGGCTTTGGGACCCGGTTGAGGGCGGGTTTCCGCCATTAATTTGCGAAAACGGGAGATCCGGGATCCCCGAATCTCGGACTTCGTGGACGGTGTGCTGGGGAACGCCGCCTTCTCCCACCTCTACGGCATCGACCGCGTCGACACCGACGACATCCTGGGCACCTTCCCCATCACCCTCAAGAACGAGGAAGGCGATTTCGGTGAGTTCCGCACCCGCCGGACGGTGCTGGAGGAGTATGGGAGGATGGCTGAAGCGATTTCCGGACAGAACCAGAAACCGAGGAATTCTTCCTGTAGACCGACAGCCGACCCGTCCCAGGCCCTTCTCAAGCAAGGCCGGTCTGGCTGACCAGACAGCGAGCGGACAGGGCCGGACCATAGCGGACCACTTGTCCCACTCGAAGCTGACCCTCGGCTGGAACAGGGCCCGATACATGCTGGTCCAGAATCGGCAACATCCCGTCCATTTCACGGCAACCTTCCCTTCATCTGCCGGCAAAATCCGGGGCGTACCCTGGGGCCTGAATCCGCTGCCTGGCGTGAGAACCGAGGGCGTCGAGGCGGGTCTGGATGCAAGGAAGGCGTGCATCGAGGAGCGGAGCGTAGTTGGAAACTACGTGAGCACCGCAGAGGTGCGCCTGACGACGCAGACGGGCCCGCATCGGCGGCCGAATGCCACGGTAGGTGGCGGATTCAGGTGGTGTGAGGGGCGCCCGTGGGTGGCGCCCGACGGCCGGTCTCGCCCCTGGCGGAATGGTATACTCCTGGTATGGAGGACGCTCACATGGAAGCCCTGCTTTACGCGGAAGAGCCCCTCGAACCGGACGTCTCACACCTGGTCACCGAGGATGATGCTCCCGTGGACAGTTGGATCTCCGAGAAGCAGATGCGCCTCTTCCCCAACATCCTGCACGCTTC
>JAAZKF010000383.1 GCA_012799975.1 Burkholderiales bacterium
GCCACGGTAGCGGGCTTGCGGGTGAACAGGGCCTCGTGACCGCGGGCGCGGATCTCGATGCCCTCGTACTCAGTGGTCTGAATCTCTCCCATTTCTGTGCCTCCTCATGCAGCGAGGCCCGGCTTTGAACCGGGCCCCGCTGGGGTCGTGTGGGGATGGTTGTGGTCTAGGCCTTCGCGGTCTTGCGGACCTCGGCGGCCACCTCGCGCAGGTTGGCAACCTCGTGCTCGAGGTTGGGCTTGCCCTCGGGGTTGGTGGAGGGCCGGGACTTGCGACCCAGGTGGACATAGGCCGGGGACGCCTGCTCCAGTGTAGGCACCGACGCTGGCTGCCCCGATAGCCCGCCTTTCGTGAAGAATATCTGGCCAGGCCCTTGACCTGGGGGAAAAGGCGAAGGCCTCTCGTATCCTGGGAGCTGCTAAGACAACCGGGAAGAGAGGCCTTCGACCGTTATCCTATGGTGTTCCGGCCTTTCCGGCAAGGCCTACGTCGAGACGCCGGGGATCCTGCGGGACATTGAACTCGACTGCCCCGTGTGCTGGGCCCGTGGGATTCGGCGGAGGCTGTCCAGGAACGGCAGCTATATACGTTGGATCCCTGTCGGAGGCAAGGAGGAGCGCCGGGAGATCATCTACCGCCGGAAGTGCGCTGGCTGTAGGAGGTCCTTCTCCCTCTTGCCGCAGGACGTATTGCCCGGGCACCGGCACAGCCTGGAGCTCGTGGCCGTGGGGCTGTGGCGGGGCCTTAATGGTGATTCCGCCCGCTCGCGTTCGTTCTTCGAAGAAGAGCTCGGGATCCGTCAACCGCCGGACGACCCGACTTTCTGGACAGACTTCCTAGACTCCCTGGACCCGCCGCCGCGGCCCGAGCCCTCACGGCTCCAGGACTGGATGCGCTGGGCTGACCGACGCGCTCTGGCCTGGCTGGGGCCTCTGGCGGTGGCCTGCCTGGACGCTGGGTGCCAGTTGCGGTCCGACCTGCGCGACGTGATGCAGCCCCTGGCCGGAGCCACGGTATGCTCTGCGGCCCTGGCCTTGGTCCTGGGCCTGTTCGCCTGGCTGCGGGGTGCCCAACCTGACATGGACCTGGTGAAGGCCCTTCTTCCCGTGTTGAGCCGCCCGTACCGACGGACCTCCCACGAAACGCCCCGGGCGGCGACGACGGGCTCCGGCTACGATGTGACCTGCCTGGATCTGCGGGCTCCACCCGCCTGGGTTCGGGCCATCCCAACCGGAGGAATCCGATAATGACTGATCAGGCCGACTGGGAAGGTCGCGCCATGGACGTGGCCCTGGCTCGCTATGCGGTGATCGCCCCGCTGGTGAGCCGGTCGATGAGCGGAGAAGAGCGGCGGAGGCAGGTGCAGGAGGTGGCCTCCGCCGTCCACTGCTTCCCTGGCGGAAAGCAGAAGCGGGTGTCCCCCGCTCGGTGCGACGGTGGACACGCTGGTTCCTGGAGGGGCACCGGAACGAGAAGAACGAGATCGTCTCCGCGGCCGGCGTAGAGGCCCTCAAACCCCTGGTGCGCGCGGACCGTGGAGTGCCCCGAAAGGCCGAACCCATCGTGCTGGATCGGGCTGAGCGCTTGCGGCGCGAGGAACCAGTGCGGACGACCGGCACATTGATTGACATCCTCAAGAGCGAGGCAGCGGCCCGGGAACAGGAGCCGCCGGACATCTCTGAGGCGACCCTGGCCTTTCACCTCCGCGCTCGGGGCGCCTCGCGTCGGGACCTGAAGCGCGAGGGGCGCGCCTTCCGCCGCTACCAGCACGCCCAGCGCAACGCCGTCTGGCAGGGCGACTGGAGCCAGGGGCTTCCCCTGCCGGACCCGCGGGACCCCAAGCGCACCCGGATGTCCCACCTGCACCTCTTCATCGACGACTGCACGCGCTACGTGCCGCACGGCGAGTTCTACTTCCGCCAGAACCTGCCGTGCCTGGAGGATTGCTTCCGCAAGGCGGTGCTCAAGGGAGGCGTTCCCTCCTGCACCTATTGGGATAACGGGGCTGTCTACCAGGCCCGCCAGGTGAGTCTCATCGCCGCCCGACTGGGGATCCAGGTCATCTTCGCAACCCCCTATGCCCCCGAGGGCAAGGGAAAGGTGGAACGGATCTTCCGCACAATCAAGGAGCAGTTCTACCCGGAGGCCCGCCGCGCCGGGTTGACCACCCTTCCGGAGCTCAACGAGTTCTTCTGGGGGTGGCTGGAAGGGACCTACCATGACCGGATCCACTCCGAACTCGACGCCACACCGCGAGAACGGTGGATGGCCGGCGAGGCTGGAGTGCGCACCCTGGCGGCCGGAGACCTGGTGGACACGTTCCTGTGGGAGGAGGAGCGCAAGGTGGACAAATCCGGCTGTGTCCAACTGGGCTCGAACGTCTACGCAGCCGGAGAGCACCTGGTGGGCCGGACCGTGAGCGTCCGTTTCGACCCCTTCGACCTGTCCCGGGTCCGGCTCTACCTGGAAGGCAGGTTCATCGAGGTGCTGGAGCCACACAAGCTCGACTCCCACACCTACCGCAAGGCGCTGCCCCGACGGATCGAGAAGGCCGGCCCCCTCGAGAGTTCCAGGGCCTTCAAAGAGCAGGTGTCCAAAGGCTACCGCAGGGAGGTCGAGAGCGTCCTGGAGCAGACCCGTTCCGCCGGTGTGCCCACTGAGGCATGCCTGACCCGGGTGGAACTGGCCGCGCTGCTGGTGGGTGGCCTGGGCGGTCGCCACTTGACGGTGGCCGAGGCGGCGCAGGTGGCAGACTTCTTCCACAAGCACGCTCCGCTGCGCGGTGACCTGGTCCGAGAGGCCTTGGGCCGGTCGATTGAAGAGAAGGGCCCCAACCGACACCTTCGGTTCTACCTGGATGCGGTGCGCCGTGCCAGGCTCGAGGGAGGTGAGCGCCGATGAGCGGATACAAGCAGTTTCACGGACTCAGTGGGCCGCTCTTCGGCAAAGGGCTGGGCCCGGGGGCCCTCCTGGTCTACCCCCAACTCCAGGAACTCGAGGATGAACTGGAGGTCCTCGTGGAGGAGGGTGGCGTGGGCGTCCTGAGCGGCGAGATGGGTATGGGCAAGACAACGGCCCTGCGACACTACATCGACCAGCGCTCGGACCGGAACGTCCAGGCCCTCTACCACGGTTCGAGCCGCCACTCGACAGCCTTGCTCGAGGCGCTTGCGGAAGGCCTGGGTGTCGCCCCCGCCCGCCACCGGGCGGCCCTGCTGCGCCAGGTGGGCCAACAGGTAGAGCGGACCTGGCACGAGCAGCGGCGGAAGACCCTGGTCATCCTCGACGGCGCCCATCTGCTGGAGGACGCACTCCTGGAGGACCTGCGGCTCCTGACCAACTTCGAGATGGACACCGCCGACCCCCTGGTCCTGGTTCTCTCCGGTCACCCGGCCCTGCGCAAGCGACTCACCCGACCCGTGCACCTGGCCCTCTGGGACCGGGTTCGGCTTCACTACCGCTTGGAAGGGCTGTCCCGAGAGGAAACCTCGGAATACATCGACCGCCACCTCAATGCGGCCAAGGGAAGCCCCGACCTCTTCACGGCTGAGGCTCGCGACGCGCTCTTCGAGCGAGCCCAGGGGATACCCCGGCGCATCAACAGCCTGGCCCGGGACGCGCTCAAACGCAGTGCCCGACGCGGTCTGACCCCCGTCGATGCGGGCCTGGTCGAGGAAGCTGCGAGGAGCCAGCAGGCTTCGGCCGACTGAAGATTCCCGGCGGCACACCAGCTCGGACGCAGCCGGGGGCGCCTCAGACCCGACCCGAAAGGTGGTGCCCGAAATGTTGTTGACCCCGATCCTGCCGTTTTCGCAAGCCCCCCTGGTGGTAGGCCTCGATACCGAGGGGACCCAGATTCAGGCCCTCTGCCTGAACCCCGTCAGCACACTGCAACTCCAGGTCCTGGAGCACCGGACCATGACCGACCTCAAAGCCTTCCAGGAGTTCTGGAGCAAGACCATGGACACCTACGCTGGCCGTCACGATCACGTCGAAGTCGCGTTTCCCCTGTAGGAGTGCGCACTCTCTGGTTCATCCCCGAGGGCCGGCAGCTGCCGGCCCTCCTTCGTTTCCTGCCC
>JAAZKF010000384.1 GCA_012799975.1 Burkholderiales bacterium
AGGGCACCTCGAGCCGGCCGGGCCGGGTGGTGGACCCGCCGCGCAAGCCCGCACCCAGGGAACTGCGGGTCCGCCTGCACCCGAACCGGACCGACCTGGCCCAGGCCGCCACCGCCGCGGCCCTGGGACGGAAGAGCCTGTTCTTCTGCCAGAGCCGGGCGCTGACCGAAGAGGTGGCCCAGAGGATGCGCGCGGACGGCCTGGACGTCTTCGTGCACCACAGCTCGGTGGCCCTGGAAGAGCGCCAGGCCGCCGAAGAGCGCTTCCACCACGGGCGCAATGCGGTCATCGTGTGCACCTCCACCTTGGAACTGGGCATCGACGTGGGCGACCTGGACCGGGTGCTGCAGGCCAACGCGCCCTCCACGGTGTCTTCGTTCCTGCAGAGGATGGGCCGCACGGGCCGCCGGGCCGGCCAGGCGGCCAACACCATGTTCTTCTGCGAGGACCGCGAGGTGGTTCTGCAGGCGGCGGCCCTGATCGAACTGGCCCGCTCGGGCTGGGTGGAATCGGTGCCGCGCCAGGCCCGCTGCTGGCCCGTGCTGGTGCACCAACTGCTGGCCCTCACCCTGCAGCACGGGGCGGTCCCCCGACGGGACTGTTGGGCCCAGCTTTCCCGGGTGCCCGACTTCCACGGGATTTGCGAGCCTGAGTTCGATGAGCTGGTGGAGCACATGCTGGCCGAGGCCTACCTCTTCGAAGCCGGCGGGGCCCTGTCCATGGGGGACGTGGCCGAGCGGGTCTTCGGCCGCAAGAACTTCATGGAGCTGTACGCCGTGTTCAGCACGCCCCAGCTCTACGCCGTGGTCACCCGGGCCGGCCGGGCCCTGGGCTCTTTGGAGCAGAGCTTCGTGGACAAGCTGGTGGGGGGGGTCACCTGCTTCTTGCTGGGGGGGCGGGCCTGGGTTGCCGAGGCGATCGTCCACGGCGAGCGCAAGGTGGTGGTGAGCGCCGCCCCCCGGGGGCGCAAGCCCGGTTGGGGCGGCTATACGCCTCAGTTCCTGGGCTTCGAGCTGTGCCAGAAGATGGCGGAGATCCTGACCAGCCAGGCTCCGCTTCCCTACCTGGACGAAGCCTCCACCCGGACCCTGCAGGACCTGCGCGCGGAGCTGGGCCGGGGCCTGCGCGGCCAGCGCCTGGTCGGGGAGGGCACCCCCGACGGGGAGTTCCTGTGGACCTTCGCGGGCGGCGCGGTGAACCTGACCCTGAAGTACGGCCTGCAACTGCTGCGCGGCTGGACCCCGGCCAGCGACAACTTCCGCCTGAAGTTTCCCGACGGCCAGACCAGCCATGAGGCCCTGGACGAGGCCCTGGAACAGTTGGGCAACCCGGGTTTCTGGGAGGACCCCGACCTGCGGGCCCGCCTGGTGGACAGCCTGCCCGAGTATCGCCTGAGCAAGTTCCAGCGGGCCCTGCCCCGGCGCTTCGCCATGGAGATGGTGGAAGGCTACCTGCTGGACATTCCCACCACCCTGCGCTTCCTGCGGGGGCCCCTGCCCAGGCCCCTGCAACCGCTCGAAGGGGCGGGCAACCCCCCCGCGAAGGGAACGCCGTGAGCAGCTACCTGGTCATCGCCAACAAAGTTCAGCCCTACTCGGGGCCTACGCTGAGGTCGCCCGAGGTCTTTGACCTGATGATGCAGCATGGGTGCTGGGAATACACGGACTCGGCCCCCTACTTCCCGTCGATGAAGGCCGGCGACGCGCTGTTCTTCTACCTGGGCGGCCCCAAGGCCCGGTACTTCGCCGGCGAGGCCCAGGTGGCCGGCCCCGGGCAGCCCATCACCAAGGACAGCCCGAAGACCTTCAACCGCAACGACGTCCCGTTCTACACCTGGCGCCTGCCGCTGAAGGACGTCGCGCGCTATGAGCCCGGCCAGGTCGGCCTGCAGACCCTGGAGAAGGTGTCCTGGGTGGTGGCCAGCCCCGTCGAGCGGAAGTACATCGGACTGCTGCTGCGCGTCGGCTGCCGGAAGCTGACCGACGAGGACGTGTTGGTGATCCGGGCGGCCGCCGGCAGGCGCTGAGGGGGGGCGTGCTGGATCGGCACCGCTTCAGGCAGGGTGCTCTGCCTGGCCCTGTCAGGCGGCGACGGCTCCTGGCAGGACCCGCCGGGGGACCGGGCTGAGGAGCCCCCAGGGCGCCACTCCCTCTCGGAGTCGCCTGAAGCAAACGGCCGGACCCGGCGAACCGGGAATCCGGCCGTGGCCAGCTTGCGACCGTGGACCGCGAGCGACCGCTACTTCTTGTCCTTCTTGGGCTTCTTGATTTCTTTCTTCGGCTTCTGCTCTTTGCCCATGAACGTGCTCCTGTCGTCGCGAATTGACGTTCCGGCGTCCGGGGCGGGTGCGCCCGAAGAGGCGCTCCCTTCAGGACGGAGGGGTGTCGATCTTCGACGGAAGCGCAAGCGCCTCCCTTTCCGGTGCCGAGATTTGGTGGTTCGTGGCCGACGGGACGCAGCAGGAACCAGGAACCCGCGACCATCTCGATGTGCCGGGAGCCGGGGCGTCCTGGACCAGACGGCCCGGAGGCTTCGACGTTGCGTTGATTCCTGCCAGCGGATCTTCACGCCATGCGTTGAGAGGCTTGCAGTTCTGGGGGCATTCTCGTTGCTGGGGGGGCGAAAGTCGTCAGGGTGGAGAACGGTCGGGGAGGGTTTGGCCTCGAAGCAGGGATCGCCTCGCCCCGGCCGCGAATCCTCCTGCCCGGATGCGCCCTCTTTGCGGGGGCGTGCCAGGTCGCTCTGGTCGCAGGGGGGGTGCCCCGGTTGCCCTCCCGCGCCGGAAATCGGTCGGGAGGTCCATCGCATCTTGAGATCCCGAATTCCAGGCCGGGCGCTGCCCGGACTCCGTCTCCTCCTCCTCTTCCTGCTGCTGGCCTTGCTGGTCTTCGTCCCCTGGACGGCCCGCAGCCAGGCCGACACCCCTGCTGGCCTCTTCTACCACTTCCGGGACCAGGCCATCCCCTTGAGCGTCGTCCCCGATGTGGTGGCCGTGCGCCTGGCGCCCGGAGCCACCCTGGAGCGGACGGCCGGTCGGGTCCAGACCCTGGGTCAGGGTCCCTGGCGCCTGGTCTCCACCGTCGGGAAGGCGGGCGCCACCGAGCAGGCCCGCGAGATGCTGGACGAGTCCGGGGTCGAGTTCACCTCGCCGGTGGTCCAGGCCGAAGGAGCCCGGGCCATCCTGACCGACCAGGTCCTGGTCCGCTTCCGTGCAGAAGCCACTCCCGAGCAGGTCGACTCGGCCCTGCAGGGCTTCACCCCGATTCCCCGCCAGCACCTGGCGGAGCGCTCGCACCTGGTGCGGGTGGCCACCCGCTCGGGCCTGGAGGCCCTCCAGCAGGCCAATCGCCTGGCGAAGCTGCCCTTCGTGCAGTACGCCGAGCCCAACTTCATGAACCTGCTGGACCAGGACCTTCAGTCGGCGCAGAGTGCCGCGGTCCCGAACCTCGAGGCCCTCACCGCCCGACTCACCGCCCCCGTCCGCCTCCAGGCCGCCCCGACGGCCCCCGCCCGCGAGCCCGTCGACTCGCGGGGAGCCGCCACCTGGACGACCATCCTGGACGAGGATTTCTCCAAGGCCTTCCCCGGCGAGGGGTGGAGCGTCTCGGGGAACCCCACCTGGGGTCGCGTCGGCTTCAGCGAGACCGAGATCCGTCTGTGGCCTGCCGCCGGCGGGTCCAACGCCGTGCCCTGGCAGGACGGCACCCCGACCAACCTCGACGCCCGGATGACCTTCGGGCCCTTCGACCTCTCGGACGCCCAGTTCGCCCGGATGGTGATCCGGCTGGACGAGAACGTCTCGGGGTGGATGAACGAAGACCTGGCCGTGTTCTACTCAACCGACGGCGTGAGCTTTGTCCAGGCGGATATCAAGAACATGGTGGGGGGCATCCTCGGACTCCAATACAACTTCAACCAGGACCCTGGCCAGTACCGCAAATCGCTCGATGTCTCGATCGCCGATCTGCGCGGCGAGCCCCAGGTCTGGATCGGAATCCAGTACCGCACTGCCGACCCCGCCGGCTGGCCGGGCCCCTTCATCAAGAGCATCCAGATCAAGAAGGCCACCCGGGCTGGGCGGGCCATCTCCAACGACCCCCTCTCGCACCTCCAGTGGCACCTGGACAACACCGGGCAGACCGGCGGCACGCCGGGCGCGGATATCCGGGCCGTCAACGCCTGGGCCCGCACCCAGGTGGACCCGGACCTGGTGGTGGCGGTGATCGACTCCGGAGTCGAAGAGCACGAGGACCTCAACTGGATTCCCGGCTATGATGCCACCGGCGGCGGAGGGACGGGAACCCCCGGGTCCAACGGGCACGGCACCTCCTGCGCCGGGCTGATCGGGGCCATCGGGAACAACGGGATTGGCGTGGTCGGCGTGGCCCCGGGCGTGCAGATCATGCCCGTACGGGTTACCGATGACGCCGGAACATATGCCGAGGGCGACGTCGTCGCCGCGGGCATCCGCTGGGCCTTCCAGAACGGGGCCCGGGTGCTGAGCAACTCCTGGGGCGGCGGGCTTCCTTCGGCCGAGATCCACGAGGCCATCATCGAGGCCACCGAGGCCGGGGCTGTCGTCCTGTTCGCATCCGGCAACACCCAGGGCGAGGAGGTGCAATATCCGGCCCGCTACCCCGAGACCATCGCCGTGGGCTCCTCCAACCAGTGCGATGAGCCCAAGCGGGTGGACGACCAGAGCATGGAGCTGTACGGTCACAACTCAGGCCCCGAGCTCTCGGTCGTGGCCCCGGGCACCTCGATGGTCACCACCGACCTGATGGGCGCCGAAGGCTACTCGGATGGCAACTACACCACCAACTTCAACGGCACCAGTTCGGCCACCCCGGTGGCCGCCGGCGTGGTGGCCCTGATGTTGTCCGAGACTCCCACCCTGACCGTCGGAGAGGTTCGCGACCTGCTTCAGCGCACGGCCGACAACATCGACCCGGTGCGGCTGGTGGCAGACCCCGTCAACGACCTTTTGGGCTTCGGACGGGTCAACGCCGATGCCGCCCTGCTGGCGGTCGAGACCAAGCGGGCCCTGGGAGCCAGCGCCATGGCTGCCGGCCAGAACACCGGTCTGGGCCCCAACGGCGGTGGCTGCTTCATCGCCACCGCCGCCTATGGCTCGGCCTTCCACCCCAAGGTGGCCGTGCTGCGCCGGTTCCGTGATGAGCACCTGCTGACCAACGCCCCGGGCCGCGGCCTGACGGCCCTGTACTACCGCACATCTCCGCCCGTTGCGGCCTTCATCCAGGACCGTCCGGCCCTGCGGGCCGCGGTGCGCGCCTCCCTGACGCCCGTGGTGGCCGCAGTGGAATACCCGCTGCCAGCCTTGGGTGTGGCCCTGGGCCTGGCCATGTTGGCCCTCTGGCGTCGCCGGTTGCGCCGGATCTGAACCTGGGGTCCGGTGGACCCTCGCGCCCCCGGGTGCCTCGGTGCCCGGGGGCGCCTGCGTTTGGAGACTTCCTCCTCAGCCCTCGACCAGGGTCAGGTTGAAGCTGACGTCGCGGCCCCCCAGGAAGGCCAGGAACGCATCGTAGTCCTGCACGTTGAAGCAGCCCGCCGAGCTGGTCGTGCCGGCGTTGCCGCGGTGCAGGCGGATCTCGTTGCTGTGGCTGGGACTGGCCATCTCGGAGGCGGAGTAGACCCCGTCCCCGTTGCGGTCCACCGCCGTCGGGACCGTCATGTTGTTCGTGCTGCTGCCCACGATGAAGGCATCGTTGTTGAACTTGCCGTCCCGCCAGCGGGGCGTGATCGTGTAGTTGCCGGGAAGCACCATCTCGGGGTTCCAGCCGCCGGAAGGCGTGGTGAACCCGGGCCGCGTGGTGGCCGCGAAGGCCTTCATCTGCCCGTCGGGCTTCAGCACCACGAAGACGTCCTCGTAGGCCTTGGTGCCGTCGTTTTCGGTGCGGATGGCCAGGACGGTGGGCTGGCCGTCCGCAAAGAGCTTGCCGCCCTGGGCGCGGATCATGGCCGTGGCCTTCTCCCAGGTCAGGTCCTTGAGGTTCCCGACCTCCACGGGCGCAGAGGTCTTCGCGGGGAGGGGCCGTCCTGCGGCGTCGATGCCCAGGCGCTCGCGGGCCTCGGGGGCCGGCGAGCCGTCCAGGAAGCGGCCATCTCGGAGGGTCTGGTAGTCGGCGCCCTGGCCGGCCAGGAACTCCTTGCGGCTGACCTGGCCATCCCCGTCGGCATCATACTTCCGGTAAGACTTGTTCTCGGCCACCGAGAAGGAGTCCCCACCCCCGGCCAGGGCTTCGAAGGCCTGGTTGCTGAGGTTGGACCTTTGCTGCTGGCGTGCCTCCCGGCGTCCGGCGAGGACCTCCCGGGCCGTGACCTGCCCGTCGCCGTCCGCGTCGAACTTCCGGAGCATCCGCTCCTTGTCCTCGCCCTCCATGCCCGCCAGGTTCTGCTCGATCCGTGCCAGTCTGGCTGCCTTCATCTCGGCGCGGCGTCCGGCCACGAACTCGGCGGCATCCACGTGCCCGTCCTGGTTCTGGTCGTAGCTGGCCGACCCGAAGCGGCTGAGCCGGCTCATCTCCTCGGTCGAGAGCCGACCGTCCTGGTCGGCATCCAGGGCCTGGAACGAGTTGCGGCGGTGGAAGTCGACCCGGTATTCCCGCCTGGAAAGCCTGCCGTCCCCGTTGGCGTCCATCTCGGCGAAGGTGGACGGATCCACTCGCAGGTCCTGCGCGCTCACCTTGCCGTCGCCATCCTTGTCGAGGGCCCTGTGCTCGGCGGCAAAGTTGGTGGGACGGGTCTGCTCCTGGCGGACCGGAGGCGTCTCGGCCGCCTGCGATCTTCCGGGAGTCGGGCCTGCGAGGCTGCGCAGGTTGAGGAAGAGGGGGGAATCCTCCCGGTCGGTCTCGGTGGATGGCCTGAAGGAGTCCGAGGCGGTGGGCTCGGAGGGCCTCCCCGTCGGGGAGGCGACCTCCCCTCGGGCTCTGGAGGCGGCGGCGTTGGAAGCCGGGGGCGCCGGGGCGCTGCTCGCGGCTGTGGCAGAACTGACCGAACCGGTCTCCTGGACCTCGTGCACTGGGTTCTCGCTCATGGGACCCCCTCCTGAACCTGGTTCCTCAGTCTGGTCTGCGCGCATGTCCTCGCGCAATGAGGAGTCTCTTGACAAGATGTTACCGATGTTGCCGGGTTGTTGACAGGATTCGGCGCCCTGGTTCGATGTGGAGCCTGCTGCGGGACGCCCCTCGACGCCTTCGTGTCGGCAGGCCGCAGGGCAGGCCTTGGAGAAGTGCTTGGCGCTTGCCAGGGAGTCCCTGGAAATCCTGGATTGTCTGGGGGGATGGGGGAAAGCGGTGTCTGGAATGATCTCAGCCTGGGTCTCCCGACTTCGCGGTCGCCGTGGTGGCCCTGAATCATGGCGCGACGAGGCTTCGTTCCTGGAGGTGACGACCGGGGCAGAGGGTCTGCTGACGATTCGCTCGCTTCTTCTGGAACGACCCCTGTTCCGCATGCGTGCCGTCCTGGCGCCGGCTGGCCAGCCGGGGGCGGGGCGGCTGGAGATCCCGCTGGCGGCTTCGGGCTCGAGCAGGCCCTGGCTTCGCGTCGAGGTCCAGCGCTCGGGTGACCCGGTTCCCGGCGCTGAGGCCTTCCTGGTCGGAAGCCACGCCGAGCGGAAGCGGGATGCCCAGACCCTGGTCTTCCAGTTGGAGTGCCTCGAGGCCGGGGTGCGCTACGTCTTCGAGGCGGACTCCGGCCTGGAGGTCCTGGACCTGGCCCCTGCGACGCCGCTGCCTTCGCTCTTCGATGGAGTCCCGTCCGCGCAGGATATGGCCCGGTTCCTGCACCAGTTGACGCACGGCCGGCGTCGGGTGCCCCAGATCCTGAACAGCCTCGCCCGCTGCGCCTCGCCCGCAGCGGCGGCGCAGGCCCAGGAGCTGGCGGCCCGCTGGCCCGCCGAGGCGGAGCCGGGCCCCCTGGTGCAGGCCCTGGCCCGTTTCGGCAAGGAGCGAGGCCATCGGGTCAACCCCGAATCCCTGGAGGCCTTCTGCCTGCTGGTGGACCTGGAGCGCGGGGCCGACCCGGGGATTTCGCCTGCGGCAGCCCTGGCCGTGGCCGGGCTCTTTGCCTTCGCGCTGGACCAGGAAGCCTGGGACGCAAGCTTCTCGCAGTACGGAAGCTTCTCGCAGGCCCTGGAGGGGGCGCGCGAACCCGGTGCCCTCCGGCTGCTGGAGAAGTTGCGCCAGCAACGGCGGACGCCGCTGGACATCCTGGAGGACCTGGCCGGCGACTCGCAGAGCCGCCGCGTCGCCGCCGCCGTCCGGATCCTCAAGCCGCTGCTGCCCGGGGGGCGTATCCGGGTCAACGAAGAGCAGTTGGCGCTGCTTCCCCTGCTGCAGGACAGCGGTCGGCCGGTCCATCCCGAGACCATGCTGGCCTTGTGCCTTTTCGTCGATCTGGAAACCGGCGACCTGGACCGCGAGCGCTTGGAGGCACTCTCGACCGGGGTCCATACCCTGGACACCTCCATGTATGCCATGGTTGCGGTGGCCGGCGCCTTCGGGCTGGAGCTGGTGGCCTTTGCCCTGGAGCCTGAACCGGGGGAGTCCGAGGCCGACCGGGTGGGCCGACTGGCCACCCGATCGGAGGGCGGCCTGCTGGCCTGCTTCCGCCGGGCCGGAGAGACGGGCCGACGCTGGGAGTGGGTTCGCGGCGCCGAGGACTTCCTTCGGGCCGAAGGCCATGGCCTGGACTTCAGCGGCATCTTCCTGGCCCGCCTGGTCGGAGACGGACAGGAGCCGATCCAGCCCTTGGACCCGGCCCGTCTGCACGACCACGGCGAGGTGCTCTCGCGCCAGCAACTGGCCTTGCGCCAGATCCAGGCTGCCCTCCGGCGCATGGCGGGCGAGGCCCTGGATCGGGTCTTCCTCAGCCAGGAATCCTCGGTGCTGGAGGCGGCGTGCGAGTGGCTGGGCTCCGGCGGGGCGGCCCGCATCCTGGATCCCCTGATCCCGCCCGAGACCCGTCGCCAACTGGTCGCCTCGCTCAGCCGGGGAGGCCTGGACGTGCGCGCGGATCGCCGCCTCGTGGCTGCGGCTGGCGCTCAACCGGTCTTGGAGGTTCTCGGCCTGCTGCTGCTGCAGCAGATGGCCATGTCGCCCTACCTGAAGCTGGACGGCACCTTCCGCCACTTCGATGATCGCGCCATGCGCGCCACCCTGATGGAGCGGGTGACCGAGCTGGCGGCCTCTCCCGAAGTGGCTTTGAGGGCGCTGGCGGTCCGTCTGATGGCCTCCGTCGACCTGGCGGCGGACCGGGCCACCCGCCTGGGCATGGAGTACCCGTTGGGTCTGGCCCGAGCCGATCTGGACCCCGGGGTGCAGGCCGCCGCGGTGGAAGCCTTGACCCGGCTGGCGCTGGTGGACCTGGTGGCGCTGCCCCATGCCGTCGAGGTGGTCCCCTTCGAGGAAGGCCAGGGGGTCGTGCGGAGCCTCTTGTCCGAGGCCGACTGCGCCGGCATCGCCTCGGGGGTGCAGGGATGGCTGGAGCAGGTCGCCCGGGTGGATTCGGTCCGACCGATGGGCCTGCCGATCACCGACGCCCAGGGCCGCCTGGACCCGGCTCTGGCGCGTCCCCTCATCGAGCTGCTGGCCACGCTTCAGCAGGCCTCGCGCCACGATGGCTCGCTGTCCCGCCCGCGCTGGCTGGCCCTGGCCTCGCTGGAGGATCTGGCCGCCTCGGGCCGCGCCCTGCTGGAGGCCTGGAGGCTTCTGGCCCGCCAGGAGGGTCGGGCCTTGGAGGATCTGGACCCCGAGGCCTGCAGCCTGGAGTTCCGACTCTTGGTGGAAGACCAGGCGCCGAGGTTGCTGCAGCGCTGCGGTGGCCTTCCCTCCCTGGGCGGTCCGGGGCGACCCTTGAACCTCTACCGGCTGGCGCCTGGTCGCTCTTTAGGACCCCTGGCCACATTCGAGAAGTACCGGGGCGTGGTGGTGACCGAGGAAGCCCCCATGTTCACCGAGCTCCTGGAACGCGCCCGTCGGGCCGACCTGCGCCGGGTCCGGGTGCTGCGTCTGCCGGCCTTCAACGTGGCCCAGGCAGAGGGGCTGCCGGATCTGCAGACCGCGCGACTGGACACCGCGGTCGAGCTTCGCGAGGTCGAAGTGCTGGACCCGGTGACGGCGTCCTTCCATCCTCTTCCCGGCTGGCTGGCCCGTTCCAGGACCGAGCTGGGGTTGGACTCCGAGTCGCCCGAGGATTTGCATGCCGTGGTGTCCCTGGCCCTGGGACGCAAGCCTCAACCCATCGCCTCCCGGGTCGAGGAGGACGCCTCGCCGGCCAGGGATGGTCCGTCGGGACGGGACCCGGAGGCCCTGCCTCGGGTGGCTGCCGCGCTGGCCCGGCAGTTCGAGCTGGAAGGCGCGCAGGAACGCCTGCAGGGTCTGCTGCTCCAGATTCTGGGCTGATCGCCCGGATTCAGGGCTGTTGGGAGCGCTTCCGGGCGACCTCCACCATCTGTGAGGCCAGGTCCTGGGCGCACTGGAGGGCCACCTGGCGCACGACGTCCCGGTAGCCGGCTGTCCCCTGGCTGGCCCGGGTCAGGTCGCTGCGGAACACCGCCACGGGCCCGTTCACCAGCACCTGTCCGGACTGGGCGTCCACGATGCCCAGTCGGGCCAGTCCGCCCACGGTCAGCAGGCTCTGGGGAGCCGCCTCGCCCACGGGGACCGGCTGCTGGGGCACCAGGGTCGAAGCGGTCCGGGTGAACTGGTGCTGCAGCCGGAACTCGACCTTCGACCAGGCGACCAGCGGGGTTCCAAACTTGTGGGCCAGGGCCACGGCGGTGGTCGGGTCAGGCTCCTGGGTTGGGTCCAGGGCCGCCAGTCGCGGGTCATCGGCCGCGGGCACGACCAGGTCCACCTGGGCGTGGGCCTTCTCGACCGCCTCTTCCACGGCGCGCAGGAACGTCGCAGAGTCCATGCCGGCGAAGCCGTCGGTGTCTTCCAGCTCCAGGGTCAGCGGCAGCAACAGCATCTGCACCTTGCCCTGGGGTTCTGCCTGGGCCTGAAGGACGCAGGGGGCGGCCAGCACGAGGACGGCCAGGATGGCCAGTAGGATGCGTTTCAAGATGGTTTCCCTCCCAGGGTGGCGGGTTGCCGGTTTCGGTTCTCTCGGGGTCCTTGCCCGAGACGGCCGGATTTCCTGCAGGACCTGGATCTTCAGGAGGTCCCGGCGGGTGACTCCCCAGAATCTTTCCAGAGCCCGGGACTCGGGCATCAGGAGGTGGCATGCAGGTCTACAGTCGGATGCCCGGCCCGCTGGGCGAGCTTCTGCTCACCGCCGAGGAGGGAGCCCTGACGGGAGTCTGGTTCGAGGGGCAGCACGAGCCCTGCGGGGAACGCGATGACGCGGCGCTGGCCGAGGCTCGCCGTCAACTGCAGGCCTGGTTCGAGGGTCGGATTCGGGTCTTCGACCTGCCTCTGGCCCCGCAGGGGACGCCCTTCCAACTGAGGGTGTGGGAGGAGATCCGCCGGATCCCCTTCGGCAGCACGCGGAGCTACGGCGAGTTGGCCCGTCGGCTGGGAAGTCCCGGCGCGTCCCGGGCCGTGGGCGGGGCCACGGGCCGGAACCCTCTGTCCATCGTGATTCCCTGCCACCGCGTGGTGGGCACTGGAGGGGGCCTGACCGGTTACGGTGGGGGCCTGGAGCGCAAGCGCCTCCTGCTGGAGCTGGAGGGGATTCCAGTCCGCTGAGTGGCTCCTGGATCCGCCGCCTGGCGTGCGAACCCAGTACCACGGCGGGCGGGCGGATTCCGGCAGCGTTGGCAGGGGCCCTCGAGCGGAGTCTGGAACCTCCAGGGCGTGTCCCGTGTGATGCTGGTCCGCCGCCTGGGCCGCCTGGCCTACCTTCCCGCCATGACCCTGATGGAGGAGGTGGTGAGGCGCCGGAAGGCCGGAGAGATCCCCGACACCCTGCTTGTGCTCGAGCACGAGCCGGTCATCACCTGCCCGCCGCGCTCGCCTTCCGAGCTGCTGCTGGCAGATCGTAAGACACAAATGGGGGGTGAGCACGGGGGCGGGCGGGTGGCAGGTTGGGGCTTGGGGGAGGTGATCCGGAGGTCTTGGGCTGGAAGTGGTGGTTGCAGTGCGGCTCAGGGAGGCTGTCCA
>JAAZKF010000385.1 GCA_012799975.1 Burkholderiales bacterium
AAGAGGCTGAGGAAACCCTTGATCAGCTTGCTGAGGCGCTCGAACACGATAGACCTCCAGTCCGGTTTCGGCGAGTTGCAGATACGCCAGCAGGATGGTTCCCCGTCCAGGCGTGAGTTCCTGGGAGGTCCGGGAAGGCAAGCCGGGTCGTTGTGCCTGGAGCCGTCGCCTGGCAGCGAGCCGGTCTTCGCAGGCTCATATCCCCGAAGACCAGGCTATTCAAACCGGCAGAAGGGGCGCTCCGATTTGCGCAGAAACCGTGGCTTCCGCACCTGGGGGAAGAACAGACCTCCTGGCGTCCCGGATGCTCCCTGACCGCATCCGCCGATCTGCCCCTCACGCGTGCAAATCACGGAGGCTTTCCATGAATATCGTACAGTTGAAGGACGGCGTCTTCGAAGTCGGCGCCCTCGATTGGAACCAGCGGAGTTTCCACGGCTATGCCACCCCGCGCGGCATTACCTATAACGCCTACCTGATCATGGATGAAAAGATCACCCTGATCGACACGGTAAAGGAGCCCTTTGCCGAGGAGCTTCTTTCAAGAATCCGCCAGATCGTGGATCCGGCCCGGATCGACTATGTGGTCTCCAACCACGCCGAACCCGACCACTCGGGGGCGCTGCCGCGCGTGATGCAGGTGGCCACCGGGGCCAAGGTTGTCACCACCGATCCCGCCGGATTGAAGGTCATCTCGGGTCACCATGGAGCCGGATTCGACTATATGCCGGTCAAAGCCGGACAGACCCTCTCACTGGGTCGCCGGGAGTTGACCTTCGTGGCCACCCCCATGCTGCACTGGCCCGACAACATGGTCACCTGGTGCCCCCAGGAGAAGATCCTCTTCTCGAACGACGCCTTCGGCCAACACCTGGCCACCAGCCAGCGTTTCGACGATGAGCAGGACCTATCGGTGGTCATGCACGAGACCCGCACCTACTACGCCAACATCCTGCTGCCCTTCGGCAAACAGGCCCAGAAGGTCCTCAAGACCGTGCGCGACCTGGACCCCGAAATAATCGCGCCCAGCCACGGGGTGATCTGGCGCGGCCACATCCCGGAAGTCCTGAGTGAGTATGACCACCTGGCCTCCGACGAGGTCGAGCCCAAGGCCGTCGTGGTCTTCGACTGCATGTGGGGCGCTACCGAGAAGATGGCCCGAGCCGTGGTCGAGGGCTTCGCCCGCAAGGGCTTGAAGACCCGGCTCTTCGACCTGCGCGTCGACGCGCTCTCGGAAATCATGACCGAGATCCACAAGGCGGAGTACCTGGCCATCGGCTCGCCCACCCAGAACAACACGATGATGGCCAATGTCGGAGGCCTCCTGACCTACTACAAGGGCCTCAAACCCGGCCCCAAGAAGGCCTTCGGCTTCGGCTCTTTCGGCTGGAGCGGTCAGGCCGTGGGCGAGATCAACTCCTTCCTGGAGTCTGCCGGCAGCCAGATCGTGTTGGACCAGGCCCAGACCCGGCTGCTCTACACGCCCGACGCCGAGAAACTGGCGGCCCTGGAAGAGGCGGTAGCCTCCCTGTAGTCTGCCCGACAACAAACTGAAAGGCCTGCTCGGCGGGTGCCGGGCAGGCCTTCGGTCATACCATGCCGAGCGAAAAAACTAGAGCTTTTCCAATGCTGAGGTGAGGAAACTCCAGAAGCGCTGCACCGAGCTGATCTGGACTCTCTCATCGGGAGAATGCGCCCCCCGGATATTGGGCCCGAACGAGATCATCTCCATGCCGGGATGGCTGGCCCCGATGATCCCACACTCCACGCCGGCGTGACAGGCCAGGACCTTGGGTTCCTCCCCGAAGACATCGCGGTAGAGCTTGGTCATCTTGCGAACCAGTTCCGAGTCCGGGTTCGGATCCCAGCCGGTGTACTCACCCTCGAATTGAACCTGCGCCCCGATCATCTCGAAGAGCGCACGGATGCCGATGGCCAGGTCCCGCTTCTCGGTATCCACCGAGCTTCGGGTCAGGCAGTCCACGCGCAACTGACCGTCCCGGACCAGGACTCGGGCCAGGTTGTTGGAGGTCTGCACCAGACCCGGGACAGCCGGACTCATCCGGTAGATCCCGCTCAGGACCGTGTAGAGGGCGGCCAGAAGCCTGGACTGGAATCCCTCTTCCATGACCTCGGTCTCGGCCTTCACCGGGCAGCTCTCCAGACGGAGGTGGGGATCGGTAAGCCGGTACTCCTCGGAATAGAGGTCACGATGGCTCTCGACCAGCCCGGCGAACAGGGCCACCCCTTCCTGGGGCACCGCCACGACGGCTTTGGACTCGCGGGGGATCACGTTGCGCAGGCCACCGCCATCGATCCAGCAGATGTGGGCACCGACCTGGTTGACCGCCGCCATCAGCAGTCGGTTCATCAGCTTGTTGGCGTTGCCCCGACCCCGGTGGATGTCGATTCCCGAGTGCCCACCCGTCAAGCCAGCCAGGCTCACCTCGAAGAAGTCGTGCTTGGGGGGGGCGGAGACGGTGGGGGCCGAGCCTCGGACCAGGATATCCAGCCCACCGGCGCATCCGATGGTCAGCTCGGTGTCGTCCTCACTGTCCAGGTTCAAAAGGCGCCGTCCCTTCAACCATCCCGGCTGGAGGCCGTTGGCGCCGGTCATCCCCATCTCCTCGTCGATGGTGAGAAGGACCTCCAGGGGCGGGTGGGGCAGATTCTTGCTGGCCAGGACCGCCATCGCTGCGGCCACGCCGATCCCGTTGTCGGCACCCAGAGTGGTCCCCTCGGCCTTGACCCAGTCGCCCTCGACCCGGGCGCGGATTCCCTCCCGATCGAAATCGAAGACCGTCTCGGAATTCTTCTGATGGACCATGTCCAGGTGACCTTGGAGGACCAAGGGCGGACGCTTCTCGTGACCAGGGCTGGCGGGCTTGCGGATCAGGACGTTGCCCAGCTCGTCCACCGAGGTCTCCAGGCCGAGGCGCTGGCCGAAGTCGGCGGCGAAACGGGAAGCCCGCTCTTCCTTCCTGGAGCCGCGCGGTACGGCAGACAGGTCGGCGAAGTGATTCCAAAGTTCCTTGGGGTGGAGTTCCCGGATGTTGGTGCTCATGAGATCCCAGGTTCTCGATCCGAAGAGGATTCCTCCTGCCCCCCCGCCTCAGGGTAGAGCCGACTCACTCCTCCCGGGCAGGGGGCAGCCGACGCCAGGTCTGGAACTCCAGTTGCAGGTCCAGGGAGAGCCGGATTCCCGCAGCGTCCACCAACAGCGGACGGGCCTGGAATTTCCCTTCGTTCCAAGGAGTGGGCAGGAAGCCCTGCAGGCGGACCTCGGCGCGGGGCAGCAGCAGGCCCGGAGGGTAACCCTCAAGGGTCCACAAGGGCTGCAGACACCCCCGAGCCTCCTCGGACGAGAGCCCTTCCCCATCCAGTTCCAGGCACAGGAACTCGAAACGCCCCAGGTCCACCGGCAGGTCGGTGGGGTTGCGCAGGACCAGGCTAAAGGGCACCAGCGAACCCGAAGAGTTCCTCGCTCCGAAGTCTTCAATCCGGGCCTGCAAGGCCGCCAGCGTGGCGGATTCGTCCGAGAGCACGGGCTCGATACCTCCCCCTCCCAGGGCGATCCCCGACCCCGCCGGCCCTCCTGCGGGACGTCGGTAGAACTCCAGGGTGTAGGTGCCCGGGGTCCGCGGCACCGGAAACCGGAGCTCCCCTCCCTCGCCGCCTTCGACCGGGAAGAGCCCCCACGGCTGGCCGTTTCGCCAGACCCGATATCCCAGGGTCTGGCCTGGGGGTGGAGGGGGATATAGTTGGATCAGGGCGACCCGGCCCGGCGCCACCGGCCCCTTCCAGCGCGCCTGCAATTCAGGCGGCGACGGGCTCAAGCCGGAGGGGGGGTCGACGAAGGGCTCCCACCTCAACAGGCGCTCTCCACGAGGCAAGCGATCCGGGATCTGGCTGCGGATCAACTCGGCGGCGGGTTCCAGTTCGGCCCCCTCGGGAAGCCGGATCCAGCCGGATAATGGTCGGCGCGCCAGGGTGGCGAGGACGGCCGCGGGCAGAACCGGCTCGGTCCGGAGGCCGGCGGTCAGGACCAGAGCCGGAGCCGCCCGGTCGGCCAAAGCCCGGGCCAGGACCACGTCCTGGGGGCCGAGGCCATGAAGAGAACCCTGGGTCTCCACCCAGGCTTCCAGAGAGAGGGGACGGAGTAGCTCCGGCAGGTCCACCTGCACTTTGTGGGCGGCCAGCAGGACCTGGCGGTTCATCGCCGTCTCGCCGGACTCCAGACCTTCGACGACCAGTCCCAGGACAAGGAGGGACAGGACCAGGCGTCGGGGCACCTCCACCCGCAGGCCTCCGGATTCCCAGCCCAGACCCCAGCGTCCCGGGCGGGCCTTCTCCCAGGCCTCCCCCAGGAGCTCGCCAGCCACGGTCAGGACGCAGCCCGCTCCCAGGACCCAAGCCCCCAGACCCTGGCCGAAAAAGGCGACCAGGACCTCACCGCTGCCCAGAAGCAGAGCCCCCCGCATCTTCCGGTACCAGGCCAGCGCCAGGGCCGGCAGGAACAAGACGATCCACCACGACCACGCGAAGCCGGGGTGGGGAATTCCGAGCGTCTCCAGGGAGATTCCCAGAGCCAGCAGGGGCAGAAGGGACCGGATCCAGCGCTGCCGGGCGGGCGCCTCCCCAGCGGGCAACCAGGGTACCAACCCGGCCAGCAGGCCTAGCGACCAGGCCGCCCCGGACTGCAGGGGAGCCAGGGCCAGGAGCAGGCCGGCTACCAGCAGTCCCCCCAGCCAACCCGAATCGAGCAGCACCAGGGTCAGCAGGCCGGCTCCTAAGAGGTGGCTCATGGCTTGCTCCAGGCTGGTCGTCAGCAGCCAGGAAGCTGGGGTCCCTGCCAGCATGGCGCCCACGCCCAGCAAGGCCGCCAGCGGGTACACCGAGGCGCAACGCAGCCCGCTGAAGAGGGTCAGCAAGGTCAGGATCTGGAAGGCCCCCGCCAGGAACTGGGCCGAGAAGAGGGGGTCTCCACCCACCACCCCCAGGAGCCGGGCGGGAAGCGAAGAGGGGCCACCTCCCAGAGGATGGCTGGCAGCGTCTCCACAGGCCGCGTACTGGCTGGCCATGGGCGCGTGCTCGACCAGGAAGGGAAGGCCCGGGTCCAGATGCATGGCGCCCACCGTCGACAACCAGGCGGCCCCGGCCAGGAGTAGGAGGAAGAGCCGCGAGCCCAGGCCCAGAGGCCTGGGGGTGGGAGGCGGCCCCGGCCTTCCCGACCTCCAGGCGGTCCCCCAGGCCCCCAGGCCTAGAAGTGCTACCGCCGCCGGAGCCACCCAGGCCTGGTGGGACAAACCCAGACTGAACCCGGGCAACAGGAAGGCGGCCAGGAGCAAGGCCGAGCCCAGGCCCAACCCCGAGACCCACCCGTGGGTGACTCCCCACAGGCGGATGAGCCCTCCTCCACCCAGGACGGCTGCCAGGATCCAGGCCCATAACAGCGCGTGATTCACGGCCTGATCTCCAACTCGCCCCCCGACAGGAATCCGGCTCCGCCCTCGTCCAGGGCCAGGACCAGATCCATGCGCCAGACTCCGGCCTGCTCCGGCAGCCGGGCCAAGACCTCCAGGTCGGCCTGCCCGAGGGCCGGGACCTCCAGGCGAAGAGGGGCCAAGGGCGCGACCGCCAGCGACGGGGGCGGATCTTGGGGGCGGACGGGGAGCACCGCCGCCCGCAGACCATCCCGGGCGACGAAATCGCAGTTCAGGGGATTCGCGATGGTGAAGCGCAGACGGACCAGCCTTCCCGGCTTCAGGAGGTCCGAAGATTCACACGCAAGGACCTGCAAGGCCCGCATCCGGGGGCGGAAGTCCATCACGAAGCGGCAGGCCTTCCCAGCCAGTCGTTGGACCTTGCTGAAGTCTCCCAGGAAGAACTCCAGGGCGTAGGTCCCATCCTCGTGAGGAGTCACGAAGGGGACCTCCAGGGTCCGGAGCTCGCCGGGCTCCAGGTCCAGGTCCAGGGGTTGCAGGATCCTCTCGACTTCGGCCGGGCGCTTGCCGGTATCCTGGCACACGGTTTCGTAGAAGAGCACCCCCTCGCGCAGGCTCAGGGGCTCCTCTCCGCTGTGGCGCAACACCACCCGGGCCCGGCCCCCTCGACCATTGCGCAGGTTTCCAGGCAGCCGGATCTCCTCCAGGCGAAGCGGCGAGACTTCTGAGACGACGGGTCCCAGCCTCAGCGGGGGAAGGTCTACCCGATACAACCAGCGTCCGCCGCCATTCCCGTCCAGGATCCGGTGGGCCAGACCCAGCCCGGGAAGGCCTACCAGGCGCGCCGAGAGGTCTTCGTCGCCCGGGTCCTGACGCAGGAAGAGCCAGTCCACCTGCAGGCCGCGCAGCAGGCCGGGGTCCAGGGTGGTCCAGAAGGCCCGCGCGGGCGGCGCCATGTGGAAGGGGGTGGTTCCGATCGGCTCGTCGTCCAGGGGCAGGGCGTGGCCCACCGAGCGCACGCCGGAAAGGCCGCTGAAAGTGGACTCATAGAGGATGCTGAAGTTGCCCTCCTCCCGGAAGTTCATCAGCATCCGTTGGCCCGGCTCGACGCGCTTCTCCAACCAGCGTGCGACCTCCCAGTCGGCGGGGTAGAAGTCCAGCGCGGTATGACGGGCCAACCAGGCTCGGGTCTCGGGCAACAGCCATGCCCCCCGCAACCACTGTCCCCGTACACTCAGACCCTCCGCCCGATCCCACAGGAACTGCGAGCAGGTCAGGGTCTCCAGCCAGAGCAGAGCGACCAGGGCCGCCAGGGCCAGGGCCCGAGGTGCCAGCCACACCCGGATCCGGTCGGGTTCGGCCTGCCAGGAGCCCAGGCGCCCGGGATGGCTCTTCCAGAAGTCTTCAAAGACGGCCCCTGCAGCCAGACCCAGGGCTCCCGCCAGCCCCAGACCCGCCGCGAACTGCCAGCGGAAGTATTCCGACTCGTAGATGGGCCCGAAGTCTACTAGGGCCGGAGTTAGGAAGGAGATGACCCCGAAAGTGCCCAGGAACAAGCCGCTGGCGTGGCCCCGGCGGAGCAAGACCCAGGCTGAGAAGGGGGCGGCCAGGAGGGGAATCCAATGGATCTTCAGCACGTCCCACGACCAGATGGGCCGATAGCCACGCCCGGGCGAGGGGCTGTAGAAATTCTTCAGGAAGGTCCGGGTGCGATACACGAAGGAGATGCGCTGGTACTCCCCTTGTTCGAGGAGGATCTGGAAGAGTTTTTCCTTAGGCACCTGGATCTTGACGAACTGAGCCTGGTTCAGCATGCCCTTGGACAGGGCAGCCACTTCCGCCCCACCTCGTCCCAGGACCTTGCGCTGGAAGAGTTCGGTAAACGGGCCTCCCTGGGTCACCGCCAGCGGGGTGGCCAGGGCCAGCAGAAGCCCGGTCAGAAGCAATGCTCGCCCATCCAGCGACACTCGGGAGGCCACCTCGCCGGTTCCGGTCCAGAGCCTGGATATCACCAGGAGAGCCGCCGTGCTGAGCGTGGCCAGGATCACCAGGCCGAAGTGGGTTTCGTAGACGATGGCGTAGCCCCCCAGGACCATCCCTCCCAACACCGCGGACCACACCCTGCTGGCCAGCCCGGACTCGGGCTCTCCCCCACCCCATGTCCTCAGGACCAGGTACATGTTCAGCACCAGACCCAGGTGCACGACGGCGTTGTTGTTCTGGAGCGTGTCCAGAAGGCCACCCCGGCCACCCACATTGATCCCGAAGAAGATGAAGGCGCTACCCAGCACGGCCTGGAGCTCGGATCCGGTCTGGCTCCGAAGCGTAGTGAACAACAACAGGAAGGTGGCCAACTGGCAGAGGTCGGTCATGAGGACCTGGACGAAAGGCAGGTCCAGGCCGGAGACCCAGGCCACCGTGACGAGGGTCAGGTTCCGCCCGTAGTGCCCGTTCATGGGGATATCCGAAAAGAACGGGTTGGTGGGCGGGAAGCCCCCGTGCAGCATCAGCCCCTGAAGCGGCATATGGATCCAGTAGTCGTCATCCGTGTTGGCGATCTGCTGGGAGTTGGTGTAGAGGTAGATGGCCAGGCTGGCCAGCACCAGGAAGACGATGGTCCCCGGATGCAGCCCGGGGCGTCTGGGCGAGGGGCCCCGGCCCAGGAGGACGAGCAGGGCCGAGAGGAGGGCCATCCCGATAAGGGTGCCCAGGACGGCCTGGGGGAGATCGGCCACCCGATAGATCCCGTTCACCCCCAAGAGAGTCAGGGAGACCCCCAGGGGTAGGACCAACGAAGCCGCCGTCAGGATGTCACGCTCACCCAGAAGCCGGCGGGCCACCAGCCAGGCCAGGAGCAGGGGAAGGACCAGGAGCCAGCCCAAGGGCGGGGCGGCGAGCGCTACAAAAGAAATGAACATGTTTCCAGAGTCTCCCCACGAACCTGCGCAGAGAGTATCGCGCCCAAGTCTACAGGTAGCCAGGAGTGCACGCAAGGTCGCCCGACAGGCCTGAATCCGCCGTCTGGCGTCGCGTTCCCCAGAACATGCAGGAGGCGGTCCGAGCTGGGGGAACCCCTGGTACGGATCCCCCTGCTGATGATTGCCGACCCGGTCCTCCTCTTCGTCCTGGCCTTGCTCGGCGCAGGTGGCGCCCGGTTTGCGGCGCGCGCCTGCCGGGTCGCCGACCCTTTCCTGAGCTGGGCGCTGGGCCTGCCGCTGGCCCTCTCGGCACTGCTGCTGGTGAGCGAAACGCTGGTCCCCATCCTCCCGTTGTGGACCTGCCTGCTGGTCGGGCTGGCCTTGGTCGGCGCCGTGGCCTGGTTCTCGCGCGCGCCCGCCCCCGAGCCGGAATTCCAGCCCCTGGACCGCGGTCTGCGCTGGCTTGTGGCGCTCCTGCTGGCTTCCCTGGTCTTCTACCTGCACATAACCCAGCTCATCCGCCCCGCAGACGACTTCTGGATCCAGTATCCCCTGACGCGCTCGCTGGTGAAGGGGACTTTCCCGGCCGTCAATCCCTACCACCCGGACCTGCCCCTGCAAGGGGACCGAGGTCGCCCCCTCCTGCTGGCGACCCTGTCCACCACGGTAGGAGGGGACACCCTTCGGACCCAGTGGATCCTGGAGCTGGTCCTGGCGCTCAACAGCGCCCTGTTGTGGATCCTGGCCTTGCGTCGGGCCTCGGGCAACGCGCGCGCCGGGGTCCTGGGGGGGATGCTGGTCTTCCTGGGAGTCAACGTGGGCTCGCGGGTCGGCCTCCTGGACGCCTATGACAACGAGAACCTGCTGGTCTACCTGCTCCTGGCGGCCCTCCTGGCGCTGGGAGCCGAGATCCTGCGAACCGCGGCCTGGAGATGGCCCATCCCCCTCCCCCTTCTGGCCGGGGCCACGCTGGTAGCCGGGGCCTGCGGAACCCTGTCAGCCACCCACTACGTGCTGGCCCTGGCCACCTTCCTGCTGGGCTGCGCGCTGGTGGGCTACCGCCGCAAGTCGGTCTCTCGCATCTTGAGGCGGGCGGTACCCGTCGTGGTCCTGGGCTCGCTCCTCCTGGCCCTGGCCCAGGGCAGCGCGCTGCGCAGCCTGGTCCTCCATCCCGGCGCCCCTGCCCCCGAGCTCCACCCCCCGGCCTGGCAGCCCCAACCCGTCCGAATCTCGTTCCCCAAGGACCCATTCCTGGCACTCCGCCTGGGCGTGGATCCCTATCAACGCTTCTCGTTCGCCCTGGACACGGCGCTCTTCCGGCGCTATCAACCGGCCCTGGACGATGGGGGATATGCCTCCATCTTCGGCCCCAAGGTCCTGGTCCTGCACTGGCTGCCGACCTGGCTGGCCCCCCTGACCCTGGCCTGGAGCGTCTGGAGACGGAACCTGGTCGGAGTCCTGCTGGGCTGCTTCGGCGTCCTGGCCTTCCTGACGCCGGGCGTGGTGGACTTCGGTCCCATCCGCGAGGCTGCATTCTTGCGCTGGGAATTCGCCTCGGGCCTGGCCTTCGCCGCCTTGCTTGGAGTAACCCTGGCCGACCTGTGGGAACACCGTCCCAGCGGGACTCGCGGCAAGTTGCTGGCAAGCCTGGTGGTGCTCATCCTGCTGACCGACATGGTCGGAGCCCAGCGGCGGCTGAATGACCTGGTCATCGAACTGCAGAGGGATTCCGGCCTGCTGAGCCGGGTCATCATGCCCTGGTATCCCAGGACTACAGACTGGCTGGCCCAGCTTCCCTCCCTGCGCCTTAGCGAAAGCGACCTGGAGGCCACCGCCTGGCTCTGGCGCGAAGCCGGGCCCGATCAGCGCCTGCTTACCGACTTCTCGACTGCTGGGCAGGACTCGGTCGACCGCCAGGCAGCCCTGGCCGGACTGGCAGGTGTCTTCCCGGTAGGACACGCTTTGCCGCCACGATGGCTGCCCATGGGCTACCCGCCCGATATGCCCAGCGAACCCACCGTGGCCTTTCGACAAACCCGGAATCCCGATACCCTGGCAGGCCTGGGCGTCGACTGGTTGTTGGAGGGCCCCCGGCAGTCCACCGAGCCCCCCGCGGGCCTGAGCCCGACGGTCCAATTCGGTCCGCCGGCGCAAATCCGCCGGCTCTACCGCCTGAAGGAGACCGGGGTCCCGGGGAGCCTGCACATGATTCCTCCCCCCGTGGCCGTCGAGGCCACCGTCGAGGGCCTCCCCGGCCCGCATTCCTGGGCTGCGGGCGTAGCCTACCCGGTGACGGTCCACTTCTCGCATCCCCTGGACGGCTGGCTGGCCCCGGTCCTGCGCGATCCCGACGGCAATACGGTGAACCGGTTCAGCCCGGTGACCTGCCGGGTCCAGGGCAAGAGCGCTCGAGCCTGGCTGGTCCCTCCCCTGGAGGAGGGAGACTACCGGCTCTCCTGGACCTGGTCACCGGGAGGGAATGAACCCTGGAGGAGTTTAAACGGCGAAGTGGCTGCCGGCTACCGGTTCTCCCAGGCCATCGAGGAGGGGCTGAGGGTCGAGCACCTGGAGCTGGGTGACAACCGCGAGGTGCATCTGATCCTGCGCAACACGGGATCCCGCACCTTCGCCCCGGGAGCACCCTTGCGAATCCAATGGTGGGTCTGGGATCCGGAACGCCACAGATACCGGGTTCCCTTCGCCCCGGAAGGTGAGGTTCTCCTGGATGGCCCGCTCCCACCTGGGACCTCTAGGAACGTAGAGATCCTGCTCGACTCGCCCATGCCTCGGGATGGGAGGGTGGACATCACCGCAGCCGCTCCCCACGGGCCGTCCATCTCGGTGCCCCGCTGGCAACCCTGACCCTACCCTGAACTCGCTGGTGTTGCGGCCTTGGCGGCACGAGCCGCCCGGGAAGACCAGGGGAACAAGCGGACCACCCGCGGTGAGACCTGGGTGAAGTGGCTCCCCAGTTGGGGGTCGCGGCCGGGGACCAGCGGAGCGTCTCCGGCCAGCTCGCGGAGACGGGGCAGCGCATCGTGCCCCCCCGAGCGGGCCATCAAAGGCAGGGGGTGCCCCTCCAGGTTGCGGTAGATCCAGGCGTTGTCGCCGGCCAGGACCAGGCGCGGAAGGCCCTCGTGAAGCACGCTGATGGCCAGACAGCCCGGGGTGTGTCCCGAAACCAGGGTTGCCCGGACGAAGGGCGCGATGGTCCGACGGCGCCCGAAGGTGTGCAGGCGAGGCGCCAGGCCCAACACCTGCAGGTCCTCCCAGCGATAGCCATCAGGACCTGCCCCCCGAGCCTGGACCGCCCGCCTCATGGTCTCCAGCTCGTCGCGAGAAATCCACACTCGGGCGTGCAGGAAGTCGCGAATCCCGCCTACATGGTCCCAATGGCCGTGGGTCAGGATCACGTCCGCGATATTCTCGGGAGCCAGGCCGATATCGGTCAGGAGATGGGCCACCGGAAAGAACTCGCGTACTCGCCAGCGTCGCGCCAGGGCGGGGTCCAGGAAACCCGTGTCCACCAGGACCCTGCGTGAAGGGGTGCGCAGCAGGAAGGCGTAAAGGGCGAGGGTCAGGGGTTCGTTCCCACCATCCTCACATACCCAGGAAGCCGGATAATCGGCCACTCCAAAGCGCAGAGCAAAGACTTCAAGCGACATCAGGGCCTCCTTTTTGCGACCCGAGGCCCTAGAACCTGCAATGCGCTCAAGCTTCCTTGTTCCTGGGTCGGGCTCCCGCCGAGGTCAGCCGGGCCAGAGCCTGCTCCCGCTCGATCTCCTGGACGATAAGGCGCACCAATTCCAACTCGTTGATCTGTTCCAGAAGACCGACCACGCTCTTCCTCAAGCGATTCAGGCCCAACTGACGCGCCAGACCTTGGGCCATCTTCAGGTGGCTGACGGCCCGATGGGAGTCCGCCGTGGTCTGGTAGAGGCGGGCCAGTTCGAAGTGGACCTCCACCAGCATCCTCGAGGGTTGGAGGCTGGTCAGGATCTGCAGGGCCGCAGTGAGCTCCCGCTCGGCCTCCGAGGTCCGGCGCAATTCCCGGTGCAGAACCCCCTGAAGCAGGTGCATGCGCGCCCGCTCCCCTTGGGGCTGAGCCTGTTCCAACAGGCTGCGCACCGCCTGGAACTGCTCTTCGGCCTTCATGAAATGCCCCCCGTCCAGCCAGACCTCCGCCAGGTCCAGCCTCAACATGACCACCCGGGAGTGATCCCCCAGGCCCGCGAAGCGCTCCAGGCTCTCGAAGAGATAGGAACGGGCCTCGTCGCCCTCCCCCCTGGCCCTGTAGGAGAGCCCCAGGTTGCGAAAGGCAAACCCCAGGGCCCGATCGTTTCCAAAGCGCCTGGCCAGCTCGACGTCTTTGAGGTGGTACTCGACGGCCTTGTCGAAGTCCTCGCGCTCGCGGTAGATCGTGCCCAACTTGCCATACAGGGAGGCCTTCTGGGTGTCGGCCCCCAGCTTGACCGCCAGCGTGCGGGCCCGGTTCAGGGCGAAGAGGGCCTCGTCCACCCGAGAGAGCTCCAGGAGGGACTGCCCGATCGAACCGTAGACCTTGGTCTGCCCCAGCAAGGACCCCTGCTCGCGGTAGATCTCCAGGGCCCGCAAGTAGCCCCGCAGGGCCTCGACGTAAAACCCCTGCACGCTGGACACGATGGCCAGGAAACGATGGGCATCGGCCTCCTGACAGGTCCGGGGCAGGTGCTGACGGGCCAACGCAAGCGCATTTTCGGTGAAACTGCGGGCCTCTTCCAAAAAACCCTGCCGAAACGCTGCCAGGCCCTGCTCGATGGCCAGCTTGACCGCAGCTCGGGCGGCGCGCGGTTCTTCGACCTGATCGCCGATCAGGTTCCGGGCCTCCTCCAGTTCGGCCTGCCCGGCGGCGTGTTGGCCGATCTTGTTGTGCAGGGCTCCCAATTCCAGCAATACCGGGGCTCTTTCCAGCGGGTCCGGGCTTTGGGCCAGGCGGTCGCGCGCCTGTTCCAACAAAGCTTCGGCCTTCCGATAGTGGCCGTTGGCGACGTGGACCATCGAAGAGAGGGTCCACACCCGGGGGAGGGCTCCCGTCTCTTCCTGGAGCTGCCCGTCCAGGACCGTGATGGCCTCCGCGTCTTCCAGAACCTGGTCCCAACGGCCCAGTTGCCAAGCCAGCTCGGCCCGGGCCAGGCGGGTCCAGGCCAACTGGTCGGCTCCACCGCGGCTGAAGGAGCCTCTGGCCAGGGCCTCGACCGCCCGATCCCAGGCGGCCATGGCTCCGCGAAACTCACGGCGCTCGCGGTTGGACTCGGCCTGACGGATGAAGGGGACGAAACCCTCGGCCTCCTCCGGTGGAACATGGAGTCTCATGGCCGACCTCCCACCAGTCGTCTGCTCCCATCCCGAGTGGGACAGGAATCCGCGCCCACGGTAGCCTTCGCGCAAGCCCGAAGCAGGCCCTTCCCCCTCAGGCTTCCCGCAGGAAGGCGCGGCGAGGCGGGGAAGCGGAAGGAGAGAATACGCCTTGAGCGCCTGTGGAGGGATTGGACATGACCACGCAAACCCACCCCGGCCCGGAATCATTCCAGGACCACCGCGACCTTCTGGCCCAATGGTCCTTCGATACCCGCCCCATCCTGGGCCGCTTCCATCTGTGGCTGGAGGACGTCCAGAGCGAATGGGTGCGCGGGGCCCCACAGACCGAGGACCTGCGCGAGATGTCCTTCCCCAACGGGCGCATCGAACGCCTGCTGGCCCTCACCGCAGCGGTGACCGCCCTGGGCACCCGGGTCTACGGTCGCTTCGGGCACGGCCAGGGGCTGGACAAGGCCGGCCTGAACCAGGTCAAGAAGGATGCCGACGCGATCTCCGCCTACGCGATGAGCGAGAGCCTGTGGTATCTGACCCGTCAACTTCCCGAGAACCATGCCCTGATGGTCTGCCTGGGCGAGGGCCTCATGCCCAAGGGAGGCGAGACCCCCGAGATGGGCTCGAATCCGCAACTGGGCTTCGGTCGGGTCTATGCTCGGCCCGAGGTGGCCCGCTGGCTGGACGAGCGGGTCGCGCGGTTGCTCAACGACCCCGGCTATACCTGGGACCACTTCTATGCCGATATCAAGCGCTCGGGGATCACGGTCTGGGGTGCCGCCATCGACACCCTGGAGAACACCTCGCGCTTCGCCAAAGGCGCCGACACGGGCCCGATGACCGTGTTGCACGTCTTCGACCAGCCCCTGCACGTAGTCCGTCCCTATGAGGGCTACATGGGAACCCTGATCCTGCCCCGCGAAGTCGTCGAGACGGCAGCCGACCAGGCCATCCTGATCGATTTCCGCACCCCGCGGGCCAAGGTGCTGCTGGCCATCGAAGAGACCTGGCCGGGAATCCGCCGCGAGGACATCCACGTCTGGACCCTGGGCGGGAAGAGCCGGATCCCGAGGATCTCTTCCTTGTGGCAGACGTGGAAGGACCTGGGCGTGCACCTGGTCGAGGATGGCTGGAAGCTGCCGACGGGCCAGCAGGCCTTCACCGAGTCGGGCACCTATGCCCCCACCTACCTCGTGAAGACTTGGAAGGATGAGGAAGGCCGCAGACATCTCTTCCTGGTGGACGGCTATGCGGCCTCGGCCGAGGCCGTGCAGGCCGCCACCCTGGGCCCGGCCCTGGGGCTGGACACCTCGATGTGCGTTTTCACCTCGAAGTTCCAGCTCTCCTACGAACGCGAACAGCGCGTCATGACGCTGGACCCCGAGGCCGAGGACTTCCCGGCAAACCTGGAGGCCCTGCTGGGAAGCCCTCCCGACGAGGCCACCCTGGCCGACTACCGCCGGATGATCGCCGAGGGTCTGGACGCCGGGCTGCCCCTGGAGCGCAAGGTCCTCAAAGCCGACGACTTCTTCCCCGAGAAGCGCTGGCACAGCCTGGCCCTCTCGGGCTATATGTGCCCCGACCCCTACACCGGGACCCCGGGGGCGGTCGAAGTGCAGCCGGGGATCTGGCAGGTCACCGTCCGTCTGGTTTCCGAGACCGCCGAGAAGCTGGTGACCTTCACCCTGCGCTTCATGGAGGACATGCAGGAGCAACGCCTGGTCTTCAACCCGCTTCTGAACCGCTTCCTGTGGGGTGAAGACTTCCAGCAGCGGGCCGTGAAGATCTCCGACTCGGGCCGCATCCGCAACGAGCTGCAGACGCTGTGCGCCGAGGCCCTGGAATTCCCGGGCCAGAACCGCATACGCGTCTACTTCGACCGCATCCCCCCCGCGGTGATCTCCTGCGAGCAGCAGGTCCGCCTGCTGGAAGTGCTGCGCTGGTACAAGTCCCGACACCCCTTCTGGTTCGCCTGGCTGGAGATCGTCGGGCCCGGGGCCAGCGCCCCCGAGTGAGCGCCACCCATCGGTCCCGGCCGGCATCCCCCGGGGTGAGGGAGTTCCCGATTCCGGATGCGCCGGCCGGGGCCGGGACCCTGGAGATCCACCAGGGGGATAACCTGCAGGTCGTCGCCGGCTTCCCGGACGCCGGTTTCGATCTGGTCTACCTGGATCCGCCCTTCAATACCGGCCGCACCCAAGAGCGAACCAGCCTGCGCACCGAACGGGATCCGGCCGGCGACCGGGTCGGCTTCCAGGGCCGGCGTTACCGGACCACCGTGCTGGGTCGGAGCGCCTACGAGGATCGCTTCGAGGACTATCTGGGCTTCCTGGTCCCGCGCCTGGAGGAGGCCTGGCGGCTTCTCAAGCCGACGGGCAGCCTCTTCGTGCACCTGGACTACCGCGAGGTCCACTATGTCAAGGTGGCCCTGGACGAGATCTTCGGACGCGACGGCTTCCAGAACGAGATAATCTGGGCTTATGACTACGGGGCCCGCTCCAAACGCCGCTGGCCCGCCAAGCACGACAACCTGCTGTGGTATGCGAAGAACCCCCGGGACTATTGCTTCAACTACGAAGAGATCGATCGCATCCCCTACCTGGCCCCGAGCCTGGTCGGGGCCGAAAAGGCCGCCCGCGGGAAGACCCCCACCGACACCTGGTGGCATACCATCGTCAGCCCCAACGGACGCGAGAAGACGGGCTATCCCACCCAGAAACCCCTGGGGCTGCTGAGCCGCATCGTCCGGGTCCACTCCAACCCCGGCGACCGCCTGTTGGACTTCTTCGCGGGAAGCGGAACCTTCGGCGAGGCCGGCGCCCGCCTGGGCCGCCATGTCACCCTGGTGGACCACAACCCCGAGGCCCTGGCCGTGATGCGCCGGCGCTTCACCGAATTCCCAGCCCGCTTCGTGGAATACCCGGACAGATGAAACCGGAATCCTCGCAGTGGATGAAGGTGCTGGCCTGGGCCCTGTGGGATTGGGGGACCTCGGCCTTCAGCGCCGTCGTCACCACCTTTGTCTTCGCGCGCTACCTGGTCTCGGACTTCTTCGTGGACCCCGCCATCCTGGAGGCCTGGCAGGCTGCCGGCGGCGCAGCTGCGGCCCCGGGCCCTGCCCGGGAGGCCTATGAGGCCGCCCTGGCGGGGTTGACTTCCAGACTGGGCTGGGCCCTGGCCCTGGGAGGCTTCACGGTGGCCGTCCTGGCTCCGGTGGTGGGGCAACGGACCGACGCCGGGGGACGCCGCAAACTGTGGTTGGGCATCAACACGGGCGTGGTCATCGCGGCCATGTTCGCGATGTTCTTCATCCAGGGCCAGCCCCGCTTCTTCCTGGCCGGCATCGTGTTGCTGACCTTGGCCAACGTCTTCTACGAGATGGCCAACGTAAACTACAACGCCATGCTCCTGCAGATCTCCACCCCCGAGACCATGGGCCGGATCAGCGGCTTCGGCTGGGGCATGGGCTATCTGGGGGGAATCGTGGTTCTGGGCCTGGCCCTGGTCGGCTTCATCCTGGGCGAGGGACCCTACTGGTTCGGGGTCACCCGGGAGAACGGCCTGAATATCCGGGCGGTGGTCCTGCTGGCTGCGGTCTGGTCGGCGGTCTTCGCGATCCCGGTCTTCCTGGCCGTGCCCGAGAATCAGGCCAGCGACCCCGAGGCCCCGGCCGGTCTGCTGGACTCCTATCGGCGGCTCTTCCGGCGTATCGCCGACCTGTACCACAAGGCCCGGATGACCTTCTACTTCCTCCTGGCCAGCGCCGTGTACCGCGACGGGCTGGCCGGGGTCTTCGCCTTCGGAGGTATCCTGGCCAGCGCCGTCTTCGGCCTCTCCGACACCCAGATGCTGCTCTTCGCCATGGCCAGCAACCTGGTGGCCGGCCTGGGCGTCTTCCTGAGCGGCTTCCTGGACGACTGGATCGGCCCCAAGCGGGTGATCGTAGGCTCGCTGGTGGGCCTGGTCCTGACCGGGCTGGTGCTCTTCGCCTGGCACGACCGGGGCCCGGCGGTATTCTGGGTGGCCGGCCTGGCGATGACCCTCTTCGTCGGCCCGGCCCAGGCCTCCAGCCGCTCCTTCCTGGGCCACCTGGCCCCGGAAGGCGCCGAAGGCGAGATCTTCGGCCTTTACGCCACCACCGGGCGGGCCGTCAGCTTCCTGACCCCGGCCACCTTCGCCCTGATGGTCGGCCTCTTCGGAGGCGCCTGGGGCGGAATCCTGGGCATCGTCGCCGTCCTGGCCACCGGGCTGGTGCTATTGCT
>JAAZKF010000386.1 GCA_012799975.1 Burkholderiales bacterium
CCGGACCTTCTCCGTCTTCCCCAGAACCGTGTGCCCCGCAGGTACGTCCAAAGGCTTACAGGCTCTGGGGAAACGCCTCCCGCAGAATCTGGGAAGGGTTCCAGCAGGCCGGCGTTCAATTCTGGGGCTTCCCCCTCGCCCGAAAAGGGAAGGGCGTCGCGAGCAGGGAGGGGCTGCAGGCTCCAAGTCCTGCCAGACGAAAACCTCTCGGTACGGCTGCCCCAGGCTTGAAGGCCTCCCTCGGAGGGACAGGTGCACCGACCCAGGCTCGTCTGAAGAAGGTAATCCATCTTGGACTCTCTGCGTAAATCGGCCCCGCCCCCTCCGTCCGCCGCTGCCCGGGTCGCGGCGATCTTCGCGCTGTACAGCCTGGCCCTGGCCCAGCCCATCTACCAGTTGATCTCGCAACAACCCGAGATCCTGGTGGCCCGCCGTACGGAACCCGCCGACCTCCTCGCCCTGGTGGGGGTCTTGAGCCTGCTTGTACCGGGCCTGCTGTCGGTCGTGGACCTGGTCCTGGGGCGGCTGACGGGTTGGCGGCGCACGGTTCATCTGGTCTTACTGGCGCCGGCCTTCCTGGCCCTGGGCCTTCAGGTGGGGGGCTTCCTTCCCCTCTCCGACCTGGTGGTGGTCCTGGTGGGCCTGGGTCTGGCCGGTCTGGGCCTGGCCCTGGTGGGCACCCGTCCCACGGCCCAGACCTACCTAACCTTCCTCAGCCCAGCCGCCCTCATCGTCCCGGCCCTCTTCCTGCTCCACCCTCCGATCCAGGCCGTACTCCTGCGAAGGATCAACACGGCGGCCCTGTTCCCGCCCCAACCGCTCCACGCGCCTATCGTGATGGTACTCCTGGACGAGTTCCCGACCGCCACCCTGCTGGACCCCCAAGGCCAGTTAGATGCCGAGCGCTTCCCCAATCTGGCTTCATTCACCCGGGAGGCCACCTGGTATCGCCAGGCTACCACCCCCTGTGACGACACGATCCTGGTGATTCCCAGTCTCCTGACCAGCCGACCTCCTGATCCGAGCCGGATGCCGATCGCCCTGGACCATCCGAAGAACCTCTTCACCTGGCTGGGAGGCACCTACGAACTTAGAGTCAGCGAGTACATCACCTTGCTGGGACCGCAGGGGCAGACGGTCAACATCAAAGAGCCCTTTCCCGAGAGGTTTGGCCTCCTGCTGAGCGACATGGGCATCGTGTATCTGCATCTGGTCCTGCCCCCAAACGCGCGGGCCCGTGTTCTGCCCCCTGTGAATCACGCCTGGAAGGGTTTCGGTCGTGCCGAAAACTACGTGGAGAGCCGGGACAAGGACTTCCTGCGCTTCATCCAGGCCATGGAACCTCCTGAGGGGGGGCGGCCCCCGCTGTACTTCCTGCACATCCTGCTGCCCCATTACCCCTTCGTCCATCTTCCGGACGGCCGGGAGTATGACCATTCGGGAGACCCTGTGTGCGAAGGGGTCGAGGATGGAGTGTGGGTCGACTCTTGGAAGGCGACCCAGGGGCGCCAGCGACACACCATACAGGCCGCCTTCGTCGACCGGTTGCTGGGGCGCATGTTCGCCCGTCTCAAAGAGGTGGGCCTCTACGACCAGGCCCTGGTGGTGGTCACAGCCGACCACGGCGCCAGCTACCGCGGAGGCCTGCCCATGCGCAACGCGGTGCCCCAAAACTGCGGAGACCTGCTCTTCGTGCCCCTCTTCATCAAAGCTCCCGGACAGAAGCAGGGCGGAATCTCGGACGTGGAGGCCAGTCTTCTGGACGTCCTGCCCACGATGGCTGAAAATCTGGGCACGCAGGTCCCCTGGGAGACAGAGGGGCGATCCCTGGTGGGCCGCAGTGAGGAGGAGGGCTCCGACTCCAAGCTCCTGTTGGCGCACATCAACACCGACAACCCCCACTTCATCCGGGTGGACGACTGGCGCGGCCTCTTCCGGGCCCTGACGGCTCGCAACCCGTTCCGGCGTCCCGGACTTGCCGGCCTATATGAGATCGGCCCTCTGGACCAGCTTCTGGGCATCCAGCCCCAGGAAACCCCGCTGTGCCATGGCCAACGGGCCACTCTGGACTGGCCGGGCCTGTTGCACGACGTCTGCTTGGATCGCGAGTTCCTGCCCGTCCAGGTGAGCGGTCGGGTCACGCCGATCCCACCCGCCCCGCGCCCGCTGGCCATAGCCTTGAACGGACGCGTGGTGGCCAGCACCTTCGTCGAACCGGGAGGTTCCTTCTCTGCGATCCTTCCCCCCGACGCGTTGCGCTCCGGCCGCAACACTGTCGAACTTTTCGTGCCCGAAGAGGGGCGCCTTTGTCGCCTCCCCCAGGCGGAAGAACGCACCTATGTGCTACAGGAAGGCACCGTCCGTTCTGATCGGGGGGAGGTCTTCTCGCTGGAAGATAATCCTCTGAATTCGCTGCTCGAGGAACTGGTCCAGGAAGACCGGCGGGCCCTGCTCAAAGGTTGGCTGAAGGTTTCCGAACCCGGACGGCTGGTCTTGTTCGCGAGGGGTCGCTCGCTCTCATCATGGGAGATGCCGGCGGGTCGTTCCGCCTTCTCCTACGCCGTCCCCGGAGGGACTGACGAGCTTCAGGAATTGCGCCTGATCTTCCTGGGATCGGATGGATCGGCGACAGAGATGCAGTACCTCTCACGCTACCGGCTGGATCCGACCTTCAAGAGCCTGCCCCTGAACCGGCCCTGAAGTCCGCCAGATGCCGGCCCTGGCTCCTCCTACAGGGAGCCTACCGTGGAACACGACGGATGCGGTTGGAGGCCCTCTCCTCTAGAGCTGGACCCGCCTACTTCCAAGACTCCCGGCTTACCGAACCGTCCTGGACCCATAGCCGGATGGGCCGTTCGTGGGGGTAGATGGGCCAGTAGATCATCAAGCGGAGGCTTCCTCCTGCTGGGAGGGGTCGAGGTCCGAAGACCCGCTTCAGGCCGCTCCCATCGTCCACTCCCACGTCGGTGGGAGGTCTCAGGCGCTCCCCGGTGGTCGTGAGGGCGGCGAACCAGGACTGCCAGGATACCGTGGCCGGACGACCGAGCCTCTCACGGACCTGCACGTGGGCCAGGAAATTGCGCTGGTCCGGGGTGACCTCGGCCCCGACGACCCGCAACTCGACCCCGTCGACCGTGAAGGTGTAGGGGATCCGAAAGGTGGGCGGCGCCTCCTCGGCCATCAAGACCAGGGGCAAACCCCAGAGGAGCCCCAGCGCGATCCACATCCGCAAGCCCATCTCGGGAGATTCGACGCGTGCCGGGCGCGCTCCCTGTGATCCGAACGACCGGCAACCTCCCGGGAGAAAATCCAGGAACTGCGAGAGGCAGTGATCCCGGCTCGGACGTGGAAGGAGTCACCAGCGCCTCCCCCGTCGAGCGCGAGCCCTTGTCTGGAGGCACCATGTCCCTGCTTCACCACTTCAACAATGCACCCCAAGCGGGTTTCCCCCAGCTACGCCTGCGCCGGATGCGCCGCAGCGCCGAGTTGCGCTCCATGGTCCGCGAGACCCGATTGGACCCGGCCCACTTCATCTACCCCCTCTTCGTGGTGGAAGGCGAAGGGATCCGCCGGGAAATACCGGCCATGCCGGGCCAGTTCCACCTGAGCGTGGACGAGCTCGTGCGGGAGGCCGCCTCGGCCTTCGCGGAGGGGGTGCCCGCGGTGCTCCTCTTCGGGATTCCCGCAACCAAGGATCCCCGAGGGACCTCTGCGGCCGACCCCCAGGGCCCGGTGGCCCGGGCCGTACGCGAGCTCAAGAGGGAGCTGCCCCGCCTGCTGGTCGTCACCGACGTGTGTCTGTGCGAGTACACCGACCACGGGCACTGCGGACTTCTGGATGGCCAGCAGGTCGACAACGACGCTACCCTGCCCGTCCTGGCCGAAACCGCCCTGGCCCATGCCCGGGCCGGGGCCGACATGGTTGCCCCCTCCGACATGATGGATGGACGGGTCCAGGCCATCCGGGCTCGCCTGGATCAAGAGGGCTTCGACCGGATTCCCATCCTGGCCTACGCTGCAAAATTCGCCAGCGCCTTCTACGGACCGTTCCGCGAAGCCGCGCAGTCGGCCCCGCAATTCGGAGACCGCCGCTCGTATCAGATGGACCCTGCCAACCGGCGCGAGGCCTTGCGCGAGGTCCAGGCGGACCTGCAGGAGGGAGCCGACCTGGTGATGGTCAAGCCCGCCCTGGCCTTCCTGGACGTGCTGCGCGAGGTGCGCGACGAGGTGACCTGCCCGCTGGCCGCCTACAACGTCAGCGGGGAGTATTCGATGGTCAAGGCCGCCGCGCGCATGGGCTGGATCGACGAAAGAGCGGTGACCCTGGAGATCCTGACGGGTATCAAGCGAGCCGGTGCCGACCTGATCCTGACCTACCACGCCCGCGAGGCGGCGCGCTGGCTGGCCTGAGAGTGGCCGGGCAGCACCCCTGGCCCTGTTCGGGGGGCTGACGACCCGACCGTAGGCTTCAGAATCCGAACCAGTCGACGCCCGGGGCCAGGCCTCCTTTGCGCCAGATGGCCAGGATGTCCATGGTCAGGGCCACCGACCAGTGGAGCGCCACACCTCCCAGAACCGACCCAGTGCGCAGGGCCAGGAAGCCCAAAACCACGCCGGCCACGATAGCGCCCAGGGTCTCGGGGAAGGGCTTGAGGAAGTGGATCATGCAGTAGGGGACCATGGAAACCAGGATGGCCGCCTCCCCCATCCTCCGATGCAGGCTGAAAACCAGGAACCCCCGGAAGAAGAACTCCAGGGCCAGGAACTGCAAGGCGTAGGACGCTTCGAAGACCAACCACAACCCCGGCGCCACCCGCGCGTAAGGATAGAACGGGTAGGTGGCCAGGAAGGCTTCGGTTCCTGAAGCCCACCACAAGGGCCCCAACATCAGGAGAAACATCGCCGGGTAGACCCACAGATGTTTCGAGCGTCGAGGCATCCTCAGACCGTAGTCGCCTAGGGAGCGCCCCCGCCACTTCAACCACAAGGCCGGGACAAGGAAGTAGCCGACACACGTGCAACCGGCCCACCACAACAAGGCATACAGGTGAAAGACCGGCAATTCGGCCCATACGCCAGGGAAGAGGCCCGGGAAGCAGTTGGCCAGTCCGAAATACTGGATCAGCGTCAGGACCAGCGCCGCGATCACCAGGGCGCCGGCCACCTCAGCATCCACCCGGGGCGGAGTGCTCACATCCCCGCTGCAGGCCAGGGAGGGAGGAGAACCTGAAGAGTTTGGCGGCATCTGGACGGAGGCTCCTATTGCATGCCCCACCACCACGGGAAGTCACCCTGGTCATCGGTCAGGGGCGCTCCCGGGGGGGGAAGATGCATTTTCAGGGAACGACCTTCCAGGTGTACCCAGCCCAGCTCCTTCGCCAGCAGACGAGGGCCATTCGGATCCAGCGGGCGACGCGAGCCGACCACCACGCGCTCCAGCATGGAGGCCTGGGGGAAAGCCGCCTGGACCGAGCCCAGCAGGCGCACGTTCAGGGGAGGAGGTGCATAGACGACCAGCATTCCGTCGGGGGAGAGGTGCTCGCGCACCTCCGTCATGAACTCGCGGCTGCTGAGGTGGGCGGGAGGGGTGGCTCCCACCGAGACGTCCACCAGGACCAGATCCCAGGTTCCGGGAAGGCGGCGCAGCCAGGCCCGCGCGTCTCCCAGGTGGGCCTGAATCCCCAGGTCGCCCAGGCCGAAGCGTTCCCAGGTCCGCTCCAGCAGGCTGGGATCCAGCTCGACGCCATGGATCTCGGCCTGCGGCCAAGCCTCCCGGGCCAGGCGGGCGATGGTTCCACCTCCCAGACCCAGGGACAGAATCCGAGAAGGAGGCGCTGACTTCAAGAGACCCCAGGCCAACAGCATCTCCTCGTGATAGGTGTTACCACCCATGCGCAGGGGATGGGTAGACAGGACGGGTCGCATGGGGATCTCGACGCGCAGTTGCACAGACTCCTGGTCTCCCTCCAGGACGTAGCTGGCCAGGGGAGACTCCCAGCGTTCCAACACCCCCGGCGGCAGCGTGCGGGGCCACAGGGATCCGACCAGAAGCAGGCCGGCCACCACCAGGGCTGGCCACCCGATGGCGGCCAGCAGGGGCAACATCGCAAAAGCCCACAAGGTGTCGCGAGTCCCCAGCACCTCGATACCCCACAGAGGCGGGGCCAGAGCGCCCAAAAGGCTGCCCAGGGCCGAGAAGGCGTACAGAGCGCCCACCGTGCGCCCCGCCCTCTCCACTCCGGCCAGGGCGCCCCGGAAGGCCAGAGGGTAGACCGCTGCCAACAAGATCGCGGGCGGCCCGAAGAGAAGGCCACAAGCCAGGAACAAGGCGGACAACTGAGAGGAAGGCTGGGGCGAGAAGGCGTCGGATAACCCCAGACTTACGGGCCCGGTGAGCAGCGCGGTCAGGATCGAAGACAGGGCGCCACCCATGAGGGCGAGCCGAAGCGGCACCTGCCAGGGGGACCGGTCGGCCAAGAACCCGCCCAGCAGGTTGCCGGCCCCCATGGCCAGCAAGGTGCAGGCCAGGATTACCGACCAGACCAGGGTCCCATTGCCGAAGGCGGGTGCCAGCAGGCGCGGGCCGCAGACCTCCAGGGCCATGACCAGCGCAGCGGCGGCGAAGACGGGAAACCCGGCCGTCTTCATTCCGACCTGGCGATCCGGCCGGCAAGCGGGCCGAGCGGCTGAAAGTTCAGAGCCATACTCATCCCTGGCGCATCTCAGGCCGGGTCTGCCAGACCCGGGTGAACCAAGCCACCATGCGGCCCAGCCCCTCCTGCATCCCGATCTGCGGATCGTAGCCCAGGTCCTGCCAGGCCAGGGCAGTCCGAGCCGAGGTGTGCTCGACGTCGCCGGTCTGGGCCTCGAGATGCTCGCGGAGGATCGGCCGGCCCAGCTTTTCCTCGAGGATCTCCAGGGTGCGGGCCAGAGTGGTGGGCTCTCCCCCACCGATATTGTAGACCCGCCCCTGGACCCCGCGGACCATGGCCGCAATCGTGGCCTCCACGGCGTCGTCCACGTAGGTGAAGTCACGAGTCTGCTGTCCCTGGCCATACACGGGGATGGCCAGGTTCTGAAGGGCCCGGCGCAAGAAGCGATGGAAGGCCATGTCGGGCCTCTGACGGGGTCCATAGACCGTGAAGTAGCGCAAGCCGACGGCGGGGACTCCGAACGAGTCGTGGTAGACCCGCGCCAGGTTCTCGACGGCCAGTTTGCTGACCCCATATGGAGAGATCGGACGCAACTCCGCGTCTTCACCCGTGGGCAGGGTCTGCGCATCGCCATATACCGAGGAGGAGGAAGCGTAGACCACCCTCTCCAGGCACCGCCCCCGGCAGGCCTCGAAAAGCCTCTGCGTAGCCAGCACGTTGTCCCGGGTATAGCAGTGGAACTCCTGTCCCCAGGAACTGCGGACTCCGGCCTGGGCAGCCAGGTGGAAGACCCCATCACAACCGTCCAACAGGGGGGACAGTTCCGCCGTGGCCAGGTCCAGTTCGAGGTTCTCAAAGGACGGCTTACCGACCAGACCCTCCAGGTTCAATCTCTTCAAAGCTGGAGAATAGTAGTCGCGCAGGCAATCCACACCGCGAACCCGGTGTCCGGCAGCCAGCAGGCGCTCGGCCAGGTGGCTGCCCAGGAAACCGGCCACGCCGGTGAGCAGGTAGGTTGGCATGGCCCCCCGGTTCGCCCACGAAGTTTCGAGTCCTCCGCCCCTGGAAGGGCCTCTCACCCCGCAGAGTGAAGACCCCTCCTACCATGTCCTGGCACAAGCTCCTCTCCGCTCTGGCCCTCTTCCTTTGCCTGGCGGCAGCGGCCCTAGCGGGTCCCGACCTGGTCTGCACCGCCGACCTGGCCACCTCCTCCGGCCCCCTGCCCGACTCGATCCCCACGGACGTGGCCGTGGCCCCCGACGGCACGCTGGCGGTCCTGTACGCCCGAGAAGGGCGCGTCGGTCTGCTGCGCAGCGACGGGACTCTACGGGCGCACTACGGCCTGCCGGCGCCCGAGCAGGCTCCGCCACGCTTCGAACCGGTCAGCCTCTGGGTAGGTCCCTGGGCAGAACCCACCATGCTGGCCTGCGAGGCGGGGAAGCGCCAACCGGAGTGGAGGCTGACCGTACGTCAGGGTTTTCTGCGCGCCCAGCGCTTGGAGGGAGCGGATTTGGCTCCGCCGGCGGTAGCCGCGGTGGGGCCCGAAGGGCGTTTCTACGTCCTGTCCGGGCAGACACTGCACGCCTTCGGGCCCAGCGGTGCCCGACAGTACCGAGTTCCCCTGGGTGGTTTGACCGCCCCGCAGGCCCTGGCCCTGGACCGCCAGCGCAACGTGTACGTCCTGCATGCCCCGGGGCTGGCGGTCTTCAGTCCCAAAGGCTCGCCCCGCTTCCAGATCGACGGGGCCCAGGCCTTCGACCTGGCGGCCGATGATCGCCTGCTGGCCGTAGGCCGTGACCGGGTCCGCAAGTATGCCCCCGATGGGCGGCTGCTGGTTGAACGCACCTGGCAGACATCTGGCCGGCAGGTGGTGGCCGCCTCCCTGACCCCCTCGGGCGAGGTCTTCGTCTACCAACGCGACCCGCACTCGGGAGCCGGTCGGGTCCTGCGGCTGAGTACCCAACTCGAAGATCTCGAGGAATTCCCCCAGCCCGCACGCTTCCCCTCCCCAGGCCAGGACCCGGGCATGCGACTGGATTCCCGGGGCCGGCTGCACCTCTGGGACGCTTCCCAGGCCGTCCTGCAAAAATATCACCCGGGAGGGCGGCTGGAGTCCAGTTCCGGATATGCCCCTCAGAGCGCCCCCAAGGGCAGGTTGTTGCGACCCGCCGACCTAGCCTGGGATGGGAACGGCCTGCTGTGGGTGGCCGACACCGGAAACTGCCGCCTGCAGTGCCTGGACCCCCAACGCGGCTGGTTGGAGCCGGTGAGCGTCGGAATCCGGGACGGGGGGCTCCGGGGCGAGCCCCGTCAGGTGGCCGTCGATGGGCGTGGTGCCATCCTGTGTGTGGTCCATCCACCCTCAGGTCAGGGCCAGGTGGTCCTGCAGCGCCGGGACCGCCGCGGTCGCCTGCTCTGGCAGGGCGATCTGGGCGAGGCCTCGGGCAACCCGAACATCAAACTGGCCCTCGGCCAAGACGGCAGCATCTTCCTCTATCGTTCCGACTCGCGATTAACGGTGCCGGTCCTGACCCGCCTGGACTCACGGGGCAAGACCCTGGCCCGGGTGGGCGGCGAGGACCGCAACTTCCATCTTCCGGGCCAGTTTGCCAGCCGCATATCCCTGAAGCCCGAAGAGGACATGATCGCCTACAAGGGCGGGGTGATCCTGCCCGTAGGAGGCCGCCTGGCCTTCGTGAACAACCAACTGGAGGTCCACGACGTGCGCGCGATCCGTCACGCCCGCGGAGCGACCCTGCACACGCTGCCGGACTTCGGCGGTGGGGCCGTCTCGCAGGGGCAGATTCTCTACCTGACCGACCTGGCCAACGGGGTGATCCACCGGATCCCCTTGGAGGCCCGGTGAAACTCCAGGCCCGGCTGGACCGGGTCCTCCCCCTGGTGCGGCAGGCCTCGGAACTGGCCCTGAGCTACTTCGGCAAGTTCCAGGGCCACAAGAAGTCGGATCACACCGTCGTCAGCGAAGCTGACGAGCTGGTCGAGCGGCTCCTAGTCCAGGGGCTGCAACGCCGCTTCCCGGGCGAAACCATCGTAGGCGAGGAGGGAGGCGCCACGGGCCCCCTCCAGGGTCCGATCTGGTCGGTGGACCCAATCGACGGGACCTCGGCCTACCTGGCCCGATTGCCGCACTGGGGGGTCAGCGTCGGCCTGCTGGTCGGAGGCAGACCGGTCCTGGGGGTCGTCGACCTTCCCCTTCTGGGCGAGACCTGCCTGGCCGTGGCGGGCCGGGGTGCCTGGATGCAGACCGACCGCTGGGGGCGCCAGGCCATGCGCGTCAGTCCCTGGTCCGAACCGGACAGCGAGTCGATGTTCTGCGTACCATCCGACTTCCACCGCTGCCATGAGGTGCACTTCCCCGGCAAGCTCCGCAGCCTGGGAAGCACCGTCGCCCACGTGCTGCTGGTTGCCCGGGGAGACGCCTGCGCAGCCCTGATGCGCGTGCACCTCTGGGACCTGGCCGGGTGTGCAGCCATCCTGACCGAGGCGGGCGGAAGGCTGGAAACCCTGGACGGAAGCCCCCTCGACCTGCTTGAACTCCTGCCCGGAGCGCCCTTCCTGCCCGACGTTCTGGCCTCGTCCCCGACCGGACTGGCCGAGATGCGGAAGCGGGTCTGGAAGCGGGCGCAGGGGAGCTGAAAGGTTACGTAGAAAAGGCCAACCCCATGAGCAACGAGCATTTCAAGATGGCCGAACTCCACCGGGAGCGCGGCAAGCGCCACTATCAGGATGGAAAGATCCAGGAGGCGGTCCAGGAACTGACCGAATCCTATAAATTCGACCCCCGGGACGCCGAGACCCTATACCTCCTGGCCGAGATCTATGGGGCTGCGGGCTTCCTGGACCCGGCCGTGGACTTCATCCAGAGGAGCCTGCGCGAGAACTTCTCGAACATGCCGGGCTGGTTGATGCTGGCCAACCTCTACGCTCAGAAGGGAGGGGCCTACCTGGA
>JAAZKF010000387.1 GCA_012799975.1 Burkholderiales bacterium
GCCTTCACCACCGGCTCCAGGGCGTTCACCCGGGCCTGCAGCAATTGGCGGACGGCCGCCAGGAACTCCTGCTCCCAGCGGTCCAGGATGCGCATTTGGCGCCGCAGACGGGGATGGACGGCCTTCAGGGCCAGGTTGGCTACCCCAGGTCCAGCTCGGCCATCAGCGCCTGGCGCATCTGTGTTCCCGAGAAGCCAGGAAGAGGCATGAGAGGCATGCCCGCAGGCAGGGCAGATGTCGGAGGCCAAGGCGTTCCCTCCTCGATGGGGTCAAGTCCGAACTTCTCGCGCACGGCGTTCCGATCGGGCGGGTGCTCGGCCGAGACGAACCCGACGTTGGCCATCATCGCGAAGATGTCGGCCCAGAGCTTCAGGTCCTCGGGCTCCAGGGGCGCCGTCTGGAAGTAGCCCCAGTTGTCCTGCGGGCCGAAGTTCAGCTCGATGAGCGGCCGGACGAGCTGCTCGAGCAGGGCCTCCGTCGCCTGCAACAACAGGTGCTTCAGGCCCATCAGGAACATGTCGAAGTGGCGCTGCCCCAGGGCATAGCTGCCGACGTCGGTGTTGTCCAGCAGCAGGATGGGCACCAGGATGCCCCGCAGCATCACCCGGTTGCAGTGGTTCTGCAGCTTCTCGAAGTCGTCGCCGACGGCCCGACCCAACTGGGCCAGGGTCACCTTCTCGCCCGGGGACAGCACCAGGCCGGTGCCCGTGCCCATCGAGTTGACCAACTCGGTCAGGTAGTCGGCCCTGGGAGCCGTGGTGCCGTCCGGCAACTGCACCGTGTCGCCGCTGCCGCCGGCCGTCTCGATGAAGGTGAAGGGCGTCGCATAGCGCTGCATGGTCAGGCCCCACGCGGCGATCATCGGGTCCTTCAGGCGCCACCACTTGTAGATGCTCTTCAGCCGGCTGAACCCGTAGGGGTTGCCGGGCCGCACACCCAGGCGCCGGTTGCAGAAGTGGATGACCTTGTTGCCGGGCAGTTCCGCCTGCCACTGCGAGCCCCACCACTGGAAGACGCGGTCCACCTGGCCGTGCTGGGGGCCGCCGTCGTCCACCACGTGCAGCTTCACGCTGGCCGGCTCCAGGGTCTCCAGCGAGTCCAGCCAGAACCAGCCTCCCCGCTCGCGCAGGACAATCTCAGTCACGGTGAAGCCGGCCCACAGGGCGGCCAGCATGTTGCCGACGGCCTCGGGCAGGCTGCCCTGCATCGTCTCGAAGTTCTCGCGGATGAACTCCTGGATGTCCGGGCGGTCCTCGTTGACGTATTCGCCCAGGCGGCTGACCGCTGCCAGGGTCACGAACTCCAGGCCGGCCGCGATGGTCTCGTCGGTCTGGACCATCCGCTCGTAGGTCTCGAGGCCGATGTTGTCGGGGCGCTGGAACCACCCCAGCAACTGCTGGACGTCCAGGATGTTCCGCCCGATGCGCTGCCCCGGCTGGATGCGGGTCCGCTGCAGGGGGCGCCCGTCCGGGCCCAGGATTGCGTCCATCGTCACACTCCCAACATCTGCTTCCAGTTCGTCCCGGGCACCAGGCGGGGGGCGATACTGCTGGCTCGCGCCATGCGAATCAGCGCCTGCGTCATGGCGTCCACCTGGTCGTCGTTCACCCCGGTCGGGAAGGCTGCCGCCTCCTCGACCAGGTCGCGCACCCAGGGGTCCAGGACCGGCGTTCCGTCGGGGGCGATGCTCCGGGCTGGCAGCCAGACGTTGCCGCCCTCCACCTGGTGCGAAACGGCGGCCGCCCGGGCCACCTTCCCACCCTGCGGCTCCACAGGCACCAGGCCCTGGAGCTCGCGGCGCAGCGTGTCGATGACCGCGCTGCCGTTGGCCTTGTCCTCGACCAGCTTGACGCGGGCGTCGGGCCAGCGGAAGGACAGTTCTCGGATGGCGTCCAGGGTGCGAGGGAAGTCCCACCGCCCGCGCACCTGGTCGAGCAGATAGCGATCCGCGCCCTTCCGGCCCCAGACCTGGCCCACCACGTAGTCGCTGGAGGCCGTGCCCTTGAACGCGCAGTCCCAAGACTGCAGGACCTCGTCGAATCGCACAGGTGGCCGCGTGTAGTAGCGCCACCAGGAGCGCTGGAAATAGCCGCCCTCGTCCACGGTCGGGCGCTGCTGATAGAGCGCCGACCAGGTTCGTTCTCCCACCTCGCGCCGGGTGGTCTGCAGGGCCTCCACGTCGTAGCGCTCGGGCCAGAGGGCCTCGCCGGGCTCCCGGCCCAAGGGGTCTCCCTCCTCGGCCAGGGCGGGCAGGTTCAGGACCTCCCAGCCGTCGCCAGACTCCTGGGCGTTGCGCAGGATGCGTCCGGCCAGGTCGTCGTCGTGCCAGCGGGTCATGAGCACCACGACC
>JAAZKF010000388.1 GCA_012799975.1 Burkholderiales bacterium
CGCAGCAGGGTCGACTTGCCGCATCCGCTGCCCCCCAGCAGGCCGACGCATTCGCCGGGAAGAACCGCCAAAGACAGGTCCTTCAGGACGCTCTGCCGCCCATAACTTTTGGCCAGACCTGAAGCCTCCACCCGAATCGGTGCCTGCATCGCGGGGGGCCATTCGTGTGAACGCGCCTTGGAGCCTGCCCGGGGTGGAACGAGACCCCCCGCCTCCCGGACGAGAAGCGGACTAGACGGTCTGGAACGGTGGGCCGAGCTGCCCCTCCCCCTCGCGCCCTGGTCCCGAGATCCCTCCAGCCGAGAGGACCTTGCTCACGGCCGAGCGCAACCGTGCTTCAAAAGATCGGCCCATGATGGGCCCGGCCGCCTTCATGGCCAGGAGCAAGGCCAACACCTCCTCTCGGGTCAGGCTTATCCCCGGGAAGAAGCGGTGAGGCGCGCTATAACGATAGCCACCACGCCCCGAGTCAAAGAAAACCGGAGCCCGCAGGCGGTCACGGAGGAAGACCAGGTCCCGAAAGATTGTCCGCTCGGAAACCCCCAGTCGGCCGGCCAGAGTCCCGATGCCGGGGCAGCAGTTCTGGCGTAGAAGGCGATCCAGCTCGATGATTCGCTCCAATTGTCGTGCAGACACAGGATTCTGGTCAGGCATCCGAGGCCTCCTCTCTGGCCGCCCGACCGTCTTTCCCGTCGAGCTTCGACTCGATCCTAAAGGACGGACCTGACAGAGGCTGTCAGGATCCGATGGGAGGCGCGAAACCGTCAAAAGCCCTCGACGATACCCAGCAGATATTTCCAGTCGCTCCCCTGGAGGGGGTGGGTAGGCGGGTGGGGGGCAGAGATGGGGGTGAGGGTCACCATATTCCGAAATGTCGGAAGCTTCTGGTGGTCCCTTCAGCAGACCGGGAAGGCAGCCAGCAGCAGATTCCTGAAATAGAAACCATCGCGGGTCACCGACCGATCCGACCTCAGGCGGAAGCGAAGCCGGACCCGTGTCCCATCATAATCGGAAAGGTCCAAGGTCTGCGCCTTCCAGTCCGAAGTTCCCGTATAGCGGGCCAGGATCTGCCAGGGACCGTCCTGCCCCTGCACCTCCAGGGTGCACCAATCCGCTCCATCCTCCAGACAGTGACGTTCCTGAAAGGTCAAGACCGAGGACTCCAGCCCTCCCAACGAGATCAAGGGAGAGGTCAAGGAAAAGTCGGCGTTATTGGGGTAGTCTCCGGAGGGGCTGTCCGTCCACGTTCCGTCCTCCAAACGCCCCCAGGAGCCCTGGCAATTCCACTCTGCCGGAGGTTGACCGGGCAGATCCTGCAGCAGGACCCGGACCGCCGGCAACAATACCACGACCCGGCCGGCCAATTGCACGGTATCTTCCTGGTCCACGAACTGCAAGGTGAACTCCTGGGAAGAGACCTCCGGACGCGTCGGCAGTTCCACCCGCATCTCGACCTGCACAGCGCCAGGAGGCGGAACCACCGAGCCCAGAACGTGCATCCCCTGGGCCTCCCAGGTCAGGACCTGGCAGAGCCGGACCCGAGGCGTACCGACCCCCTGAAGGGGCATGGTCCAGGTAAAGAGAGCCGAGATCGGAGTGACCTGCCGACACTGGAAGTGAACCTGTTCGCGCCAGTCCTCGGGTAGCAAAGAGGCTTCGATATGCAGCACGACCTCGGCTCCTTCCGGCAAGGGAAGAGCCTCGAGAGGAGTCAGGACACCATTCTGATAGCGGGCACGCAAGCGCCTCATGCCATCCCCCCGGAGCGTCCAGGTTCCTCGCCGTCTTCCGTCAACTGACCGTATCCTTCAACAGGTGAATCAGGTAACGCGACAGCAATTCGAGCTGGCGATCAGCCAATCCCCGAAAACGGACTCCGCAAAACCAGAACTGGTTGCGAGGCTCGTAACGGCAGGTGAGCACCTCGGCCGAGACCGACAGGAGCGGCAGGCCCTTGACCGGCCCCAGATCCATCGTCAGGACCTGTCCCCGTTCTAACGGGTCCAGCGTCTGCAGTAAGGCCCCGCCGACCCCCAGGTTCAAGACCCGTGCGTTGAGTTCCGTCCGACCGGACAGACGCAACTGGACATTCAACATGGCCACCACGCGGCGCGCCTTGCGTCGCTGGAAGATGTTGACGGCGTCGAAACCGAGCTCGCGAAGGATGAGCTTCACCCAGGATCTTGCCAGGTTGCTCTCCAGGTCCTCGTACCTCAGGCCCGCCTCGAGGTGCCCTTGGGGGCTCCTGCGCGTCCAGTTGACCACACAGCGGACCGGGCCCATGATGAAGGCCGGGTCGCCGGCGTAGGTCACGTGGACCACCTGACCACGCTTGAGGCGCTCGGGAATCTCCAGACGCAGGCCCTGGACACTCATGTCTACGACCACGGCCCGGAAGGCGGATCGGTCCATCTCGCAGGTGACTCGATAGCGACACTTGAGGCGGACCAGACGCCGTCGCTCGCCGGTGGCGGTCCTATCGCGACCCAGGGTCAGGGTCTTCAAACCGGCCAGGATATCCTTCAACATCCCGAGATGACTTCTCGAGAGGCTCGGAATCCCCCTTCAATATGCTACAATACCCGGGTCGTGAACCTCGAAGATCTGCCCTCCTGGGCCATACCCGCCCTGGCCTCCTTGGCTGCTGTCACCCTCCTGGTCTGGGCAACCGTCTACCTGCGTCGCCGCTTCCGCCAAGGTCGAGAAGAGCTGGAAAAAGCGCGTAACGAAGCCCGCTCTCATCAAACCGGAAGGGAACCGAGCATGGGGCCCTTGACTCCAGACCCGGAAGCCGGTCCGGATCTTTAGAAGCCCGGTCCGGATACCCCACCCAGGCTACTAGCGCGGAGCGTTCCCCGGCAACTCCGCACCTCGAGCATAGCAACCCGACACGTATTCCTGGAGGGCCCCGGCCAGGCTCTGGGCGATGCGCTGGCGGAATCCCGCGTTGCCCAACAAGGACCCCTCGCGCGGATTGCTGAGAAAGGCCATCTCCACCAATACCGCCGGCATGTCGGTGTGGCGAAGCACATAGAACCCATCGCGCCGTAGACCACCCTGGCCCAGGCCCAGGCTCTCGCCGAGCGCGAACTCCAGGGAACGCGCCAGCTCCAGGTCCGCCTGCTTGAACCAATGGATGGAGCTACCCGCCCGCGTCGACGCGACACTGGCGTTGCAATGCAGACTGATGAAGTAATCGGCACCCGATTGGTTGGCGACGTCACAGCGGGCCTGCAATTCGACCCGATCGGGAGAACCGCGCCAACTGACATCCCGATCGTCCTCGCGGGTCAAGAGCACCGTCCAGCCCTCTTCGAGCAGCAGGTCCCGAAGGCGAAGCGCGACGTCCAGGGTGATATCCTTCTCCAGAAGTCCCAGGGAGCGATTCACGCAGCCGGGGTCTCCCCCACCGTGTCCGGGGTCCAGGACGATCAACCCGCGTGACGAGACGTAGCCGGCCGTCGCAGCCGAACCGGTTTGGGCCAGGCTTCCGACCTGGCCCGTGGACGTGGACCTGAAGAAAAGGAGGCCAGGGGTGGACTCCTCCTCGACGAACTGCCAACCGTGGCCTGCGGCCAGGTCACCCTCGAAACGCAGGATGGGCTGCTCGGGGGTCCCGACCGGACGGAATCGGAAGGAATCCCAGCCGCCCTGGGGCGCCCGGCTCACGGGCAGGGATGCGGGTTCCCTCAAGCCCGGCATATCCACGGTCAACCTGCGGGTGGAGCGGTCAAAGTTCCAGTGGTATTCAAAGGGCCCCTCAGCCTGGACCCGGATCCCCGAGGCCGCGGTCTCGGGCGAAAAGCCCAGGCCCGTCACCTCGCGAATCGTGCTAGGCGGCGGGAAGGAGGACCGCCACCCGACCAGGACCTCGGTCAACCCACGGCCAGAGCGGATCTCACCCTGCCAGTTCGGCGGGAAGCGCAGGTCCATCAAAACTGTTCCCTCGCGCTCCGAGATGGCGACCTGGACGTCATCAACGAGCATGGTCTGCTGAGAACCCGACCATACGCATCCGGGGAAACGAAGCCTCAAAGTGTCCAGCCGGAGCCTGGTGGGCTGGACGCGCAGGGCGCTGGCCAGGGGGACTCTCAACTCACGCCGACCAGCCACGACTTCCAGGCGGGGAACCGGGACCTCCGGCATTGCCACCACGCGATCACCACGGTTCTGAGGCTTGAGCGCCAGGGCGAAAAAGAGCGCCTCCGGCTCCATCCAAGCTTCCTTTCCCCGGCCGAGAAGCCGACCCGGTGCAGGTTGCTCGCTCCCATCCACGCGGACCTGAGAGGAGCCGGGCTTCCACTGGCTCTCGCGGACCGAACCGGAAAAGTACAGGGTCTCCCCATCCGAAGACCAGCTCATGCGCGTGGTGGTCTGGCCCACCAGGCGCAGCACCTCCGGGTCGGCAAGGCTCCAGCCGGTGCGCCCTTCCGAGTTGACCACCTGAGGTCGATAGACCTGCCCGAGCAACTCGACCACCTGGGCCTCGGTCTCAGCCGCAGACGCAGCGCGCAGGGTCACCCCCAACAGGATGATCACCAGGAAGACCTGGAAGACGCGCATGAAACCCTCCCTCCGTTGCTCCGAGTGGAGCCGATTCTCTGCGGGCACCTGCCGGTGCTGCGAAAAAAGAGAATTGGCCCCTGCCAGGGTCTCTCCTGCCAACCTCAAGCGAAGAGCAGGCCGGCCCGACTCCGGTCCTCAAGCCGGTTCGAGTCGATCCCAGATAGCCTCGAAGTGTTGGTTGAGGTTCTCGGAAAGATCGCTGAGGTGGTAGGCGATCCTCTCATATTCCTCCCGCAGGAGCCGTGACTCGGTCAG
>JAAZKF010000389.1 GCA_012799975.1 Burkholderiales bacterium
AATTGCCCCGCCGCTCTTCGCCCGCCGTCAGCCGGATCACCGACTCCGACATGGCCGAACACCCGTGTCTGGCCATGCCGCGGGCCGCCTTCATGGCGGTCGGCGGAGAGAATGAGTTGATCCCTCGGGGCCTGGACCCCTATCTGCGGACTGCCTTCCGCGAAGCCGGATACCGGGTCGTCGTGGTCCCCGGCGTGGTGTACCATCACCTTCCCCCCGCCACCTTGATACGTCTGCTGCGCCAGTTCTTCCGCAACGGCGCCCAGTCGCGCTACTGCTCCCAACTCTACCCCGAATGGGTCTACGACACCCTGGAGGAACACGGGGCTGGCCCCGCCCCCCGGGTCCCCGTCGGTGGCCGGGCCCTGCGCCTGGCTCGGGGCGTCGTCCAGGCGGCGCTGAAGGGCCACTGGGTCCATGTGGCCTGCCGGCTCTCGTACGCAGCGGGCTGGCTCTGGCAGAGCCTGGGGAGGTCGGGGGCTTGCTGACACGGCACCGCGAACTGGTCTGGAGCCTGGTGTCCCGGGACGTGAAGTCCCGCTACAAACAGGCCGTTCTGGGAGTCCTCTGGGCGATCCTGGCCCCCCTGGCCATGATGTTGGTCTTCAGCCTGGTCCTGAGCCAGTTCATCCCCTCCCCCGACCCGCGGGTCCCCTACGGGGTCTTCGTCTTCAGCGGCCTCTTGCCGTGGAACTTCCTGGCCAGTTCGCTGACCTTCGGTTCGATGAGCCTGCTGGGCAACTCCAGCATCCTCAAGAAAATCGCCATGCCGCGCGAGGTCTTCCCGATCTCGGCGGTCCTGGCCGGACTGGTCGATCTCCTTCTGGGTCTGGCCGTGCTCTTTGTGTTGATGCTGTGCCTAGGCCTGCGCCCGGGGTTGGGGGTGCTCATCCTACCTGCCGTCCTGTTCCTGGAACTGATCCTGGCCACGGGGGTGGCCTTGCTGCTCTCCACGGCCAACCTGTTCTTCCGCGACGTGCGCCACATCGTCCCGGTTCTGACCATCCTGTGGATGTTCATGACCCCGGTAGTCTATCCCATCACCCGCCTGGGCGCAGAGGCCCAGGCCCTGGTGCGTCTGAACCCGGCCACCTTCGTGGTGGACACCTTCCGCAGTGCACTGCTGGGCCTGCCCCTGCCCGGCCCCGGGGAATGGGTCCGAGCCAGCGTCCTGGCCCTGGCCGTCCTGGCCCTGGGCTGGCTCGTCTTCCGGCGCTGCGAGCCGGCCTTTGCCGAGATCGTCTGAAGGATGCACACCAGCCTGCTGCTGGCCACGAAGAACCGGCTGGCCGATCTCCAGGACTGTCTGGCGGCGATCCGTCACGTGCGTGTCCCGGGCGGTTCCAGCCTGGAGGTCCTGATGGTGGACAACGGCTCGACCGACGGGACCGCAGAGTGGCTTTCCAGCCTGCCAGGGGACCTGGCACCTGGAATCCGTCTAGTTCCCCTGGCCGAGCCCCTGCCCGGCAAGTCACGAGCCCTGAACCGGGCCATCCGGGCCAGCACCGGCGAGTTCCTGGCCTTCATCGACGACGACGTGCAGGTGGATCCGGACTGGCTTGAAGCCCTGGAAGAGGGCTTCCGCACCGGAGCGGGAGCCTTGCAGGGGGGAATCAAAATCAGCCTGGGAGGGCCGGCACCTTGGTGGATGAGCCCCCGGGTGGAGGCCATCCTGGCCGGCACCGCCCTCTGGACCGAGAAGACCCCGGTCACCTCGATGATCGGCAGCAACATGGCGGTCCGCCGGGAGGACGGTCTTCCGGACTGGTGTGAAGAGATCGGACCTGGAATACCACGCTTTCCGTTCGGCGAGGACAGTGATTGGAGCCGACGCTGTCTGGAAACGCGACGAGGCCTATTCTGGCCCGCCATGGCCGCCACCCACGTCCTTAAGGGGCGGGTCCGAGGTGGAGAAATCCTGCGCCGGCAGTTCTACGGAGGGCTGAACCAGGCCATCCACAGCCCGCAGCGCCGGAGGCTGTACTGGCAGACCCTGGGCGCGCTGCCCCGCGAGCTGGCCCGCCTGGTATGGCACGCGCTGCGGGGCCGACCGGAACGAGCGCTGGATGCCCTCTGGACCCTGGCCCGCCAGGTAGGAATACTCAGCGCGGCTTGGGGCCGAGGCCAAGGGCACCCCCACTGGGCCCACCCGGATTCCTAGCAGGCCCGCTATATCCCCCGGGCAGCTTCCTCCCAGGCCTGGGCCAGGAGCGGCGCCACCTTCCTCCAATCATAGCGTTCCCGGACCAGTCGGCGCCCATTCTCACCCAGGCGCCGGCGCAAGTCCTCGTCGTGCATCAAAGCCAGGACCTTCTCGGCAAAATCGCGGGGATTGTCGGCCAGGAGCAGGTGTTCCCCGTCCACCACATCCAGGCCCTCGGCTCCGATCCCGGTGGAGACCACGGCATGCCGCATCGAGAGGGCCTCGAGGATCTTCAGCCGGGTCCCCGAGCCCGCCCGCAGGGGGACTACCGAGATGGCGCAGCGTTCATACCAGGGGCGGACATCGGGGACCTCGCCGTGGACCGTGAGGGAGGGATTGGAGGCGGCCAGGTCCAGGAGGGCGACCGGAGGGGCCATCCCCACCACCTCCAGATGAGCCGCCGGACAAAGCTTCCGGATTGTCGGCATGATCTCGGCCGTAAAGAACTCCACGGCATCGGCATTCGGGGCGTATTCCATCTTGCCGGTGAAGAGCAGGCGCTCGGAGTCGCCTCCGAGGTCCGCCGAGCTGCTGAAGTAGTCCGTGTCCACCCCGTTGGGGACCACCGAGACCCGGGCCTGGGGAGCCAGCTCCAGCAATCCCTGGCGATCCGCCTCCGAGCAGGTGACGAAATGGTAGGGACGCCGATAGACCTCCCTCTCGAAGGCCCGCAATCGGGCCATGTTCAGCCTGCCCTTCAAACGGGTCTTCCAGGAGGCCTCGTGTTGGACCATCCGCTGGGCGACCCGCCAGACCAGGTTGTGCACGGCCATCACCACCGGGGTCTGGCGGGCCACCTCTTCAACCAAGGGCAAGGTCCACGTCTCGTTTATCTCCAGGACCTCAGGTCGGAACTCGTCGAGCCAGGCCCGGGCCGTCCGCACGAACTCCCTGCGCAGGGGCTCGAGGGCCAGCACCTCCAAAGGGACTCCCGACCAGACCCAGGAGGCCAGGCGGGCCACCCGCCCCCTCCGCAGCGATGGACCTGCCGGAGGCTCGAGCACCCGGACCTCCTGGCAGAAGCTCTCCAGATCCGTCAGGGCGCCAGGTGGGGCGCCTCCCAGGCGGCTCGTGGCCAGGACCCGCAACTCGTGCTGTCCGGCGAGTTCCCGGGCCAGGCAATAGGTCCGGATGCATGAACCGCTTCCCGGAAAGGAAGGCAGGTAGGGGGTCACGATGAGGGTCCGCATGGGAGCGACCGTTCTTGTCCTCCCGGGGTGGGTCCTGCGCCGGGAGGGCTCCTGCACTGGCGCGGGCATGACTGAAGCCCTTCTGGGTTCAAGACCGCTTGCGGGTTCTCGGGGAAGGAATTCAATCCCACAGGAGGAAACCGCGCGCACCTGTCGTCCCT
>JAAZKF010000390.1 GCA_012799975.1 Burkholderiales bacterium
ATTGGGCAGGGTGGGGGGGGAGGCAGCCGCGGACGCCGTCCGGAGGGGATGCGCAGCAGGCACCGGGGGAGGGGATGGGGGCTGCGTCGCCGTCCCTGCGGGTGTTGGAGACTCGGAAGAGGGAGGGGACTCGGAGAGTTCCAGGCCCACCGGGATGGGGATCTCCAGGATGTTGGCAGCTTGGACCGCCATCTCCAGGATATAGACCGCCTCATCGTGGTTGGCCTTGGTGGGATCGCTCTTCCAGGTGGACAGCACACTTTCGGCAGCCTGGCAGAGCCTGCCCACGTCATCGAGACCGACCGCCTGGGATGCTCCCTTGAGGCTGTGGAATTGCCGATAGACCGGTTCGAGCTGGTCTGCTTGGACCGGTGTGCCCTCCTCCAGGGAGGACTCGACCGACGCCAGACCCTGTACGATCCCTTGCACGTGCTCTTCGGCTTCGGCTCGGAAAGTAGCCATCAGCCGTTGGCGGAATTGCTCCTCCCGGCTGGTCAAATCGGCTCGTTCGCCTCCCTATTGAAATCACCCGACCCGAGCATCGACTTGAGGCTGGTGGACATATCGTTCAAAACCCGGGCGGCTCGCTCGGTCTGCCGGGTGCTTTCCAGGGCCTGCACGCTGGCGTCGTGGATGGCTGCGATGGCCTGGGCGATCTGCTCCACCCCCGCCGCGTGCTGGTCGGAGGAAGCCCGGATCTGGCTGGCGGCGTTCGAAGAGTGGCTGATGGTGTCGGTCAGGCTGCGGATCACCTCGCCGGCGCGATTGACCAGATCCACCCCGGCTTCGACCGAGCGGGTTCCGGCATCGGTGTTGCCCAGAGCCGCCGTGACCGCCTTCTGAATCTCGCCGAGGATCGAACGGACCTGGACGGTCGCTTGGCGGGACTGCTCGGCGAGGCTGCGCACCTCGTTGGCAACGACCGAGAATCCGAAACCGTGCTCGCCGGCGCGGGCTGCTTCGATGGCGGCATTTACCGCCAGCATGTTGGACTGTTCGGCCAGGTCCTGGACTGTCGAGATGATCTCGCCCACCGCCTGGGTCTGCTCCGAGAGGCGCTGCATGCTGGCGGCCAGGGCCTGGACATGGTCCCGAATCCGGCCCATTCCTTCTACCGAGCGGTCGACGGCCTCGCGGCCGCTCAGGGTAACCTCTTCGGATTGCTGGGCCAGGGTGGCCACCGTCCCCGCTTTTTGGGCCGACAGGGTGGCCACTTGTTTGAGTTCCTCGACGGTGACCGAGGTTTCCTGGACCGCAGCGGCCTCCTCGGCGGCGGCTGCTGCCTGCTGGGAAGTCGCCGCCAGGATCTCCGAGGCAGCCCCGGCCAAGCCATCAGCGGTCTCGGAGAGGGCCCGCAGGACCTCCTCGACCTGGTGGCGGGCCTTGCGCTCGGCATCAAGCTGGATTTCGATGCGTTCGGTCATGGCGTTGAAGGCTTCGGCCAGGCCCGTGATCTCGTCGTTGCCGATCACCGGAGCCCGAGTTTCGAAGTCGCCCCGGGTTACCTCCTGAGCCGCTTCATGCAGGATCTTGATCCGACTGGTCACGGTCCGGCTCAGGATCAGGACCCATAAGAGGATGCTCATGAAGACCATGTAGCCGCTGGTGCTGAGCGCGCTGGAGTCCCGCGAAGTCTGTTCGGTAAGTATGGACATGGAGCTGGCCGCTGAGGTGATCCCCTCGAGGATCCTGCGGAATCGCCGCTCGACGTCGGCGGTGGCCAGCACGTTCTTGACATCTTCGGGAGAATCCATGCGCGCCAAGCGGTCCAGATCAGTCTTGAAGCCGATCCACAGGACATAGGAGAGGTCCAGTTCGTTCTTGACTTCTATCGGATCCATGGGGATGGCGCTGGCCAGATTGTTGAGCTCCTGGCTGAAGGTTTCCAGGTTTCGGATCAGTTCACCCTGGAGCTCGCTTCGGGGCTGTGTTTCAGAGATCCAGGCCAGGCGGTTGCTGAGGTAGCCGATGCGCCACAGGCGGCTTTCGGCCTGGGAAGCCTGCTGGCGCACCTGGTTGAAGTTCTGGACCCGGGGGTCCATGACGAACTTCATGTATAGCGTCACGGCCACGCTCAGAAGCAGCAGGACCAGCACTGTGAAGGACATCATCCCAGCCAGGGACTTGCGCTGTGCGGGGATGTTCCGGGCCTTGGCATTCAGGGGCGCCGGTTGGGTTTCGCCCGAGTGCCCTTTGTTCATTCCAGATCCTCCTGTATGATCATCCGCGGGTCCTTGGCCAGGACTTCGAGGTCCAGCACCACGGCCATGTCTTCGGTCGTGCCCCGCACGGCATTCCGCGGAATGCGCTCGGTAACCTCCGGCGGAGGGCGCAGTGAATCCAGGTAGACCATGCGCAGGCGCGAGTCGGCCAGGATCCCCCAGCGCAGCCCGCCGGCCTCCACCAGGATGGCCCGGGGATGGTCCGAGATGCCCCGTTTGGGGATGTTGAAGAAGGTCCGCAGGTCCATGACCGACCAGATCAGTCCGCGCACCGAGACGATCCCCAGGATGAAGGGGGGGACCCCGGACAGTGGGGCCAGGAAATCGGTCGGGACCACTTCCCGGACGTGTCGAGCCTCGAGCGCGTAGGCCTCGGGCCCCAGACGGAACTCCAGGAGGCTGAGCCGGCGCTCGGATTCCGTAACAGTCATGCTGGGACGCGCCAGCTCACGGGCCCGCTTTTCGAGGATGGCTCGGGCATGGTCGGTCATGACAGGGCTTCCATCCGCGACCAGGTTCGCTCGAGTATTTCGGCCAGATGCCGGGCCTCACCCACCGTAATCCCGGCCCCTTCAGGCAAGAGGGCCTCGGAGGGCACGCCCTCGATGGACTTGTGGAAGTTGGCCAGGGAGCGCATCACACCGGCATCACCGCAGCGTCCCTGGACCCGGGCCATCTGAAGGTGCCCCACGGCCAGTTCCGGGTCCAGGTACAGGGCCCGGCGCAGCGAATCCAAGGCATCTTGAAGGAGGTCCATCTCTTCCTGGACCAGTGCCAGGACCAACCATCCAGAGGCCGAGATCGGGTCTGCCTCGACGCACTCGGTGATCAGCGTCAGGGCACTGACCAGTTCTCCCCGGTCGGCCGCCTGGCGGGCCTGGGCCAGAAGGTCGGTGGGGTCGGGCGCAGGTGGTGGAGGCGGAAGGGGGGCAATTCTGGGGGCCGGAGCGGGAAGGATGGGAGTCTGGACCGGAGGCGGAAGCGGAAGGGGGGACGGGCGTCTGGTTTGAGCCCGCGCGGTCCGGAGGGTGGGCACCGCAGGCGCGGACGAAGCGTCGGAGGAGAGCCGTCTGAGCAGGACGGTTCCGTTGCCCAGGCGGGTCAGGAGCAGACTCGGGGGAGGATCCAGCGGGACCTCCGTAGGGGCCAGGACCAGCCAGCCTTGAGGGCGGAGACACTCGCCGAATCGAGTTATGACCCGTTCGACCAGGTCGCGGTCCAGGTAGATCAGGACGTTTCGACACAGGATCAAGTCCATACGGTTGGTCAACGGGTCCGGGAAGTCCTCATGGCTGAGGTTCTGCCTCTTGAAGTGGACCATCTGACGGATCGAATCCGTAAGACGGACCGTCGAGCCCGTGGTCTGGAAGCAGGCTCCCCAACGTTTCCGGTCCAGTTCGCGCAGGGCCCGCTTTCCATAGACGGCCATCCGGGCCCGTTCCAGGGCCTTCTCGGAGAGATCCGTGGCCAGCAGGTGCAAGGTCCAGTCCTCGATGCGGGGGACCAGGGCGCGCAGCAGCATGGCCAGGCTATAGGGCTCTTCGCCGGTCGAGCATCCGGCGCTCCAGATCCTGAGATTTCGGCTCTTCGCCTGACGTTCCAGGATATCCGGGAGGATCTCCTGCTCGAGTCCTTCCCAGAGTCCCACATCTCGGAAGAAGTAGGTCTCGTTGACCAGGATTTCGTTCAGGACCAGGTTTAGAATACGCTCGTCGGGCCGAGTCTCGAGCTCATTCAGGAAACCGTTCAGATCGGAACCGAAGCCCGCCCTCTCCGCCGAGCGTTGGAGGGCACGCAACAATTCCCCCTGACGGCTGCCGGGGAACCATTGTCCTGCCCACTGGTGTAGCAGGTTCTCGAAACGTCGAGTCAGGCCTGGGTTCATGCTCAGGCGGGAAATTCGGAGCCTGAGGGCTGGGAACCTGCGAGCGCGGATTCGAAGGCAGCGTCTTCGACCGGATTCAGCAGAAGGTCCGGGTCCTGAATCATCGTGATCCCATTCTCTGAGGGCATCAATCCCAGGCCTTCCAGGGGAATACCCAGGGCTTCCTCCGGGGAGGTCAGGGGGGCTGGAGATACCAGGCCTTCAACTCTATCGATCGGGACCACCACTGTGCGCAGGCCGCAGCGGACCAGCAGGAACTGGTCGGAGGGAGCCAGGGGGCGGGTCGGCAGGCCCAGGCGCCGTCGCAGGTCCAGGACGGGAAGAATGCGCCCGTGATGGTTCAATACTCCCATCAGGCAGGGGGGGGCTCCGTTCAGGGGGGTCACGGCGGCAGCCCGTTCGATACGCACCACGGCCTCGAGGTCCAGACCCAGGAGCAGGTCTTCCACCCGAAAGGTCACCAGGGAATCCGACGGTTGGGGGGGCAGAGCCATGGCAGTATCATACCTGACTCGGCAGGCTACGGGAATGGGGCGAAGGACCTCTCCACTTCATCGGGAACTGCCAGACCATGAGCATTGCCAGGATCCTTTGGGTCGGCAGCGGCGACTCGGATGGAGGCGCGCTGCTGGAGGCCCTTTCCGCTCGAGGCCACAAGGTGACCGTGGTGGCGGACGCTCGAGCGGGGGTGACCTGTCTGAAGGCACAACCCTTCGATGTCTTGATCACGGTCGCTCCGGGCAATGACCCGGCTCTGCCTGGCCTCCTCCAGGACCTCGCCGCGACCGAATCGCCTCTGGCGGTCCTGCTGATCACGACGGATTCGAATCCTCCTCCCCGTGAACTCCGCGAGGGACTCCTGGCCTGGCTGGCGAGTCCAGCAGACCCGGACCTGGTGGGACACCTGGTTGAACGAGGGACCGAACTGCGCCGTCTTCTGGCTCAGAAGACCCGTATGGAAACCGCGCTGGCAGCCCGCTTCGAGGACCTTCAGCAGACCCGCGAGAAGGCCCTGCAGGCCGGCCGCCTGGCGACCTTGGGCATGTTGATGGCCGATGTGGCCCACGAACTCAATAATCCGTTGAACGTGATCCTGGGCTTCTCAGACCTGGTCATGGAGGCCCCCTACGACGGCCAGGCGGTTTTCGAGGCGGCCCAGATCCTTTCGGATTCGGCCAATCGCGCTGCAGCCACGGTGCGGAAGCTCCTGGCCATCGCCAGGTCTCGCCCCCCCCAGTTGGAGATGGTCGACATGCGGGCCCTGGCCCAGGGGGCCTTGGATTGGAGGCAGCACAATCTCCAACTCAACGAGATTCGCGTGGTCCTGGAGGTGGACCCGGACCTGCCTCCGGTCGAGTGCGACCGCCATCAGTTGCACCAGGTGATGCTCCATCTCCTGCTCAACGCTGAGCAGGCCATCGGCTCACAAGGCGAGATTTTGATTCGGATTCAGGGGATTCCGGGCAATCGGGTCGAGGTGTCGGTGGCGGACTCGGGGACCGGGGTGCCTCCTGAAGACCTGGGCCGCATCTTCCGCCCCTTCTATACGACGCGCCGTCCCGAGGAGGGGACGGGTCTGGGCCTGGCCAGTTGTGCCAGCATTGTCGAAGGCCACAATGGGGCCATCTCAGCGCGAAACCGCCCAGAGGGCGGCCTGGAGGTGGTTTTCTTCATCCCCCTGCTGGCTCCCGGCGCCGACGCGGTACCTGAGGGAGAATCGGGGCTCGACCTGCAGGCCCGTCTGCCCGAGGGGCTCCGGGTCCTGGTCCTGGAGGACGACCCCCTGGGCGGGGAACTGCTCTTCCGTTACCTGGCCCGCGTCCGGGTTCAGGCGCATGTCTGCAAAAGTGGAGAGGAGGGATTGCATGCCCTGGAGGCCGGGAACTATGACGCGGTCATCTGCGATCTGCGCATGCCCGGAATCGGCGGCGAAGGCTTCTTCCATCGCCTGCGCGAGCGGGACCCCTCCCTGGCGCGGCGCGTGATCTTCGTGACGGGTGACGCCCTGAATCCCAAAGCAGAACGCTTCCTGGCCGAATCGGGATGTGTCCACCTGATCAAACCCTTTTCTCCACAGGAACTGCTCGAGGCCCTCATCACCTGCCTTCCCGCCACCTGAACGCGGGATACCGGTCGGGGGAATGGGCAGAGGAAGGTCCGCAAGGATCGGAGAAGGCGCAGGCCCATGACTGGGAGTGCCCACCAGCCCGTCCTACTTTCGGTCCTGAGCTTTTCCCGCAATGGAGACCTGTTGCGCCGGGCCGTCAACCTCATGCGTCGGGGAGGGGTGGTGGCCTTCCCCGCGGACTGCGGTTACGTCCTGGCGGCCCGGGCTGATGATGCCAGGAGCCTGGGGCGTCTGGCCGAACTCACCGGGCGCTCTCCCCGACATCCCTGGACCCTGTACGCGGCGGACCCCGACCAGGCCCTTAGCTATCTCGATGAACCATCCCAGATGCTGCAACGGGTGGCAGAGGTCTTCTGGCCGGGTCCTTTGACGCTTTTGAGCCGCTGCGGCCAGGGCCTGCCTGAAGCCGTGCACCGTGGTCTGCTCAAAGTGGCGGTACACGTCCCCTCCCATCGCCTGGCGCGGGCGCTTCTGGAACTGTGTCGTCACCCCGTGGTCGCGCTCCAGGCTCGGACCCCTCTGCACCCTGCTGGCATGGAGCGTGAGGCGCTCCTGGAGTCTTTCGGCCCCGGTCTGGAAGCCTTGGTGGAGGGACGTGAGCCCCCGGGCAATCTCGATCTCTCTGTCCTGGACCTGGGTGGGACGGCGCCACGTCTGGTGCGCCAGGGTTTCCTGGGACCCCAGGAACTGCAGCGCGTCCTGGGCTGCCCCCTGATCCTGTCCGGGGACCTGCCAGCCCCTGAGCATTTCACCCGTTTTTCACCCGAGGTCCACCTGGTGGTAGTGGAAGGCGAGCCGGATCGCGTGGCCCGGCGCATGAAGTTCCAGTTGGAGACCCAAGGCGGTCGGAACTCCGCCTTGCTGGTGACTCCAACGCTGGCTGGGGGTCTGCTGGCGGATCTACCGGGGTTGGAGGTCCTTCCGGACCCCGAATGCCTGGAAGACCTCACGAGGCATCTCTTCGGAAGGATCCATCACCTGGAGGCCCAGGATTCGGTGCGGATGATCCTGGTCCAGGGCTTCCCTCGCGAAGGCCCGACCGCGGAGCTCATGGAACGTCTGACCCGGATGGCCCACCAGGTGATCAACACCGAGGACCCCGGTTACGACGGTCAGGGAGGTCTGCGTCCCCGTACCCGGCGTCGTTAGTCCGGCAGGACCTGGACCCTATCGACGCTGTAGTAGCGGGTTCCGTCTTCGAGCTCCAGGGATCCGTCCTCCGCCAGTGTCCGAGTCCGGGCCAGGTGGACCCCTCCCCCGGTTTGGATGCGGACCCGCCGGCCCAACGTCGAGCATACCTGTCGGATTTCGGGCAGGAGTCCCGGCAGCCCGGCCAGGTGGTGCTGTTGCAGGACCTCGTCAAGCTCGTCGAGCAGCCTTTCGAAGAAGTCCTCGGCATTCAGGGGCTGGCCGATCTCGAGGGCCAGGCTGGTGGCCTGGTCGCGGAGCTCTTCCGGAAAGTCTTCGCCTCGAAGGTTGACGTTGAGCCCGATGCCGAGGAGGGCAAAGTCAACCCGATTCCCCAACAGGCTGCTTTCCGTGAGGATTCCGGCCAGTTTGCGTTCGCCTACGTAGACATCGTTCGGCCAGCGCAGGCTGGCCGGCACACCCAGGGCACGGGTGGCCCGGACGCAGGCCAGGCCTGCTATCAGGCTCAGCCCTTCGACGCTGGCGGGTCGGAGGAGGGCGGTGAACCACAGACCTCCTGGCGGAGAGTGCCAGGACCGTTGGTGTTGACCGCGGCCGTCGTCCTGGCGCTCGGCACGGAGGATCAGGCCAGCGGGAGCGCCTTCTCGGGCGCGTCGGAGAGCTTCGGCATTGGTCGAGTCCAGCCGTGGGTAGCTTTCGATGGGTCCCTTCAGGTGGCGTCTGTGCTGCATCGGGCCTCCTGGCTCCGGGTCGGCCTTCTTCAGGCTCTCGTGCCAGAGGCCGTTCCAGGAGGCTTCTTCCAGGAGGCGAAGAGGTTTCCCCTGCCTCCCGGCAGCGGCCGCCTTTCCGGCGCTTGGAGGGCGGGAGCCAGGATTTGCCAACTTCGGATGGAGGATGGATATGAGCGTGTACAAGATGACCGAAATCGTGGGGACTTCACCTGCTGGCCTGGAAAAGGCCATTCAGGAAGCCGTGGGGCGCGCTTCCAAGACTCTGCGCAACGTCCACTGGTTCGAGGTCAAGGAGATTCGGGGGACCGTCAAGGAGGGGCAGGTAGGTGAATATCAGGTCCGCCTGACCGTCGGCTTCAAGTTGGACGACTGACCGGTTGGTCGGCCGGTCTTGGAAACCGGCCAGCAGCTGATCAGTTTGGAATCTCCCCAAAGGTCGATCCGGGAATCCCGGCTCGGCCTTTTCGTTATGTGGGGGAACGGCCCAACTTCCCCCACACAGACTCCTGGCCCCCACTTTGCTCCACCGATCTTGGTCTTGCGCTTTTTTGCCCGGAACTTCCGCCTGGCGACGCATATGGGCCCTTCCCGCCTACACCTGGTGTGGGGTGGCCCTCATGAAGCGGCAGCCTGATGCCAGAGCAGAAGATAGCTTCAGGATCGCCCTTTTTCGTTGACATCTGGGGGGCCGGCGCGTTACTATCAGGGGGCAATGTGGAGCAAAGTGGTGGATAGTGGGGCGCTATGGGTGTAGCGGGTTTCTGGGGCGCCTTCACGATGACCATCGACGACAAGGGGCGTCTGACGATTCCTTCTTCCTTTCGCAAGACCCTCGACGAGCAGATTGTGGTCCGGTGGAACAAAGACGACCGGACGATTGAAATCTTCTCGGCAGATGGTTGGACTAATTTCTACCAGCATATCATGTCCTTGCCCTTCCTGGACAGCAAGACCCAGTTCATCCGAACCATGGTTGGTGCCGACGCCTTCAACGTCAGCATCGACAAGCAGGGGCGGGTCCTGATCCCCGGCGAGTTCAAGGAAAGAGCCGGGATCCAGGGCGGGCAGGCCGTCGTGACGGGGGCCATGGACCGGGTCAAGGTCTGGTCACCCGAGACCTGGGCGGCCGCCAAAACCAAGTGGGAGACGGAGGACTTCTTCAATGAGTTCGGCTCGAAGTAAAACCTTTGAGATCCGGGGCCTGGCCTACCCGGTCCGTTTCCAGATCCATCCTCCGCCTACTTTCCGTCGGATCCCACTGCGCAGTCGGGAGTCTCCCGGCCCTGTGGTGCGGTCCCAACCGTTGCAGCTCGTTCCTGATCGCCCGGTCGAGAATGATGTCGGGAATTGACTGATTTCAGCCACGTTCCGGTTCTGCTGGATGTGGCTCTGGAGTACCTGCAGCCTGGCCCGGGGGGGCTGCTGGTCGACGGGACCCTGGGCGGGGGGGGACACAGTGAGGCCTTGCTGCGGCGGATGGGGCCTACGGGACGTCTGGTCGGTATCGACCAGGACTCGGAGGCCCTGCACGCGGCGGGGCGACGTCTGGAGGGATATCCGGGGTTCATCGGGGTCCGGGGAAACTTCGCGGACCTGGATTCCCTCCTCGACCAGCTCGGGCTTGGATTGGTGGATGGGGTTCTCCTGGACCTCGGAATCTCCAGCCACTTCGTAGACTCGGCGGAACGGGGCTTCTCGATCCGCCACGACGCTCCCCTTGACATGCGGATGGACCTTCGGGTTGCCACGACTGCGGCCGACCTGGTCGGAGAACTGGACGAGGACTGTCTGGAGAGCCTTCTGCAGGAGTACGGAGAGGAACGGTACGCCCGCCGGATTGCCCGGCGGATCGTGTGGGAGAGGGAACGGGAACCGATACGGACCACGGGACGCCTGGCGCAGGTGGTCGAACGTGCGGTTCCGCCTCCCGCCCGCCACGGCCGCATCCACCCCGCCACTCGGACCTTTCAGGCCTTGCGCATCGCAGTGAACGACGAGCTGGGGCGACTCCAGCGGGGTCTGGAGGCCGCGGTGAACAGGCTGGCTCCGGGTGGGAGGTTGGTCGTGATCAGCTTCCACTCCTTGGAGGACCGCATCGTCAAGACGACGTTCCGACGTCTGGCAGGTGAGTGCACCTGTCCGGCCCGGGTTCCCTTCTGTCAGTGTCAGCCGTTGCGGCTCCTGCGGACCCTGACCCGGAAACCGGTGGAACCGGATTCCAGCGAGGTCACCGCCAACCCCCGGTCCCGCTCGGCTCGACTTCGGGCAGCCCAGCGTCTGGCCGGGGATGAGTCAGGGGGCCTCTCCAACCTGGAAGGAGGATGAGATGCAGAGTGCGTGCCCGGCCCAGGTGCCGGATTTCCTCGGGGAGAGCCATCCCCGTCTTAGCCCTCAGCCGGTTGGCCCGGCGCCACGCCTTCGGTCCTCGTCTTCTCCTGCCTCACGAAGCCGCCTGTGGTCCCTTCCACTCCTGGCCTTCCTGGGCATCAGCGTGTGTGTCGTCCTCTTCCTGCTGCAGTTCTCCCGGATTGTCCAGGTCCAGTATGAGCTGGCTTCCAAGACGAGGGTCCATAAACAACTGTTGCAAGAGAATGCGGAGCTTCAGTTGCGGATCGAGCAGCTTTCGGCTTTGAACCGCGTCGAGCAGAAGGCGTTGCAATTGGGGATGGTTCACCCCCAGGGCTGGCAACTGCTGGAACTTCCTCAATTGGCTCGGCAGGGACTGGGTGGAAAGATGGCTTCTGCTGACTCCCATCGGCTCACCAGGTAGGTACCCCCCCTCGGCCGGGAGACCCTGGCTCCCGTCATACGAGGCACCGACAGCTCTTCTTGCGGGGTGATTCTGCCCCGAGGCAAACTGTGAGGTTCTGCTCGAGATGGAGAGAATGGCCTGCGGATGGACCACGGAGTTCAAAGGCCGGGTTGTGTCCATTTTCTGGGGTCTGGTCTTCCTCTTCATGCTCATCTCCCTGCGGATGTTCTATCTGCAGTACCTGGACCGGGACTGGTACTATGCCAAGGCTCGCAACCAGCAGCAGTCCGATATCATCCTCCACGCTCGCCGCGGCGAGATCCGGGATCGCAACGGCCTGGCCCTGGCCACCAGCGTGGCCCGTCAGTCGGTCTTCGTCGATCCGTCGCAGGTGCGCGACATCGGGATGACGGCGCGGGCCCTGGGTCGCATCCTCAAGACCGACCCGGCCCATATCTCGGGAATCATCCGTCGAGGCGGGACCTTCCAGTGGATTCAGCGGAAGGCTCCCGAGAAGGCCGTCGCCGATATCGACAAGCTTTTGAAGAAGGGATTGCTCCCCGGGGTCTTCTTCCAGATGGAGGGGACCGGCCGGCGCTTTTATCCCAAGGGGCGTCTGGCGGCCCACCTCTTGGGGGCGACAGGGATCGATGACCAGGGCCTGGATGGCATCGAGGCGGCCCATGAAGAGACCCTGGGGGGAACACCAGGACGCGTCCGGGCGGCCGTGGACAAGGATGGTTGGAGGATTCCCACGGAGAACGCCGTGGTCCAGGGTGTAAAGCCGGGCAAGCACCTGGTCCTGACCCTGGATGAGACCATCCAATACATAGCAGAGCGGGAACTGGCCCGCCAGGTCAAGGAATTCAAGGCCAAGGGGGGCATCTGTCTGGTGATGGACGCCCGGACCGCGGAAATCCTGGCATTGGCCATCCAGCCCGACTTCCCGGCAGACCGCTTTGCCGAGGTCGATCCTGCGCTTCGCCGGAATCGAGCCATCACCGATCCCTACGAGCCCGGTTCCACCTTCAAGGTCTTCCTGGCAGGAGCAGCCTTGCAGGCCGGGGTCCAGCCCTCCACCACGTTCTCTTGCCCGGGAAACCTCGTGGTCGACGGTTGGACGATCCATAACGCCAACGACGGGTTGTTTTCAGGGGGAACCGAGACCCTGAGCGACATCATCGCCTACTCATTCAACACGGGTACGGCCGCGGTGGCTTTGAGCATCGGTCGGGAGAACCTGGGACGGGGCCTGGAGGCCTTCGGCTTCGGGCATCCCACCGGGATCGGCCTGCAAGGCGAGGAACCGGGGATTCTTTCCGATTATCACGACTGGGCCGCGATCGAAACGGCCACCATCTCCTTCGGTCAAGGCGTGGCCGTTACCCCGCTGCAACTGGTTTCCGGCATGCAGGCGGTGGCCAACGGAGGGGTCCGGCTGCGGCCCCGCATCGTCAAACAGATCCTGGACGACCAGGAGCGCGTCCTGCAGAGCAGCGTGCCCGAGGAACTGGGTCGTCCCCTCAATCCCAAGGCGGCTCAGCACCTTCGGGACATCCTGGAGAATGTCTGCACCCGGGGAACGGGCAAGCAAGCCCGGGTGCCGGGTTATCTGGTGGCTGGAAAGACCGGGACGGCGCAGGTGGTAGAGAATGGTGTCTACTCGTCGGGGCGCTATATCGCCTCCTTCCTGGGATTCGCGCCGGCCCGGGACCCCAGATTGGTCGTGCTGGTCAAGATCGAGGAACCTGGGACCGTGTATTGGGGGGGCGTCGTGGCGGCCCCGGTCTTCAGCAGGGTAGCCGGACAGGCCCTCTGGAGGATGGGTGTCCGACCGACCCCCGGCCTGGTGCAGAAGGCAGAGAACGAGTGATGGTGGCCGGCGGTGGCCTCGGTCACCTCGGCGGCGCAAGGAGGACCTCATGGAAGAACACAAGGAATCGGACAAGAACTTCGAAGAGGTGGCCGGCACCCGCCGGCGCGCTGCCGAGATCATGGTGGTACCCCAGAGGGTCTCGCGGACAACCCGCCAGGAGAGGACTCGCGGGGGCAGCACCCGGTGGGTAACGGCCTTGATGCCCAGGCCGGATTTTCGTCGCTTTACAAGAGGCATTCCTGTGATATAGTCAATTTTTGATCCGGCCCCGCCTTTGTCCAGAGATCCGGGGCCGGGCCTGCCAAGGAGAGGAACCCTGGTTCCCAGTCTTGTTTTTGATCGGTCCGGTGCAGCCCCGGACATTGGAGGGCGATCTCGTGAAGAGTCTGGCCGAGTTGGTGAGGGTCCTGGACGGGGTGCAGTTTCAAGGAGATCCTGGACTGGTCGTCCGGGACCTGGCCTATGACTCCCGGGAGGTAAAACCTGGGGACCTTTTCGTGTGCGTCGAGGGTTTTCGCTCAGACGGGCACCATTTTGCTGGTGAGGCCGTTCGGCGGGGCGCCGTGGCCCTGCTGGTGGAACGCGAGCCCGAGGGAGTCGAGGGCGTGCCCCGGATCGTCGTGCCCGACTGCCGAAGGGCCATGGCCATCCTGGCCGCCGAGATGATGGGGCGCCCGGCCGACCGCTTGTTGACCGTCGGAATCACCGGGACGAACGGCAAGACCACCACCTCCTACCTGGTCGAGGCGGTCCTGAAGGCCCGGGGACACAATCCGGGTCTGCTGGGGACCATCGAGGCGCGCGTCGGAGGTTCCGTCCGTCGCCTGGCCAACACGACTCCGGAATCGCTGGATTTGCATCGCCTCTTTGCGGAGATCGAGCGTTCTGGCCAGGACAGCGTGGTCATGGAAGTCTCCTCCCATGCCCTGGCGCTGGACCGAACCTATGGCATCCCCTACGACATCGCGGTCTTCACCAACTTGACCCAGGACCACCTCGATTTTCACGGGACCATGGAGGATTATTTCCAGGCCAAGCTTCGTCTGTTCCACAAACTGGGGACCTGCTGCCACCGCCCCTGCAACGCCTATGCCGTGCTGAACCTGGATGATCCCTATGGAGAACGCGTCCTGGCCAACCTGCGGGTTCCCTTCGTCACCTACGGCACCCGTGCAGACGCCCACATCCGTGCCGAGGACATCGAGGCCAGTCCCGACGGTCTGTCCTACCGGCTGGTCACCCCCCTGGGAGTGACCCGGGTGAATCTACAACTATCGGGTCTCTTCAACCTGCACAACTCGCTGGCGGCGATCTCGGTGGGTCTGGCACTGCGGATGGATCTGGGGCGCGTGGTTGCGGCGGTGGAATCCGTGTGGGGCGTTCCTGGTCGATTCCAACTGGTGCGCGAGGGGCAGGACTTCACGGTGGTGGTGGACTATGCCCATACCCCCGACGGGCTGGCCAGCCTCTTGCGGTCGGCTCGGGACATAACCTCCGGCCAGTTGACGGCCGTCTTCGGCTGCGGAGGAGATCGAGACCGCACCAAGCGCCCGCTCATGGGCGAGATCGGCGCAGCCCTGGCAGACCGTGTGATCTTGACCACCGATAATCCCCGAACCGAGGACCCCCAGGATATCCTGAACGAGATCCTGGAGGGAACCCGGAGCGGGAAGGCCCAGGTCGAGGTCCTCCAGGATCGGGCGGAGGCCATCCGTCAGGCCATCCACTCAGCCAGGCCGGGAGACACCGTGGTGGTGGCCGGTAAAGGCCATGAGACCACGCAGATCTTCCGGGACCGGAAGATTCGCTTCGACGATGTCGAGTGCGCCGTCGAGGCCATCCGCTCGCGCCCTTTCCGGCGCACTGACCGCCCTCCGGGGATGCGTCCCGTGGTTCGCTGGAACCTGCACCGGGTGCGCAGCGAGACCGAGATGGCTGTAGGCCTCCCCGGCTGATTCTGGTGTGCGCTTGGACCTGTGAAGAGATCCTTCGGGCCACCGAAGGGGTCCCCGGCCACGGCTGGTCGGGGACTCCGCTCTTCTCTGCCATCTGCACCGACACCCGCGACATCTTGCCGGGAGCGCTCTTCGTGCCTTTGCGGGGGGAGCGCTTCGATGGTCACGAGTTCGTCCACCAGGCGCTGGATTCGGGAGCCGCAGCCTCGCTGTGGGCTCGGGACGAAGTCCCTGCGGGACTGCCTACCGATCGCCTGATCCGCGTGCACGACGGCTTGCAGGCCTACCAGATGCTCGGCCGGGAGAACCTGCTCCGCCTGGGTGTCTCGGTGCTGGCGATCACCGGCTCGGTCGGCAAGACCACCACCAAGGATCTGCTGGCTTCCCTGCTGCGATCCCGATTTCGCGTCCATTGCACGCACATGAACTACAACAACGAGGTCGGGGTGCCCCGGACCCTGTTGGAACTGCAGCGGCATCACGAGTTGGTCGTCCTGGAAATGGCCATGCGGGGATCCGGCCAGATCCGCGAGCTGGCCCGCCTGGCTCCGGCTCGGGTGGGGATCATCACCCATATCGGAGAATCGCACCTGGAGTTCTTGGGCTCTCTTGAGGCCATCGCCGACGCCAAGGCTGAACTTCTCGAGGAGATGCCGGCCTCGGGCCTGGCCATCCTTCCCCGCCACAGCCCCTTCTTCCAGCGGATGGCGGCTCGCGCCCGCGGGCCGGTATTGACCTTCTCGAATGAGGGCCCGGCGGACTGGACGGCTCTTCGGATCCACTCCTTGGGCCTGGAAGGCAGTGATATCGAGATCCGCCATCCCGAGGGAACCTCCATGGTGCGCTTCGGCCTGCCGGGACGCCACAACGTCTCCAATCTCCTGGCGGCGCTGGCTGCCGCTCGCGAATTCGGGTTGACCTGTGAGGAACTGCTCGAACCCCTGGCCAACTTCCGGCCTTCCGGACTGCGGACCGAGGTTCTGCGTCTGCCCGATGGGACCACCCTGCTCAACGATTCCTACAACGCGGCCCCTTCCTCGATGAGGGGAGCCCTGGAACTCCTCTCGGGCGCCCCCGGTCGACGGGTGGCGATTCTCGGAGACATGCTCGAGCTGGGGGCCGCCGAGGAGGACTTCCACCGCGAGATCGGCGAGGCCGTCGCCCGAACGGGGGTGGCCGTCCTGGTTGCGGTTGGAGATCGGAGTCGCATCCTGGCCCGGGCCGCTCGCCTGGCCGGGGTGCCCACCGTCCACTGGGCCCCGGAGCGTGAGGAGGCCTGGAGTCTTGTGCGGACCGAGGTGTGCGCCGGGGACGCGGTGCTGATCAAGGCCTCGCGAGGAATCGGACTGGATGTGATCGCCCAACGTCTGCGAGGAGTGCAAGAACGATGACCGATCTTCCCTGGCAGGAGGCTGCCTGCGCTGGCCTTCTGGGGCTTGGCTTGACGATAGCAGGTATGCCTGTCTATCTCGGATGGGCTCGCAACCATGGCTGGGGTCAGGTGATCCGTACAGAGGGCCCCCAAGAACACCGTCTCAAAGCGGGTACGCCGACCATGGGCGGTCTGCTCCTGCTCACGGCCGGACTGGTGGCCGGCCTGTGGTGGCGCGAGCCTTCCTGGGACCTGCTGGTCTTTCGTCTGGTCGTGCTGCTCGGCGCGGGCCTGGGCATGGTGGACGACCTCAACAAGGTGCTCAAGAGGCGGAACCTGGGATTGCGCGCGCGGGACAAGCTCTTCGCGCAGGGGCTCCTGGGGCTGGGTCTGGGGGGGTGGCTGGTGCTCACCCGTCCCGAGCCGGGCCTCAGCGTGCCGCTGTTGGGTTTCGTCGCCGGGAGCTGGTTGGTCTGGCTGGCGGCTCTGCTGGTGATGACCAGCACCATGAACGCGGTGAACCTGACGGATGGCCTGGATGGACTGGCGGGAGGGACCAGCGCGGTGGCCCTGTTGGCCTTCGGCGCCGTCGCGGCGACCTCCGGGCACCCCGACCTGGCCGTAGCCGCAGTGGGCCTGGCCGGAGCCTGCCTGGGCTTTTTGTGGTTCAACTGCTTCCCGGCCAGGGTTTTTATGGGAGATACCGGCTCGCTGGGATTGGGGGCTGCCCTGGCGGCCTTGGCTTTGTTGACCGGGACGGAGTTCCTCCTGGTCCTGATCGGAGGTGTCTTCGTAGCAGAGGCGGCCTCGGTGATCCTGCAGGTTGCCTGGTTCAAGTCGACCGGAGGGCGTCGCATCCTGCGCATGAGCCCCCTGCACCATCATTTCGAGTTGGGGGGGCTTCACGAGGTCCAGGTCACCGTCCGCTTCATCCTGGTGGGCGTGATCCTGGCCGTGGCCGGTCTTCTGGTCCATCTGGGAGGGCTTCGGTGAATTTCCAGGACATGAGCGTCTCGGTCCTGGGAATGGGCCGCAGTGGGCTGGCCCTGACCCGTGAGCTCTCCAGCCGGGGCGCTCGGGTCCTGATCAGCGATAGCCGCCCTCGCGAGGAGTTGAACCCGGCTCTGGAGGAACTCGGCGGATTATCGGTAGAGGTGGAGGTGGGCGGGCATTCGGACCGGGTCCTCCAGGCCGATCTTCTGGTTCTGAGTCCGGGTGTGCCGGTGCACCATCCCCTGGTGAAGGAGGCTTGCCGAAGAGGGCTCCCCGTTATGGGGGAGGTGGAGATCGCCTGGCGACTGTCGGGGGTCCCCTTCATTGCGGTAACCGGGACCAACGGCAAGTCTACCACGGTCACCCTGATCGACCGGATCCTGGGAGAGCGCTCGATCCTGGCAGGCAATATCGGCAATCCCCTGGTCGGTGAGGTGGCCCAGGCCCCTCCAGGAGGCTACGTGGTGGCCGAAATCTCCAGTTTCCAGTTGGAGACGGTGCACGCCTTTCAACCTCGGATTGCCGTTCTGACCAACCTGACCCCGGACCATCTGGATCGTCATGCCGACCTGGAGGAGTACTTCGCAGCCAAAGCGCGTCTCTTCGCGCGCCAGGGACCTCAGGATGTGGCCGTGATCTCCTCGGATGATCCCCAGGCCTCCCGGTTGGCGGACCTCCTGGAATCCCACAACCTGCCCGGCTGGCTTCCCGGGTTCCCCCCTCCCGACCGGCCCGCGTGCCCGGAGATCCTGCGCTTTTCGGTGAGAGGACCCGTCTTGAAGGGGGCCTGGTTTGTTGACGGGGCCCTCTGGTATCGCGGTAAGTCTGGAAGTGAGCGCCTCTTCGACTGGGGCTTCCCGGGTCTTCCCGGCCCGCATAACCTGGCCAACAGTCTGGCGGCGGTGGCCGTAGCGCGTTGGCTGGGGATTCCTGCCGGGGTCATCCATTCCGCCCTGGAGGCGCACATACCGCTGCATCATCGGATGGAGGAGGTGGGACGACCGGGCGGAGTGCTCTTCGTGAACGACTCGAAGAGCACCAATCCCGCCTCGGTGCAGGCAGCCCTGGAGTCCTATCAGGCCCCCATCCTGTTGATCGCGGGCGGCAAGGACAAGGGAACCGACTTTTCCGGGCTGGGTCGCTGCATCGCGCGGCGCGCGCGCACCCTGCTCGTTCTGGGCGAGGCAGCCGACCGCCTGGCTGAAAGCGCCCGCGTCGCAGGCATGAATAGCATCATCCGGTGTGCTTCTCTGCAGGAAGCGGTGGTCGTCGCATGGAAAAATGCTCAACCCGGAGATGTGGTCTTGTTGTCGCCGGCCTGTGCGAGCTACGACATGTTCCGCAATGCGGAAGAACGGGGAAGACTCTTCGCGCAGGCTGTTCGATGTCTGGAAGAGGCCCATCCCGGCGCTCTTGGTTGATCCTTTCGGAGACGAGAACTCGATTGAAAGGCCCATTCTGAGGGCGGTCCGACGGAGGGTGCGACGACGTGAAACCCCTGCGTGATTCATTGGGGCGGCCCATCTTCTGGGTCACCGTCATCCTGGGCATCCTGGGGGTGCTCTCGGTTTTTTCTGCCTCCGTCGTGATGACCGTCTCCACCGACGACTTCAATCGCAACCCCTTCTTCTTCCTGAATCGTCAGTTGGGGGCCCTGTTGCTGGGGATGCTCCTCCTGTGCGTGGTGCGTCGGGTTGATCTGCTGCGCTGGCGGACCTTCCTCAGCCTGCCCGCGATGTTCCTTATGCTGCTGACGCTGGCGGCCGTGCTGGTGGTGGGCACTGAGATCAATGGGGCCCGCCGCTGGTTCGTACTGGGACCGATTCAGTTCCAGGTGGCCGAGCTGGCCAAGTTGCTGGTGGTCTTCTATCTGGCGGATTACCTGGATCGCCATCGAAACCGCGTTCACAATATCCTGTCGATCGCTCCGGCCTGGATCCTGGTCCTCGTGGCAGCCTTCTTGATCGAAAGGGAACCCGACCTGAGCACGGCTCTGGTGGTCGTAGCCACCATGGTAGCCATGTTGTACGCTGCGGGGGCCAGTTGGCGGGACCTCCGCATCATGGGTCTTCTCGGAATCGTCCTGATCGTCGGAATGACCCTCGCCAAGCCCTACCGTATCGATCGTTGGAAGATCTTCCTGGACCCCTTCGCCGATCCCCTGAAAGACGGTTATCAGTCGTGTAACTCGCTCATGGCCATCGCCTCGGGTGGGATCTGGGGTCGAGGTCTCGGATTCTCGAATCAGAAGTTCAACTATCTGCCCGAGCAGCATACCGACTTCATCTTTGCGATTTTCAGCGAGGAGATGGGCCTGGTGGGGGCGTTGGGGCTGTTCATGCTCTTCTGCGTCCTGGGCTATTGCGGCCTACGGCTGGCCGTCAACTGTCGCCGCCCCTATCTGTCGCTCCTGGCGGTCGGGATCACCTTCCAGGTCGTCCTCCAGGCCTGGATCAACATCGCGGTCGTCACCAACAGCATCCCCAGCACGGGGATCCCGCTGCCCTTCCTCTCCTACGGCGGAAGCTCGCTGGTGGTCACCTTGATCGGCATGGGAATCCTGCTCAACATCGCGGACCACACCAGTCGACATTCCCGGTCCCTACCGAAAGAGAGCAGGTCGCGGCGCAGGATGAGGCGCGGGTCGACCCTGGCCACCTCCGACGAGGAGCAGGTCCGAGCCGTTTCGACGGGTGAATGGGAGGCTTCGGTGGCCCAGGCCCGTCACGAGAGGACCCGCTCAGGACTCCCTCAACCCGTGGTGGAACCCCGTCTTACCGGTCGCCTGCCCTTCCATCCCGCGGCCCGGGCCGAACGCGAACGGCTGCGGCGCCGTCTCAAGAGAGCGCAGACGCTGGATTCTTGAAGGCCTTGGCCCGGTAGTCGGACAAGCAGGATCTGCTTCGCCTCCGGGAGCAGCTGCTTTGGATGGTCTGGGGGCGGAATGGAAGGAACGGGCCGCAAGAGGATGAAAATCTTCCAACCCGATCCCGGATTTCCATGAGGAATTCTTACTGGGCCTCCTAAGGCAGGGTTTCGCAGGACTCGACCGAAGCCCCAGACTTCCCCGTGACGGCCCGGAGGTCGGCGAGGCGTTGTTGGAGAGTTGCGGTAAACCATGCAGGAACCCAAAGAGCGCGTTGGTCGCCGCAAGCCGGAAGGGGCCCTGCGGGTCGTGCTGGCGGGAGGGGGAACCGGAGGCCATCTGTACCCGGCACTGGCCGTGGCCGAGCGGTTCCGCGAGGCTGGCGCGCGTGTGCTCTTCGTGGGAACTCCAGGTGGACTGGGCGCGAAGGTCGTCCCCGAGCACGGTTTCCCCATCGCCTTCGTCCGCGCACGGGGTCTGGGGGGTGGGCTGCTCGGAGCCCTGAAGGCGGTATGTATGACCGTCTGGGGATTGCTGCAAAGCCTGCTCTTGCTGCATCGGGAGCGCCCTCACCTGGTCGTGGGCAGCGGGGGCTACGTCTGTGTTCCAGTCCTCCTGGGGGCGGTCTTGCTTCGGATCCCCTCGATCCTCATGGAGCAGAACGCGATTCCCGGGAAGGCCATCCGTTTCATGGCACGCTTTGCCAGGAAGGTCTGTGTGAGCTTCCCCGGGTGTCGGTTCGGACTTCCCGAGGCTCGGATAGAGGTGACCGGAAATCCGATCCGCCAGGACATCGTCACCCGAGACCGGAACCAGGCTCGTCGCGATCTGGACCTCCCTGAAGGCCGCCCCTGCCTGCTGGTGACCGGCGCCAGCCAGGGAGCCGCCAGCTTGAACCGGGCCGTCCTCCAGGCCCTGGACGCTTGGCAATCCAAGGAATGGACCATCCTGCACCTGACCGGTCCCAAGCACCTGGACGAGGTCCTCTGCCAGACATCGGGCCGGATCGGCCAAGGCCCCTTGGACTATCGGCCTATCGGATATCAGGAGGATATCGCCGAGTTATACGCCGCGGCCGACCTGGTAGTCTGCCGGGCCGGGGCTACGACCCTGGCCGAAATAACCGCGCGTGGACTTCCCGCAATCCTGGTGCCCTATCCCTTCGCGGCAGAGCGTCACCAGGACTACAACGCCGCTCTCCTGGCTGAGCGGGGGGCGGCGCAGATCCTCTCCGACGAGCAGGTCGAGGAAGGCCTTCAGGAGATGGTGGCGGAACTCTTCGCTCATCCCGAACGACTCCAGGATATGGCCGTGGCCAGTGCTGCCCTGGGGAAGCCCGAGGCGGCTGCTCGTGTGGTCAAGGTCGCCCTGGAGCAGTTGGGTGGAGAGTGGGAACAAGTCGCTGCAGCAGGCGCCAGGGCTCGGTTGGACATTGCGGAAAGGGGACACGGATGATCGACTTCAGACAGGCCCATTTCGTAGGGATCGGGGGCATCGGGATGAGCGGAATCGCCCGTGTCCTCCTACAAATGGGTTATTCCGTGTCCGGGTCCGACCTGGAGGCTTCCCGCATCACGCGGGAGCTCGAGAAACTTGGGGCCCGGATCTGCCAAGGCCATGCACCCGAGAATATCCGCGGGGCCGATGTGTTGGTGGTCTCGTCCGCGGTCCCGGCCGACAACGCCGAGCTCCTGGCGGCTCAAGAAGCCGGCTTGACCATCATGCAGCGCGGACAGATGCTCAGCCACCTGATGCAGGAGCGGCTAGGCGTGGCCGTGGCCGGGACGCATGGCAAGACCACGACCACCTCGATGGTGGCCACCGTCCTGGAGCACAATGGCCTCCAGCCCACGGTCATCATCGGTGGAGAGCTCAACGACATCGGCTCCAACGCCAAGCTCGGCACGGGGCGTTACCTGGTGGCCGAGGCCGATGAGTCGGATGCCTCCTTCCTGGACCTTTCACCCCGGATCGCCGTGGTTACCAGCGTTGACCCGGATGTCAATCTTTCCACCTCCGCCTTCTGTGGTTGCGGGTATGACTATGAGAGGACCCGGAAGCTGGTAGAAGACCTCTTCTTCCAGTTCATGCACCGCGTCCCCGCGGATGGTCGGGTCATCCTATGCCACGACCATCCCCGTATCCGGGCCTTGATTTCCCAGGTGCAGCGCCCCGTCCTGACCTACGGTCTGGAAAATGGTGCCGACCTGATGGCCACGGGGATCGAGCTGGCCGACTACGGTTCGCGCAGTCGGGTCTTCCTGCGAGGACGGGAGCTCGGGGAACTGGTGCTGCGCGTGCCGGGTCGTCACAACGTGCAGAACGCCCTGGCGGCCGTCGCCATTGGCCTGGAGGTGGGGTTGGATTTCCCCGCCATCGCCCGGGTGCTGGCCTCCTTCCAGGGAGTTCGACGTCGCTTCCAGATCATAGGCACCTTCAACGGGATAACGGTCGTGGACGACTACGCACACAACCCCAGCAAGGTGCAGGCAGCGATTCAGGCCGCCCGCACCGGAGGAGCCAGTCGGGTCTTTGCGGTCTTCCAGCCTCACCGCTATTCGCGGGTCCGTTTCCTGGCCGAATACTTCTTTAGCGCTTTTGAGGAGGCCGACTACCTCCTGATGACTGATATCTATTCTGCGGGCGAGAGCCCCATCCCCGGGATCACCGCCGAGGTACTCCTGGATGGCGTCCGTCGCCATGGTCGTCCGAACCCGACCCAGGTCTTCTATACGCCCGGTCCTCAGGAGGTCGGCCAGATCCTGGAGCAAGAATGCCGTCCTGGAGACGTGGTCTTATGTCTCGGGGCGGGAGATATCGGGGAATGCGCCCGGGATCTCAAGGACCATTTGTTGAACCCGGCACTGCGTTGAATCGCGCCGAGGGGTCTAGAATGGCCTGCGCGGGAGGTGGCCGTTGAGTCTCTCGCCGACTTCGGGGGCGTCCTCGGAAACCGCAGGACCTCGCCGTCGTCGCTTCACCCGCCGCAAGGCTTCACGGCCTGGGCAGGGGAGGGGGCGCACCGTCCGCAGGATCTCCCTGGTGCTCTTCTTCCTCTTGGCTCAGCTTCTGTTCCTCTCATCCCATCTCTTCCGTCTCCAGGAGGTGGAAGTCCGTGGGAATGTGCGACTGACGCGGGCGGCCATCCTCCGTCAGGCGGCCCTGTCCGAGGGGACCTTCCTGTGGGCCCTGTCGCCTCGGAGGATCACCAAACGGCTGCAGGGATTACGGGAAGTGCGCAGCGTAGAAGTCTCGCTGGCCTTGCCGGGCCGGGTCCTGCTGGAGGTGGACGAACGACATCCTGTGCTCCTGGTTTCGGGAAATCGGGGAACCTGGTTCGAAGTGGACGCCGAGGGGATTCTACTGGGTCCGCCTTCCGGTCCTCAAACCTTGCCTCGGCTCAAGCTTGTCACCCTGGAAGCTACACAAGGTCGGATCGACCCCACCCCGATCCGCCTGGTACTGAAGGCCAAACAGTGGCTGGAACCCAATCTTCCGGCTCCACCGACGGCCTACATGTTGGACGAGATCCGTTCTCTCTCCGTCGAGAGTCGTCTGCTGGGAACGCCGGTCTTGATCCATGTCGGGCCGCTGCAGGGAATGGAGTACAAGATGCATGTCCTGAGAGC
>JAAZKF010000391.1 GCA_012799975.1 Burkholderiales bacterium
GAACTCCCAGGTCCAAGGCTGGACCTGGGAATACCTCCGGTCCGAGACCGTAACCAGGGCCCGAGAGCCCTCGATCCGCTCGCTCTGCACCCAGCGGTTCTCGTAGGCCAGACGGGTTGAGGCCGTCTTCAGGGCCTCTCCCATGCTCTTCTCGAAAACATCTGCCGTCATGGCTGCTTGCAGGCTTGTTCCCAGAAAGGCATGCGCCTGTCGGAAACGCTGGGCTCGCAGGTGGTCGAGGAAGTCCCGGGCCAGCATGTCGGGACGGCCCTGCAGGCTGGGAGGCGGGATCTCGGTCGGTCCCTGATTTGCCGGTTCAGGTCCTCCCTGACCGCCGCCACAGGCCAAGGCCATCAGGGTCAAGATTATCAAACAGGCGTTCAGGGGGCGGGAGGACAGAATGCGGATCGAGGAGTTCATGCGACGATTCCAAGCTTCAACCCGGACCGACCGGTCCCTGCAGGAAACTCCTCAGAGGTCGAGGGCCAGGCCTTCGCGGGCGACGAAGACCTCCGGCCCCCGAGCCAGACGGGCGGCCTCGACCTCCAAAGCATCCAACTGCTCGTCGGTGCGGCCGGGATCGTGATGGAAGAGGGCCACCCTGCGGCAACCGGCCAGGTTTCCCAACTCGACGGCCTGTCGCCAGGTCGAGTGGCCCCTGTTCATCCGTCCCCGGACTTCTTCGGGCAGAAACTGGGCGTCGTGGATCAGCAGATCGGCTCCCCGGGCCAGTTCCAGGGCGGCAAAGGTGCTGCCCGGATCACCATGGGGATATTCCACGTCTGTCAGATAGGCCACCGTCACCCCCTGGTCTACGAAGCGATAACCCGAGCAGGGCAGCCGATCCCCTCGGGGGAGCTCCAGCGAGGTAACCCGCACCGGGCCGATATGGAAGACGGGGTCGGTGATCTCGTGGAACTCTACGGTGGCTCCGACATCGCGCAGGAGGAAGAAGTTCGGGACCGGACAGTAGTTGGGATTCACCTGGCGGAGCAAGGTCTCTTTCAGGCCGCCTTCAAAGGTCTGGCGTCCATGGATGATGACCCGGTTTCCGGGTACGTACATCATGGGAGAGAAGGGAATCCCCTGGATATGGTCCCAGTGGCAGTGGGCCAGCATCAGGTGCAACTTCTCTTCTCCGCGGCCAGCCTTCCCGGCCATCAGGTCGGCAGTCATCCAACGAAAACCCATCCCGCCGTCCAAGCTGATCAGGGTTTCCTCCGAGCACGAGAGCAGTACGCAGGGTGTGTTGCCACCGTAGCGCGCTTGCGGCTCGTCAGGTGTGGGGATGGAGCCACGTACCCCCCAGAAGATCACTCGCACGCCGTCAGGCCGCCCCTTTCCAGCTTCCAGGTCTGCCCTTCGCAGGCCACGTGAACATTCAGCCCCCGGCACTCCCCCATCCTGCGGGCCTCTTCGTAGAGAAGGGCCAATTCCTCATCCCCGCGCTCGGGATTGTGATGGAACATGAACAGATGGTCGGCACCGGCCAGGCGACAGATCTCCAATCCGTCCTCCAGGGTAGAGTGCCCCCAATGGGGGCGCTCGGTGTATTCCTTCGGGGTGAAGAAGGTGTCATAGATGACCAGGTCCGCCCCCTCGGCCAGACGCACCTGGTTCTCGA
>JAAZKF010000392.1 GCA_012799975.1 Burkholderiales bacterium
AACCGGATTCTGGAAGGTCAGGCCTGCTGGCGGCTCCGGCAGAACATGTGGTCCTTGTCGATATATTCGGTCGCAGCCTGGATCAGCGCCTCACTTTGAATCTTCTCATGAGCGATGATTCCCGCAGCGAAGAAGGCCGAACGGTCGACCGACTGGTCTCCCTTATCCTCCTGCTCCGAAGCCCAGTGATTCAGTTTGGAGTACATCGCCCGCAGGATTTCCCGTTCCCCCTCCGGAGCATTCTGCATCGCCTGACCCAGTTTCTCGCCGGCCTCGACGAGAGCGTTCTCGAGTTGGTTTGCCATGCCGGACCTCCCGTATCGGATCGCCCCTTGCAGGGGCCTTCGGAATCTCTCAAGGTTCTTGCCCACCCGCCCGAGTCCTTTCGGGAGCGGCCCAGCTCGCATAGTCGACCCGGACCAGGTACAGACCCCAGGGAGGCGCTGGTGGAGGCGAAAGGCCGGAGTCGCGGGCATCCAGGCGTTGGCGCGGTTCATCCTCGGTCCAATGCCCCCGCCCTACCTCGACCAGGGCTGCCGTCAGCATCCGGACCATGCGGCGCAAGAAGGCATTGGCTCGGAACCTGACCAGCACCATTCCGTCCAGACGCCCCAGAGGGGCCGGCAGAAGCCCCTTCCAGCGCTCGACCTGACAGTCCATCAGGACTCGGGTCCGACACTCATCCGGCGGTACCTGCGAGCAGTAGGTTGAAAAGTCGTGAGAGCCAAGAAGCAAGCGGCCGGCACGCTGCATCGCCGATACATCCAGCTTCCCGGGGATGATCCAGGCCCGACGATGCCAGAAGGCGTCTCCCTGGCGAGCCGACAGGATCAGGTATTCGTAGGTGCGTGAACAGGCCAGGAAACGCGGATGGAAGCCAGCAGCAGCCTCGACGGCCTCCAGGACCCGGATATCCGGGGGCAACAAGGCATTGGCTCCGCGAAGGATCACGCGAGACGAACGATCCGAGGTGGTTCGGAAAGACAGGACCTGGCCTGTGGCGTGAACTCCGGCATCGGTCCGTCCCGCCACCAACACCGAAACCGGGTGGTCGACCAGTCGAGCCAGAGCATCTTCCAGGGTAGCCTGGATACTGGGTTTCAAATTCTTGCCGTCCAGGCGCTGGAAGCCGGAATAGGCGCTCCCATCATATTCCAGCGTCAACCGGAAGATGCGCTCACCCAAAGCGACCTGCCCATCGGTCCAATCCTACCAGGGCGACCAGGAAGAGCAGACCACCCAGTCCCCCCCACCAATCCGCCGCCTTCATATGCAGGTCCCGCAGGCGGGTGCGCCCCTCGCCACCGCGGTAGCAACGAGCCTCCATGGCCACGGCCAGATCCTCGGCGTGACGGAAGGCACTGACGAACAAGGGGACCAACACGGGGATCAGGGCCCGCGCCCGGACCAGGGGATTGCCGCGATCAAGGCAGGCCCCACGGGCAAGCTGGGCCTTCATGATCCGTTCGGTCTCCAAAGCCAGGGTGGGGACGAAACGCAAGGCGATGGTCGACACCATCGCCAGTTCGTGAGAGGGAACCCCCAAGCGCCGAAACGGCGCCAGCAGCTTCTCCACCGCATCCGTCAGCAGGATCGGCGAGGTGGTCAAAGATAGCAGCGAAGTGGCCAGCACCAACAGGAAGAGACGCATCGCCATGGCTCCCCCCCGAAGCAAGCCCTCCCGGGTGACCGGCAGCCCTTCCAGTCCAGGCATCGGCGACCCGGGCGTCAGCATGGCGTTGAAGACAAAAGTCAAAAGGGCCAGGATCCAGACCAACCTCAAACCACGGATCAGATAACCCAGCGACAGGCGGGCCGACTTCCCCAGCAGCAGGATCACAAGGCCTGCGAGCAACAACAGAGCGAGGCGATGGACCATAAACAGGGCGATCATCGCCCCTCCGGTCACCACCAGTTTGGCGCGGGGGTCCAGGCGGTGAAGGAGCGAGTCACCCGGAACGTACTGGCCAAGGGTCAGGTTGCGCAGCAGTTCGATGGGTGGTCACCCCACAGTGGGAGGTTCGGAGATCCGACTCAGGGCACGCGAACGCTGATAGGCCGCGTAGACCGCCTTGGAGACTATAGTCCGCAAGGCGCCCTTCTCCATCTGATACAGGGCTTCCGCCGAGGTTCCCCCGGGCGAGGTGACCTGGTTGCGCAGGTCCGCCAGATGCCCACTAAACTGGGAGGCAAAGTCCACCGAGCCCCGGACGGTCTGTAGGACCAACTCCTGGGCCACGCTTCTCGAGAAACCCAGATGGACGCCGGCATCGACCAGGGCTTCCATGAACAGGAAGACGTACGCAGGACCCGTGCCAGACAAGGCGGTGGCCATGTCCAATTCGTCTTCGTTGGTAACGTAGATCTCCTTGCCCAGGGCCTGCAGGATGCAACGTGTCCGTTCCAGATCGGTTTCACAGACCTCAGGCGTAGCCGTCCACACGCTCATCCCTTCCCCGATCCGCGCGGGGGTATTGGGCATGACGCGAACAATCTCGCGGTGGTCCAACCCCCATGCGATGGTATCCAGGGCCGCTCCAGCCACGATGCTGATCACCAATTGGCCTGGTTCCAAGCGTCCCGAGGTCTCCATCAGGACCGACTCAAGAACCTGTGGTTTGACCGCCAGGACCACGATGTCCGCCTCGGCGATGGCCTCGATGTTGTCGGCAGTCCCCACCACTCCGTAGCGTTCGTACAATTCCGCTCGGCGACGGGCCAGGGGGTCGCTGACAATAATCTGGTCCGATTGCAGGAGTTGCCGATTCAACAGACCTGAGAGCATGGACTCGGCCATGACTCCACTTCCCAGGAAGACGATATTGGTGTGCGCAAGCATGCGGGCAGATTTTCCCAAGAGGGCTCCCGATTCCTCTCCAAAGTGCGCCGAATACCCCCAGAATAGAATCAGGCCGTGACCGGATTTCCGGCCACGGCCTGGTCAGTCAGCCTTCAGGATCCTAGATGTAGAACCCGAGGAACTTCGTCCTGCTGAACAAGGACTTGCCTTCCGCATCCACGATGTTCAGCTTTTCGACACTGTCCACCGTGATGGTCGAGCCGCCGGTCCCCTGCTGGTAGAGGACCTTGCCGTTGGGGTCAACCACCGTGAAATTGGACCCGGCCGGCGCCTTGATGGTCGCCGTATCCCGGCCGCTTCCACCGTTGATCACGACCTTGTCGTTGCCAGCGCTGACGGTGTAGTTGATGGTATC
>JAAZKF010000393.1 GCA_012799975.1 Burkholderiales bacterium
CCGGGCAGACTTCTTCCCGGCGCAGGACCTCGAAGCGCGTCTCCAGGGCCCCTTCGAAGGGAGCCAGGTCGTAGTCGGAGTACAGGTCCTCACGGTGGAGCAGGAGGGCTTCGACCATGGGATCCTGCCGGGTGACGAACTCCAGGACCAGGTCTGCTCCCATGCTGGCCACCCAGTCCAGGAACTCGGGAACCCGGATGTTGGCTGTTATGCAGATGTGGTGCAGGACCGCCAGGCCCAGGACCAGATCGGGCCTTCCCCGGTCGGGCAGGTTCTTGCGTTCGGTACCGCGCCACCCCAGGGCTGGAGGGGGATCTGCCACGTTGATCACCAGGGGAAGGATCTTGTGGTTCTTCTCCTGGCTCAGCGAGTTGTAGAGCCTCTCGATGGTCAGGCCGTCGGCGTCGGCAGCCACCACGTAATCGGCGTGTTCCGCCGCGATTCGCGAGTAGAACCCCACGTTGCAGCCCAGGTCCCAGACCAACCGGCGGGCTCGATCCGAGGCGGCGGCCCTGACGAAGTCCGCCTTGCGGGCCTGTTCCTCCTCATCGTAGCTCTGGCCGGTCCCATAGTCCGACCAGGCTGTGCGGCCACGTCGCCACTCCAGCTTCTCGACCAACTGGCGCAGACGTCGGGAGTTGGCTTTCAGGAGCCCTTCGTGGAAGCCGGCCTCGGCGATCTCCTGACGCAAGTCGGTGCCCGTCTGGGCCGGGGGGCGGGCCTGCAGGCTGGCATGCAGATGGACATGCATCAGGACGCCGGGCTTCAAGAGGTCGCGGGAGGACATCATGGCCTTGCACTGGTCGGCCGGGATGCCGTCCAGGCCGCCCCGCAGCAAGGGGCGGAAGTCCACGTTGCGGTAGGCCTGCAGCATCAGCGGGAAGAGGAAGAGCTGGCAGAATTGTGAGTAGCCCATCCATACCCCCGAACGGGATTCGCCGAAGGAGGGGATGTCGATGAAGACCGGCCGGGTTCCCTGCCATTGGACGTTGTAGGGTGTGGCGTCGCGAAGTGTCAGCCTCTCTTCCAGAGCCTCGCACAGCAGGTCCAGGGTCAGCCGAGCCGCGTCCTTCAGCATCGAGAAACTCCACTCGTAAGGGTACGAGATGAAGGGGATGCGTTGGTGGTGCAGCAGGATTTCACAGCCTTCGGGAGGTGTGAAACCCGCCTCTTCCGGGTTCACCTCCCGGGTCCGGACCAGGCTGCCGTCGGCCGTACGGCGGGCGAAGAGCTGGCTGTCGCGCAGGCGTGTCCACCCGGGCACGGCGGGAGAGCGCAGGGCCCGATAGATCTCGCCGTCGTGGTGGAGGACCGAGCTGGAACGGTCCCGGCAGGATCCCGCTTCGAACTGGCAGGTTTTCATCGGATGGGGTCCAGATTTTTCAGGGATTCTTGGTGGTTCCGGAAGTGGTCAGAGGTCTTTCCTCGCGGGGAGGTTCCGGCCGGGTTCCCAGAAGGCTCTTCAGCCGGCGTTGAACTAGACCCCAGACCCGCCCCAGACGTGCGGCCAGTTCCAGGCCATAGTCCAGGCCCTGGAAGCGCTTGCGGGGTTTGCAGAGCGCCCCCGCCAGTCCTCGGACTTCGCCGAAGAGGTTCTGGTCCTTCCAACGCTGCGAGCCCGTTGGCAGCATTCCATCCAGCAGGGTCTCGGTCCGGCTCTGGTCGAATTGTCGGCGCAGCAGGAACCCCTGGCGCATTCGATCGGCCTCGATCAGGTGATAGTTGACGGCCTGTCGGCAGAATCGCAGGGGGATCCCGGTCTGGTGCAGGCGGCCGCTCCACTCCATGTCCTCCGAGTAGCCCAGTCGGCGGCCTTGGGGCCCCAGATCTTCGCGGAAGGGGCCGATCCGCTCGATTAGCTCGCGGGGGACGAAGCTGTTGCAGCCGATCAGCCCTCGGAGTTCGGCCCGGTCAGGAAGGTCGAGGGTGGCTCCGAAGAGCAGTGCGCAGCGGGGCGTGAACCAGGTCGGCAGCGCGATGGAACTGCGAATTTCGATGTGCCCCTGGAGGGCTTGGGCAGGGTCTTCCTCCAGACGTTCCAGGGCGCTGGTCAGCCAGCGGGGGTGGAACTCCATGTCGTCGTCGGTGAAGGCCACCAGGTCTGCGTCCAGACCCCGCAACCCCCGGTTAAGAGCAGAGCTTTTCCCGGCCCGAGGTTCGCAGACCACTTCCACCGACAGGTCGGTCCGGGGCCATTCCCGTTCTTCCAACCAGCTGGCCAGAGGCACGCGCGAGCCGTTGTCGACCAGGCGGATCTTCGCCCGGAATCCGGCGGGAATCTCCAGGGACTCCAGGCTTTTCAGGGTGCGTTGCAGCGATTCGGGGCGGTCGCGGGTACAGATCAGGATGGTGGCGCTGGAAAAGGCGGTGGTCACCTCGGCGCAATTCCACCGGAACTTCCCTTCTCCTGCGTGCCCACCGCCCTGAAGGCCCCGGGGATGGTGTAATTAGGCCCCGCTAGGGGGCGGATTCGGGGGTCAGGCTTCTCCTGTAGCTCTATAGGTAATCAGGGAAGGGAATTCCAGCGAGACAGGAAAAGTTTGTAGGATGCGACCCGGATTTGATCAGAAAGGGGATCCGGACCTCACGGATCTGCCCGTCTTCAATGAACTGACCCGCGAGATTCAGCGCTACCTGGATGGCAGCGCGGGCCTGACCAAGGCCCGTGACCTGCTGGCCCGGGTAGACCAGGTGCTGGGCAGGATGCACGAGGGTTTCCTGGAGTATCTGCCATTCCGCGAGGAAACCCCCGTCTCGCACGAGGTAGTACCCGAGGTTTCTGGTGCCTTCGGCCAGTTACGGCAGTCCCTACCCGGGCTTTACGAGGCCTTTGAAAGTCAGGATTCCGGGGCACTGCGCGAGCTTCAGAAAGAGGCGCGCGACGCGGTGCAGACGGTCTGTCAAGGGATGGCTCGCTTGCAGGCTGAGGACGAGGCCCAGGAAAAGTTTTCGGAGATCTGGGCGATTCACGAGATTTGCCGGGTGGGCCGGGCCTGGATGAGGGGCCGTCTGCCTGAAGAGAGCTTCCGGCGCAGATTGGAGACCTTCGAGGGAGGGCACCGCGCCCTGCGCGACTGGTTGGAAAACCTGGAACCTTCGCCTCGCGAGGAGACGGTGCTGGGCGTCGAGCGCCCGCGCCTGGAACAGGCCCTGGAACGCCAGGAGGAAGCGCTTCACGTGATCCTGGCGGCTTTGGAGGTTGCCGACGAAGAGCCGATTCTTCCGGCTTTGGAGGAGATTCGTCAGGCGGGCCTCGAGGTTCTGGAAGTCCAACAGGCCCTGCACGAAGCCGCGACCTTTGAGAAGGAGAGACCATGTCCCCGCTGCGGGGCCTCCAATCCCGTTTTAGCCCGCTTCTGCGCGGGTTGCCAGGGAGGCCTGCCCCGTCTGGCAACCGACGTCGATCTGGAGATTTCGCGTCTGGACATGGTGGTTGCCGAAGAGACGATTTCGCCTCAGTACCACAATTTGACCCGTCTGGCTGAGGCCGTCGAGGGATATCGCGCTGGCAGCGTGAGCGATTGGGAGCTCGAGTCCTTGTTGGACGAGTTGAAAGCCCTGCTTATGACAACCAGGCAGCAGTTCACTAACATGGAACCCTTGCCTGCGCAGGCTCCGCCGGAGTATCACGATGTGTATCAGGCGGCTCGGCGGGCCTTCGAAGAGGGCCAACGGCGTCTGGAGGAAGGACTTCGCGGGATTCGGGCCGGGATGCGGGACCTGGCCGGTCCCGGTTTGGAACAGGGCTTGGCCCTGGCGCAGTCGGCTTCCGGGCCGATGCAGGAATTCGAGCGTTTCTATATCGAGACCCGCCCCGACTGAGTACCCGGCCCGGGCCGGCGGGGGGCTCAGAGAGCCTGGAAGACCCGGTCCAACAGTCGGGCGCCCAGTTCGATGATGCTGGCGGCAGGCAAGAAGAAGACCTGTGAGAGCAGGGTCCCCACCAGCATGCCTGCGATCAGGAAGACCGCCATGGCGTGGATATGTCGCAGGGGGCGTTCGCCTGAGGCCGCCTGGTCAGTGATCCGCGCCATGGTCGGGTCGACCACCACGCTGACCAGGATCGTGGCTACACCGTTGATGACCGAGGACAGCAGGGTGGCCGTGCGGGCCAGGCTGGAACTGAGCAGGGCGCCCGCGTAGATGGCGGCCAGGACCCCGATGGTGTGGATGGCCACAACCAGGACGTTGCCGATCAGGAAGCCTTTGGGAAGAATCCGCAGGTCCTGGAAGGTTACTCCGAAGTTGGAGGGCCGTCGCAGGCAGTGGAGGAAGACCAGCCATTTCCGCGGCGAGAGCAGGGCCAGCAGGAGGCTCGGAGTCGAGCCATGGCGTCGGTCCAGGGCGGCCACGGCGCGGTTGTAGATTTCGACGAAGGTGGGCATCAAAAGCCAGCCCGCCAGTATGCCCAGGCTGGCCCCGGTGATGACCCAGCGGAAAACCCCCAGGAGCGATTCGGGAGAGGCTTGACCGCGGACCACGTTGTCGCGGACCGAACCCAGGATGGGAGCGTAGACCTGCTGGGCCAGTCGGGTCACCAGGAAGAAGAAATTGTAGACTGCCAGGGCGGTGGCGACGTTGCGGGTGATGGCCGCCGAGATGCGGGAAGCCACGGTGGTCGAAGCCAGCAGGGTAACCAGGGCGTTCAGGGCCACCAGGGCCCAGAGGCTGTCGGCCAGCCCCGCCCCGCCCTCTCCCAGGTAGACCGTTGCCCCCTGGATCATCGCGACTCCCAGGGGCAGGACGGCCAGACCCAGCAGGCCTCCGATGAAGTTGCCCAGCCCCAGGTAGAAGCTCATGCACAGGACTTCCTGCTCGGATCGGACCTTCTTGACCGCCTGGTCGGTGATCACGGCCGCCTTGGGATCCACGAAAAGGGTGAAGGCGATGGCCGCAAAGGCATTGACCAGCCCCGACAACAAAACGGCCGTAGCTTCGAATCTCGGGAGAAGCGCGCTGACGTGCAGGGCGCACAGGGCTCCGACGGTCCAAACGGCGCTGGCCGC
>JAAZKF010000394.1 GCA_012799975.1 Burkholderiales bacterium
GGTGCATCTCGGGAAAGGCCATATAGGCCAGGACGTCCTCGGCGGCCTCGAGGAGGAGGTCGCGAACCCTCGGGAATCGCGGGGCAAGCTTCTCGGCGACTTCCTGGAGACGGCGGTGGGCCCGCGCGCGACCAGGCCACGCAAGAACTGAAGCCAGAAGTGCTCATCCTCGGCCGGTTGTTGAGGCCCACATCTGCAGGGCAATTTTGAGCCGAACCTGACCAGAATCGGTGCCCGGTTGTCCAAATCGCCTGCCCGCATTTGTAGGAAGACCAGCTCTGCGTCTTGGGGTGGCATCCACCTTCCCGCCCCCCTCCAGGCTCGTAAGACACGGTTATCCATGGGCTTCCCCGCCTGACAACGGAGGAGCGGGAGCGGCAGGTCGCCCACTCGCTCCAACCGAAGTCGACGGATCATGGGCCCTTCCGGATTCACCCTCGACGAGAACGACCTGCGCCAGGAAATCCCCCTGATGCAGACCGCGCTTCGACGGGCGGGCGTGGCTGAACTCATGCGCACCTTGGCCCCGGGCCCCTATGGTCTGGCGTTCCCACACCTGCAGACCCTGGCCGAGGTGGAACGGGCCGGCGCCCTGGTCCTGGAAATAGCCAAGCGTCTGGCAGCCCGGATGCCGGGTCAGGTGGGCGTGGCTCGCGACCGGGCGGTCGACTTCTGCACCCTCTTCGGTCTCTTTGCCGCAGGCAGCCTGGCAGCCGACCGCCTGGCCACCCTGGGAGATGCTCCCGTGCAGATCCGCGCAGGCTTCCCCTCCTCCCGGATCGGCGGCTTCCTGGGCACCGACCCTGGAGACCCGGAGTTGGCCTGGCGCCTGGCCGAAGACCTTGCGGAATTCCTCTCCCGTCACCAGGACCACCCCGACCCCGCGCGGCGCATCCGGGAACCCCGGCAGCTAGTCCCCTGCGTACAGGCCTGGTGGATGCTGATCGCACGAGGGGCCCGCGAGATGGCCAGCGACGCCGCTTTCGAGCCCTATCGCCAGGCCGCCGAAGGGTTCAGCCTGGAGGTATCGGGTCGGGTCTTCCGGGGCCTGGAGTCGACACCCGCCTTGCCGGCCGAAGATCCCGGCGACCTGCTCCCCGTGACGCCCGAAGACATCGTCGGCAACCAGGACTACCTGCGGGCCGGCATGCGCTTGGCCCGGGACGTGGCAGGGTATGACTTCGAGCAGGGCCAGAACCCCAAGCGGTTCAACCCCGTCCTCTTCGCCCTGGGGCCGCCGGGCTGTGGCAAGACCGTGACTGCTCACGCCATCGGCAACTACTTCCTGGCCTTCTGCCGAGAGCGGGGGGTGCCTGCCCGCTTCCTGGTTATCCGCCGCACCGACTGGGCCTCGTCCTATCAGAACGCCTCGGCGCAGAAACTGATCGAGATCTTCCGCCAGGACGTCCAGGCCTTTCCCGGGGTCGTCGGTGTCTACTGGCCCGATATCGACACGGCCTTTGCGGCCCGGACCGACCCCGGCCTGCGCTCGGAGGAACGCAATATCCTGGGAGCCTCCTTCGGCGTCTTCGACGGCACCCTGATCCCCCGCAACGGCAAGTGGTTCCTGCTATGCGATGCCAACTTCCTGAACATGGACGAGGCCACCCTCAGTCGAATCTCCCAGGACCCCTATCGGGTCGCCGGCCCCACGACCTCAGAAGACTTCATCCACCTGATGCGCGACAAGCTGCTGCACGAGTGGTCCGAGCTGCTTCCCCTTTCCGAAGACGAGTGGCAGGAGGTCGGGCGACGCTGCGTCGAGCTGAGCCTCTCGGGGCGCAATATCGAGGCCCTGTGCCGCAAGATCGCCACCGAGATCGAGGACGTGGACCCACCCGAGGCCTTCTATCACAGCGACTTCCAGAGCCGTCGGCGCATCCTGAAGGAACTGTCGCGCCCTGTCCCGGCCGGCAGGATGCTGGAAATCATGGAAGCCTTCGCGCGCTTCGAGAAAGAGGCCGAGGCCGCCGCCCAGCAGCAGCGATTCCGCGAACGGGTCCAGGAAATCGTCTTCCATCTCTCGGCCCAGAAAGCCGCCACCGGATTGGGCGAATTTGCCGCAAGCGACGGCTGAATCGGGCCCGGTTCGACGGCGGGAGGCCACGGCAGGCGGCGGATTCAGGTCAGGCCAGCCCCAGGAAGCGCCGGGCGTTGGCCGCCGTCACCCGGGCCACCTCCTCAACCGGGATCTCCCGGATCGCGGCGATCCTCTCCAGCCCATAGCGGATATGGCCGGACTGGTTGCGCTTGCCACGGAAGGGCACCGGCGCCAGGTAAGGGGCATCCGTCTCGACCAGCAGATGTTCCAAGGGGATCTCCTGGACCACCTCCACTAGCTTGCGCGCATTCTTGTAGGTAACCACTCCCGAAATTCCCAAGAAGAAACCCAGTCGGACGGCCTCGCGCGCCATCTCCAGCGACCCTGAGAAACTGTGGAGGACCCCGCGCAACCCCCGGGGGGCGAAGCCCCGAAGCGTGGCCATCGTGTCCCCGTGGGCCTCGCGATCGTGGATCACCACGGGGAGATCCCGCTCCAAGGCCAGGACCAGTTGCTCGTTCAGGACCTCCTGCTGAACTTCGCGGGGTGGATTGGAGTCCCAGTAATAATCCAGGCCGATCTCCCCCACCGCCACCACCTTGGGGTGTTCGAGCATCTCCAGAAGCTGCTGGCGGATGTGCGTGTTCCACTCCCCGGCGTTCCCGGGATGGATGCCCAGGGCCCCGTAGAGGAAGTCGTGCTGTCGGCACAGCTCGAAGGTGGCCAGGTTCCCCCTCCAATCCGAGCCGCAGTTCAGGATGCCGACGACACCTTCTCCGGGCAACGCCGCCAGCAACTCCTGCCGGTCGGCGTCGAATCGCCGGTCATCGTAGTGGGCGTGGGAATCGAAGATCTCCAGCAAGGTGGTGCTCCCTTCCAGAACAGGCCTCCAGCATGGTCGACTCCGGCGCCTCAACGAGAGGTGCGACCTCCGGACCTGCGACCTCCGACCTTCGGAGAAAACCGGGAGACCCCTCGGCGAGAGGCCTCAAGAACGTGAAGAAAACCCGCCCTTCCTGCAAGCATCGGCAATCGAGCAGGATTCCCAGGGGAGATGGCCAACAGCCGGCGTTCCAAGGAGGAGACCATGTCCGCCCAGACCTCGACGGTTCAGGAACCCAATACCTCGCTTCCCGGCATCCGCCAGATCCGACAGTTGTACAACTGGGTGCTCTCCTACGCCGAGAGTCCGCACGGCCTGCTGGCACTCTTCATCCTGGCCTTCGTCGAGTCGTCCTTCTTCCCCATTCCGCCCGACGTCCTGCTGATCGCCCTGGCCCTGGGCAATCCCCGCAAGGCCTTTATCTTCGCCGCCGTCTGTTCAGTCGGCTCCGTGCTGGGCGGCGTCTTCGGTTGGTTCATCGGCTACGCCCTGTATGAGACCATAGGCCGGCCGATCGTCGAATTCTATCACTTCCAGGCTCAATTTGAGCAGGTCCGACAGCTATATCAGGGCAACGCCTTCGTGGCCATCGCCATCGCCGGCTTCACGCCGATCCCCTACAAGGTCTTCACCATCGCGGCCGGCGTCTTCGATGTTTCCCTGAACACCCTGATACTGGCTTCGGCCTTGTCACGTACCGGCCGCTTCGTGCTGGTAGCAGGCCTGATCTTCTTCCTGGGCGAGCGCGTCCGCCACTTCATCGAGAAATACTTCGACCTGCTGACGGTGGTCTTCACGATCCTGCTGCTCGGCGGTTTCTTCCTAATCCGCTACATGAAGTAGGGACCTTGGCCTGCGCCCGTTCCCGACGAGCCGCCTCCCCGACGGGGGCGGCTCGTCGTATTTCAGCCACCCGCAAAGACACCATGGGAAAGGATTGCCTTTTCCAGACTATTAGGTTAGCCTAACAAAAAACAACCATTTAAACCTTTTGGAGACGATCATGCCCTCGCTCCGGCTTGCCGAAACCTCCGGTGAAAGGCTTCCAGACGCCTCCCCGGTGGTCATCGTGGGCGGCGGCAACTGCGCCCACGCCCTGGGTGTCCACCTCGCGGGACGAGGACTGTCGGTGCACATGCTGGTCCGGAACCTGGATCGGATCCCCCCCTCGACACGTTCAGGGTTCCTGAATGCGACCGGGCGGGTCCAGGGGCGCTTCCCCCTGGCTGCGGTGAGCCAGGACCCGGCTCAAGTCCTGGAACAGGCACAGACCCTCTTCATCGCCACCGTGGCCGGCGCCTATCCCGAGGTGGCCCGCCGCCTGGCCCCCTACCTGCAACCCGGTCAGCGCGTGGTCCTCTTCTCGAGCAAGCTGGCCGGATGCGTCGCGTTCGAGCATGTGTTGCACCTGGAGGGTGTACGCGGGGTGCGGGTGGCCGAAACCGATGCCCTCTTCGCCTCCCGGCTCCAGCCCGACGGAAGCATCCAGATCCGGGGCATCAAACGCTGGAACCTGGTCAGCACCCCGCGTCGCAGCCAGACGGTCGAGGCCTTGGACTTCCTGAGCGGGCTTTTTGAAGGCCTGGAAGCCGCCGACCACGTGATCCAGAGGGGGTTGACGGATTTTGGAGCCCTGGCCCATCCGTTGACGATGCTGGCCAACCTCAACCAGGTCGATCGCAAGCAACCATTCCTCTTCTACTGCGATGGATTCACCGAGCGCACGGTGGTACTGCTGGAGACCCTCGAACAGGAGTTCCAGCAGGTTGCCCGAGCCTACCAGACGAACCTGCTGCCGGCTTCCACCTGGCTGGATCGCTACTACGGCTGTGCCCCGGGCAGTCTGCTGGAGGCCATGCGTTCGGTCCCCAACTACCAGACCAGCGTGGCGCCCGACTCCCTGACCCACCGCTATCTCCAGGAGGACGTGGCTTGCACCCTGGTCCCCATGCGCGCCTTGGCCCGCCTGGCCGGAGTTTCCACCCCTGTGGCCGACGCCGTGGTAGCCCTGACCTCTGCTCTCCACGCCGTCGATTACGACCGGGAGGGACGGACCCTGGAGAGCCTGGGTTGGGCCGGTCTGGCCCCAGAGCAAATCCTGTCCCGGCTGGCGGCCTGACATGAAGGCCAAATCCGCCTGGGTACTGCTGGCCCTGCTGGCCGCCTCCATCGAGCCGATCCTGGTGAAGCTCGGTTACCGGGGTGCAGTCACACCGCTGCAGCTGCTGTTGATGAAGAACCTGGTGGGAGCCACCGTGATCCTGCCCTTGACTCGCCACTTCCGGCTTCCCGGAGTGCGGGACGTGGGCCGCATCGCCAGCGTCAGCCTGCTGCTGCTCCTGACCAATGGCCTGACCCTGTATGCCCTCCAGCGCCTTACAGCGGTCACGGTGATCACTGTAGTCACTACGACGCCGGCCCTGGTGGCCCTGGCCAACCGGGCCCTGGGCAGGGATCGATTGGGGCCACGTTTCTGGGTGGGCTTCGGGATCTGCTTCGTGGGGATCTTGCTGACCATAGACGTCGCCGGAGCCGGCGGTTACTCCCTGGACCCCCTCGGTCTGACGATCATCTCCCTGGCGGTGCTCAGCTCGACCCTCTACCGCGTCCGTATGGAGGGACTGACTGGTCGCTACGATCCCCGGCTTGTTTCCACCTGGGTATTCTGGATCAACGCCGCGGTGGCCGTGCTCTTCCTGGCCCCCTTCCTGGAACCGATACCCTCCGAGGCTCTACCTCTGGGCCTGTGGATCGGCCTGGCTGCCGCCCTGGCCAACGTGGCCTTCCTGTGGGCCATCAAACTGATCGGTTCGACCAACATGTCGATCTTCAACCTGATCCAGAGGCCCATGGTGATCGTGGCCGCCGCCCTGGTCCTGCGCGAGCCCCTCACCCTGAGCCAGATTCTGGGGGTGATCATGGTCCTGGCCGGCCTGCCCCTGGCCCGTGCCACGCGCAACAATCCGGTGTCTCAGGCTACACCGGATAAACCACGCAGCGGGTTCCCCGCGACTTCAGCCAGTCGCTGAAGGGGCCGGCCACGGCCCGGGTGCAGGCGAACTTGCGCTCCTTGTAGACGTGATAACCCAGATCCCGAGCCTTCTTCTCGGCCACATCGCGAGCCCCGGGGTGCAGGACCTGCCGCCACAGCACGCTGAAGGGGTCGCGATTCCCGTCCTCACGCACCGTAAGGCCAGCCCGGTCGGTGGGAAGGTGCAGGATGAAGTTGCCCGGGTAGGCGGCCAGCAGCTCGGCCACCTCGGGCAACATCTCCACCCCCTCGAACCACAGGGGGCCGACGCGACAGCGGACCACCTCCTCGACGGTAATCGCTGACAGCTCGGATAACAGCACGAAGGCGAACTCGGCTTCATCCGAGTGATAGCGCGAGATGACGGTCCGGAAGGGGCCCGTGGCCTCCAGGTCATCCCCTTGCAGGTCCACCAGGGGACGAGTCCAACGACCGTGATGCTGGTAGAGCTGCACGGTGTAGCGCACGAAGAGCTCCTCACTGGCGTCGAAACGGTCGAAGACGGTCGTGAAGAAGGCCCAGCGCTTTTCGGTCTCGACGCGGCGTAGGGCCAGGTCCAACCGTTGCCAACGCGGCAGGCTGGCTTGCTGAAGTCTCTGATGGAAACGCGCCTGCTCCAGCAAACGCCGTTCGGCCGGAGAGAGGTCGGTCCTGGCCGACAAGCCTGGAAGATCGACCTCCGCCAGGAACTTGTCGGAGAGATCCTGTTGGGAGAGGATCCGGCCCACCGCGGGTTCGGCAGGCATTCCCGTCCGCAGGTTGACCTCCAGGCCGGGATAGGCGCCGACCCCTCCGGAGGGAGCCAGGAAACTCAGCAGATTATCCAGGCGGCCCGGATCCGGGAAGAAGCGGTTCAGGCGTCCAGCTTGCAGGAGCCGGCGTAGCATGGCCAGGTAGATCTCGGCGGCCTCGGGTCCCAGCAGGGCCTGAGGTGAGCGTCCTGGAGGGGGGGGCAGCGAGCTAGCCCTCCTTCCGGGCGGCCTGGAGCAGGCCATATTCCTTCTCGGCCAGCTTCAAGGTCTCGTCGATCCGCTTTTCACGCAGCTCGCGTTCCTGCTCGAGGTTGCTCTCGATCAGGGCGGTGGTGGCCTCATCATACATCTTCAACTCGCTGGTCAGCTTCTCGACATTCTGGCTGAGGTACAACGAGGTATTGGAAGCCAGCAGGGCCACCTTGTTGACGCTTTCCTTCAACGAACTCATGGCCGACTGCATGTCCATGGTCAGCTCGCTGGCCTCGGTGGCCGTTGCCAGTGAGGCCAGATTGCCCCGCAGATCGTCCAATACCTCGGTCCCGGCATCGTGCAGGTTCTGCATGTTCGCGTGCAGGTTGGACAGCATCTCGAGGAAGTTGTTGTTCATCGCGACGATGGCGGAGATCCTGTCCTCGGCGCTGGAATAGAGGCGCAGCTTGGCTCCGTGCTCCCAGATCTTCTGTTTGATCTCGTCCACCTGCGCCTGCAGGGTCCGCTTCTCGGCGCTGGAGGATTCCGCACCCAGGGCCTCTATACGCCCTTCCAGGCGCGTCTTCTCTTCGCGCAGAGCCAGGATGTAGGCCGCGGCCTTCTCCTCGTTGTGCGCTGAGACCACCATCTTCTTGTTCAACCGGACGATGTCTTCACGGACACTGGAGATCTCGGCCTCCATCTTGTTCAGGAAGAGACCGATCTCGCGAACCCGGGTCTCGGCAACATGGATCTTCTCCTGGAGGAGCTCGGAGAGGGGGCGCTCGGGCAGACGATACGAGAGGATCGGGACCCTCTCCAGCAGGCTGCGGAAATTCGAGCCGGCCTTGCCCAGATCCACCGTGGCCATACCCTTGAGGCAGTCCCAGGCCGACTTGGATTCGGCCAGGTCACGGGTCATCTCCTTGGCGATCTCGTCGTGGGTCTTCTTGAGACCCTCCAATTCCTTGATCCTCCGGGTGTGCATCTCCTGATAGCTGGAGACCATCCCCTGAAGGGATTCCCTGGAGTATTCCTCGCCATCGTACACGACTGCAGCCTGGGTCTGGAGCAGGGTCTCTTCGCTCACGCCGACCTCCACCTGGAACATTGTGGGGATGGGGACGGAATTCGTGGGTATCTCAAAGCGTTCCTCTCCCTCGGGGGCACACCGTGGCCACTTCGCCCTCGACGCCGTACACCCGGACCCTAGGGTTCGAATCTCCCAGCGGGACGGGCATCGGGGCGGAGAAGAGGGGCAGGCAACCCGCCTCGTCCCGAAGCCCCCACCAATCCGGCTGGAAGTCTTCGCCTTCCGGGTCCCACTGAACGGCCCAGCAATCGACCCGATGCCGCCAGGAGGCCGAATCAAGACCTTCCAGCCCCGACAGATGGACCCGTCCCCCATGCAGGGAGACCTGAGGCAAGGGCAGCCCCGGAGGACGATCCACCCGACAGACACTGAAGGTCTGCCGGGGGCCCATCTTCAGGAGGCGCCGACGGGTGGCCTGGACCGCCGCATGCCCCACATCGCACCCCAGCCAGCGTCGGCCCAATCTTTCAGCTACCGCCATGGTCGTGCCGGAGCCACAGAAGAGATCCGCCACCAGGTCGCCCGGCTTCGAAGAAGCCAGCAGGATCCGTTCCAGGAGTGCCTCGGGCTTCTGGGTCGCGTAACCGGTGGCCTCCAGACGATGCCAGGAGCGCAGAGGCTGGATGTCCAGCCAGAGGTCTCCCACCGGAACCCCTTCGGCCTCGTCGAGGTATTTCTTCAGGCGCGGCACTCCGTTACGGGTCCAGAAGATGCGCCCCTCAGCCAGGAGGCGATCCACCCCCTGCTGGTCATGGAGCCAATGCCGGCCATGAGGAGGTTCGATAAGGCCCCGCTCACCGAAGACCCGGGCCGGCCCCGCCCCCGCTCCGGTCAGATTGTCGGACATGAAAAGCCTTCCGTCAGGGTCCCGATAGCGGTAGTAACGGCGCACCAGTTCGGGGTCCCGCTCGGCGCGCACCGACGTCATGGAGTGGCTGCGGTCGGCGTAGAAGAGGATCACGTCGTGGACCGCCCCATAGAATCCGGCATCCGGATGCGAAGTTGTCCGCCGCCAGGCGATCTGCGCACGGAAACGGCGCTCGCCGAGGAACTCGTCCAAGAGGCAACGCAGCACGTGGCAGACCCGGGTGTCGCAATGAAGGTAGAGCGCGCCGTCAGAAGCCAGCAAGCCACAGGCCGCCTCCAGGCGGGGAGCCATCCACTCGCGATACTCCGCAAGGCCTCCCGAAAAGCGGTCCCGATAGGCGTGCTGGCGGTGCCGGCTCCCCTCGCGCAGGGTCGAGACCTGGTAATCCTGACCGCTGGCAAAAGGGGGATCCAGATAGAGGAGATCCACCTTCCCGGTGTACTCCGGGTCTACGAGGCGGAGCACCTCCAGGTTATCTCCCTGCACCAGCAGGTTTCCGTGCGGACAACCGCCCGATGCGTTCCGATCCAGCAACTCGAGAGCCATGGGCCGGCGTCTTGTCCCCCCGGGGGGCCGAATCCTGCGCTGACCTTCCACGCTTCCCCGTCAGGACTCTGGGCCCGCCACCTGTCGTGGCCTTCGGTTCCCAGGTCAGCCCTGAATCCGCCGCCTACCGTGGCATTCGGCCGTCGAGGCGCTTGAGACCCCACCCACACCAGGGTGTAGGTGGGAGGGGCCCGTCTGCGCCGTCAGGCGCACCTCTGCGGTGCTCACGTAGTTTCCAACTACGCTCCGCTCCTCAGAACGCACGCCTTCCTCCTCGATGGCCTCGGTTCTCACGCCAGGCGGCGGATTCAGGCTCAGGGGCCAGCCCCTGGATCAGGCAGCAGGATCAGGTCTACTCCAGCCCTGCCCACGACCCGATAGCGGGCCTGAATCCGAGCGATGGCCTCGGGTGAGAAGCGGATATTCCCTTCCAGGACCTGCAGGAAGATCACCGCAAACTCCTGGCGCTCCACACGCTCGAGCACGGGTTCAGGGTTCCAGCGGCCGTCCCGGGCCAGGGTGAAGAGGATCATGGGGTCCACCACCCAGGGGGTGCGTCCCAGAAGGGTGGGGTTGGCCAGGTTCTCCGCCAGGATCGGGCCCGGATTCCTCTCCAACCAGGCCGCGATTCCTCCTGCATCCCGCGCTTGTTTCCGCCAAGGCGGATCCTCTCCCCGCAGGACGAACCCGGTCTCGAAGCGGAGGTGGTCCCAGGGCGAGAAGAGGTAGGGAGGCAACCGGGAGACCCCACCCAGAGCCACCTGCAACATCAGCAGGAGCGCGACCGCGCAGGCCCGGCCAGGCCGACCCTGCGCGGCAGTCTGCCAGCCCAAGCCGGAGAGGAGCGAGAGGGCCAGATGTAGCTCGAGACAGTAGTTGTAGAAGCCACCCTGCCGGCCGCTGCCCAGCGCGATGGGCAAGGAGGCCGCCAGGAAGAGCCACCCCAAGCGATGACGACGGAACCCATCCCGGACGGCGCAGACCGCCACCAGGAAGACCATGCCCATAGCGCTGGAGAGGTAGCCTCCCAGGCAGAGTCGGGCCTGTTCGGACTGGAAGGGCATCACGTTGTAGCCGAATACGGTGCCCAGAAAGCGACCCTGGCTGAAAGCCTCCAGGGCCAGGGCGGGGAAGGCCAGCATGAGGAGCACGAGTCCCGTCAGGCGAAAGCCGGGACGGAATCCCGCCAACCAGGCCATCCCCAGAACAGCCAGGATCGGAGCCACCATGGACTGCTTGGTGTAGAACCCCAGGGCCAGCAGGACGACTGCGAAAACCTGGCGACCCAGAGGAGGGTCTTCTTCGCGCCAGGCGGCCTCCGCGACCAGCAGCCCGGCAAACCCGAAGAAGAGCGCCAGTGAATCGGTGCGGTAGAGCACCGTCCAGCCCAGGACCAGGGGGTGGACCACGAAGAGCGTCGTCCCGACCAAAGCCGCTTCCAATCCAGCTTGTCGACGCAGCCAGACGAAGAGCAGGCAAGCCACCCCCAACCCTGAACCCAGCGACAGGAGCCGGCCTCCGAACAAGGTCGGTCCATCCTCCATGAACAAGGCCCCCAGCCATAGATACACCGGGGTATAGGGGTTCACGAAGAAGGGCGCTTCCTGGATGTCGGGGTAGATGGAGAGCCCCTGGGCCAGGCGCCAGGAGGCGATCATAGTGCCGCCCTCTCCGTAGTCAAACGACTGGAACGGGAAGCCCAGCAGGGCTGCGCCGTGAGCCAGCCAGACCAGCAGACCGACCGCCAGGGCACTGGCCAGCGCAAAGCGGAGAACGAAACCGAGGCGGGGGGCGTTCATGACCAGGCAGACTTCGTTTCGCCCGGAAGGTGCCCTGCGAGAGTTGCGGCTTCGGGTGCGGGCGGGAGGAGCAGCGGCACTGACCCGGCAGCAGCACAGGCACGCGGAGGCCGTGGGACAGGATGTCCTGGCGCACCACCGAACCATGATACCGACCGGATGGCCACGCCCCGGCTCGTGCCAGGCGCTGGATCCCCAGAAGCCATCTAGTTCCGAGGAGGCGTGGTGAGAAGGAAGACGCACTTGGCCCTAGCCCTGTTCCTGATGGTCCTGGGGTTGACGTTGCCGGGATCCGGCCAGGAGCCCGCTCAGGGCATCATCCTGCGGGAAAAGGCCGACAGCATCGGGGAATACGTCGTCGAATTGCCGGACGGGCACACCTTTCAGCGCGGGGATGTCGTAACGCTGCACCGGGCCGGTCAGCAGACGGAACTCGGCGAGGCCTTCATCATACGGGTCCAGGGCAAACAGGCCGTCGTCAGCCTGAAGGGCGATTTCCCCGTCCGCTCCGGGGACACGGTCCGCTTCGTCCGCCGACCATCCGCAGTGGTGCCCCCTGCATACGAACCTGCACCTGAACCGCCCGCCGCGCCTTCGTCCACCTCAACAGGCAAGGCTCAGGATGCCGGCAGGACTCTTCAGGATCCCAACGGGTACTATAGTCTGAAACTTCTACCGAGGTGGAAGGCGGTCTCCCAGGACAATCAGCCCGACGGCTTCTTCCTGGCCGGCCCATCCCCACAGCAGGTCGTCATCATATACTCCGTTGCCGATCCGTCCGCGACCAACGTCCTGAACAACCCCGAGGGTCGGGCGCAGTACGAATTAATTGGGCAGTTGATGCAAGACCGGGACATCAAACTGGTCAACATGCGCGACGTCACCATGCTCAACCGCCAGGGTCTGCGCTGGGAAATAGCCGACTCCCCGACGGGCGGAGAGGGATACATAGTCGTCCTACCGGGGACTGGCTATATCTTTATCGCCATCGGATTGGCTCCAACGCCGGCGGGCCTCCTGCAGACCGAAGCCCAGTTGCATCAGGTCCAACTGCGTTAGCAGCCTGTCGGAAGACAGGCGCCGCGACATTCCGAAACCGGCCTGGAATCCCGGAGTCAGACCGAAAGGGCCAGCCGACCCGGTCACCCTGAAACCGCCGCCTGGCGCGAGAACCGAGGCCATCGAGGCGGGTCTGGATGCCAGGAAGGCGTGCGTTCTGAGGAGCGGAGCGTAGTTGGAAACTACATGAGCACCGCAGACGGGCCCCTCCCACCCACACCCTGGTGTGGGTGGGGTCTCAAAAACGCCTCGACGGCCGAATGCCACGCCAGGCGGCGGATTCAGGGGACCTGACGAGCCTTGCACAGGCCGGGTGTCAGGGGTATGATCGGTCTCCCATCGCCCGCCAGGAGGTTCCTTTGCCCGCACCCCGCCCCCTCCCCAGACCGAAAACCCACGTCGTGGAAGGCGTAGAACTGCACCTGGCCCACCCGGACGACCTGCCCATCAGCTGGGTCGGGCAGGAGGACCTCGTGCTGCAGTTGCTGGCTGCCTGGTCGGTCCTGGACCCTCGCGACCTGCCGTTGAACCCGCGACTGATCGGCAAGCCCGGAGTCGGCAAGACCACCCTGGCCTACGCCACGGCCCGGCAGTTGGGGCGCGAAGTCTACCTCTTCCAGGCCACCATGGACACCCGTCCCGAAGACCTTATCGTCACCCCGGTCGTGGGCCAGGGCCGGGAAATCCGCTATGTCGCCAGCTCGCTGGTCACGGCCATGATCCGGGGCGGCGTCGTGATCCTGGACGAAGGCAACCGGATGAGCGAAAAATCCTGGGCCTCACTGGCCCCTCTCCTGGACGCCCGGCGCTACGTCGAGTCCATCGTGGCGGGCATCAAGATCCCCGCCCACCCCGACTTCCGCTTCTGCGCCACGATGAATGACGACTCCAGCACCTTCGAACTTCCGGAATACATCCATTCGCGGTTGCAGCCCCAGATCGTGGTGGAGTTCCCCGAGCGGGAAGAAGAGCTTCTCATCCTGCGCGAGACCCTGCCCTTCTTGAAGGAAAGCCTGCTGGAATACGTGGCCGACTTCCTGCAGAGGGCCCACCGGGCCGACGAAAGCTACACCGTGCGCGACGGGATCAACGTGGCCCGCTATGCCTCCCGGATCGCCAAGGCCCAGGGTAGGGAGGCTCAGGCCGCCATGCACCAGGCCATCCGCATGGTCCTGGGCGAGGAGGCCCTGGTCTATGCGACCTGACCCCTCTGCAGGGGAAGATGGGCCGTTCACCCTGGGGAAAGCGCCTCTGCGGATCATGCCGGTCTGCCACGACCGGATGGAATTTGCCGCGGCCGTGCGCCAGGCCATCCGCTACTTCAGCCCCCAGGCCGTCGCTGTCGAGCTGCCTCCAGCACTGGGCGAGGCCTTCCAGCGCGCCGTAGACCGGCTTCCCTACCTGTCCGTACTGGTCTACCAGGATGAGGACGGACAGGCCATGTATGTCCCTGTGGAGCCTGCCGACCCCTTGGTGGAGGCAGTGCGGACGGCCCACGAGATGGGACTGCCGATCCACTTCGTGGATCTGCACGTCACCAATTATCCCGAGCATAGGGACCTGCTGCCCGACGCCTACCTGCTCAATGCCGGCGGTCTGAAGACCTACTGGGAGGCCTTCCAGGCCCTCCCCCAACCGCCCCGGGGTCCCCTGGACGAACGCCGTGAGGCCCATATGGCAGCCCGCGTCCAGACCCTGTCGCGTGAGGCCGACTTGCTGCTGGTCTGTGGGATCTCCCACGCCCGGGGGATCATGCAGGTCCTGGCCGAGGGCACGGGCCAGATTCACCGACATCGCCCGTTGGGTCCGGTCCAGGTGGCCGACCCCGACCTGGATTCGGTTCGCGAGATCTGCGCCGAGATGCCCCTGGTCAACGCGGTCTACGAGTTCTCCAGGGGCGGACCGGGGCCAGACCGCTCCTGGGCACCCCCGCCTGTAGACGAAGCCCCCCCTGCTCCCCCACCCACACGGCTGGACGGACTTTCGGGGCAGGACGCCATCCGTTCGCTGGAGGCCCTGCTGGGCATGGCCCCAGGCGTCCTGAAGGAAGAGGATGTGCCGCCCGAGGTGCGCCGTGCCGTGGCCCGCCACCTTCAGGCCCTGAAGGACCCCGGGTGGCGCCTGCCCGGTCAGGAGTTCGACCAGGCTCCTCCCCTCTCGGAGGCACCCCAGGCCCCCCAGGCCCGGATCTTCAAGTTTCGCTCGGTGCCGGATCGCCGTCCCGAGATGCGCGAGTTCCTGCAGGAGCTGGCCGGTCGGCCCTTCCTGGATCGTCAGAGGGTGCTGGCCGCCCTCTTCGAACGGGCCGCTGCGCATCACACCCAGAATACCGGCGAGCCCTTCAAGCCCTGGCAACGCCGGCTCCTGGTTCAGTATGCAGGGAACTACAGCCGCCTGCGCGGTGACCTGCTGCCGGGGCTGTACGCCTGCGTGGTCGCGGCCCGCGGGGTGGCTGACGACAACTACGCCTACGAAGTCTGGGATCTGGGGAGCTTCTACCCGTGGACCGAGGCCGACGATGGCCATCCGACGATCCGGGTTCGAGCCGGGGAGGTCTGGCTGGATGGGGTGAAGACCATGCGCTTCCGGCGGCGTCTGCCCCGTCTGCGCGAGCGCCTGGTCCGCATCCCGGTCAAGCATCGCCCCCAAGAGGAGAACCCGGGTGACTGGGCCCGCGAGTTCCAACGAGGAACCATCTGCTCCTACCCGCCCGAGGACGTAGTCATCGAAGACTTCGGGCGCTACCTGCAGAAGAAGGCCCTGCAGGTGCTTTCAGAAGAGCGCACCCGGGTAGAGGAGTTCTCGACCTCCATGCTGGATGGGATCGAAATGCGCGAGACGCTGCGCAACTGGCCCCAAGGCCAGAAGATCTACGTCCGGGAGCTGCAGAAGGTCCAGGGCGGTGCCGGCTCGGTCGTGGTGGTCTTCGACGAGGATCCGGAAGAGCAGCGCTATCCCTGGCGGCTGACCTGGCACGGCGAGCATGACCAGGAATCCGACATGGCCTTCTTCTCCACGCCGGCCTCAGCCAAGATCGTGGGCCCCGGGATCGCGCGCTGCGAGTACGGGGGATTCATGCTTACCTATCCTCCCGGACGCCTCATGGACGTCTGGACCGACCCTGCCTACGCTGCCGCCCGAACCAACGCTGAGACCCTCCTGATGGCCGCCATCGACTACAGCCAGGAAAAGCACGTGGTGTACGTGGCTGCCAAACCGCCCCGAACCTGGATGCGCACCTTCGCGTCGCGACTGGGCAAGAAGGTCGTCTACCTGCCCCTGGGCACCCTCTCGCCCATAACCTGCAAAAAACTCCGCGTCTTCCACGTGTTATCCGGGCACCGGGTGCGCCAGATCGCGCGCGACTACATCTGGTAGACACCGATCCTGGTTTTCCTGATCTCTCCGATACCCAGGAGAGCCCACGCGACTCGAAGAATCCTGGAGGGCACTTCGAACTTTGGAGAAGACCATGTCCCGACGCTTTCTAATGGCCCTGGACCAAGGAACCACCGGCACCACCTGTCTGCTCTTCGATCTGGATCTCCGCGTGGTCGGTCGCGCCTATCAGGAAGTGCGCTGCACCTTTCCCCATCCGGGTTGGGTCTCACAGGCCCCTGAAGAGCTCTGGGCCTCCAGCCAGGTGGCCATGCGGGGAGCCCTGCGCCACGCCGGCGTGGAGGCCTCAGAGGTGGCGGCGCTGGGGCTGACCAATCAGCGCGAGACCACCATCCTCTGGGACCGGGCCACCGGTCGCCCCATCCACGACGCGGTGGTCTGGCAGTGCCGACGCTCAGCGGAAATCGTGCGCGAGTGGACCGGGCGGGGACTGACCGAGCGGATCCAGCGCAGCACCGGTCTGGTGCCGGATGCCTACTTCTCGGCTTCGAAGATCCGCTGGATCCTGGATCAGGTTCCCGGAGCCGAGGAACGGGCCCGACGCGGAGAACTGGCCTTCGGGACGGTAGACTGCTGGATCCTCTGGAATCTGACGGGAGGCCGGGTGCACGCCACCGAAGCCAGCAACGCTGCCCGCACGATGCTCTACGATATCCACGCGCGAACCTGGGACCAGGGCCTTCTGGACGAATTCCGGATCCCCTCGGCCCTGCTGCCCCGCGTCCTGCCCACCACCGCCGAATTCGGGGTTCTGGAGACCGAGGTCCTGGGCGCCGGGATCCCGATCCTGGGGATGGCCGGAGACCAGCAGGCAGCCCTCTTCGGACAGTGCTGCTTCGCACCCGGCGACGTGAAGAACACCTATGGTACCGGTTGCTTCCTGGTGATGAACACCGGAGGAGAAGCCGTAGCCTCCACCAACCGGCTGCTGACCACCATCGCCTGGGACCTGGACGGCGAGGTCCAATACGCCCTGGAAGGCAGCATCTTCTCGGCGGGTTCGGCCGTCCAGTGGTTGCGCGACGGATTGGGCCTGATCCGCACGGCCGCCGAAACCGAGGAACTGGCCCGACGCCTGACCGACAACGACGGGGTCTACCTGGTGCCGGCCTTCAGCGGCCTGGGCGCCCCCTACTGGGATCCCCAGGCCCGCGCGGTCCTGGTGGGCATGACCCGGGATACCCGCCCCGAGCACCTGGCCCGTGCTGCCCTGGAGGCCGCTGCCTACCAGACCTGCGGAGTGGTCGAAGCCATGACTACCGACTCGGGACGCCAGGTTGGCGGCCTGCGAGTAGATGGCGGCATGGTGGCCAACGACTTCCTGATGCAATTCCAGGCGGACCTGCTGGGGGTCCCCGTCCTGCGGCCCGCGATGTCGGAATCGACGGCCCTGGGTGCGGCTACCTTGGCAGGGCTCAAGGCCGACCTCTTCGACCGGAGGCGCCTGACCGAGATACACCGCATCGAGCGCACCTTCCAGCCGGCCCTCTCCGCCCAGTCCCGAGAGACCCTCTACGCGGGTTGGAAGGACGCAGTGGCCCGTGCCCTCTCGCCTTCACCGGCCTGAATCCGGCCCCCAGGCCAATTCAAAAGCCGCGCGAAGAACCTGATCAAATACTAAAAGGGAGACCCACATGCTTCCTGGCCCGAACCTCCTCAAAGCCTGTCCCCACTGCTCACAACAATTCCTCATGCCCACCTTGACCTCCGGAAACACCTTCGGAGCGATTCAATACTCCGACGGCAAGACGGTCGCACCCATGCTGCCCGAGATGCCCCGCTTCCACCTGTGCCGGGATTGCGGGAAGCCCTTCTGGATCCGCGAGGCTCCGGAACTGGGCCGGACCGACGAGCTCTCGGGAGAGCTTCCCCCGGATATCCAGACCGCCCGGCTCCCCTCGGTGGACGACTATCTGGAAGCCCTCCAGAAGGGCCTGGCCCGAGGGAAAGAAGAAGAGCTTACGCTCCGGCTCGGCTGGTGGTGGGCCGTAAACGATCCCGAACGCGACCTACCTGCCCAGAAGGATCCCCCCCCTCGCCCGGAAGGCTGGGAGGTCGAGTTGAACCGACTGAGCGACCTCCTGGATCGGGAGGATCCGACCCATCGACTCTTCCTGGGCGAGATGGCCCGCCAGCAGGGCCGATTCGAAGAGGCCGTCCAGATCCTCTCCGAATCCGTTCCCGAAGACCTCCAACCCGCCGTTCAAAGCCTGCTGGCCCTGGTAGAGAAAAACTCCCGGCGCGTCGAGCCATTGTCTCTAAAGAAATGACTCGCATTTTTTGCATTTCACATCATCCCGGCAACATACTTTACGATTCAGCAACATTCCATGCAGCTCAAGGATTTCCCCAAACGCTAATCTGAAACTTGGGCAAAATCCATCCCGAAGCTGGCAGCCTGTGTGAATATCGCGTCGAACGCCTCGGTCCGGATATCCACACAGGCTACCAGATGAGCCACGCCAACCGGGGCTCTTGGTTTCTGCTGACAAAATAGTCCACCATTTCGGAAAGCGGAGGCATCCATGCTGGAACCGACCAAAATCGTCAAAGAAGCCGTGCTCAAGCGGACCCATGGGTCCTCCCCCGCCGGGCAGGCCGGCAAACCCTCGATCAGCCAAGCGGCTCAACGAGCCTCGGGAGCCACGGGAGCCAACACCACCAAGACCGGCTCGGCCTCGGAATCGCGCCCCCAGACGGAGATACGCCGGGCGGCCTCCGACCCGTCCACCACCTCCAGCAAAAAAATCGGAGGCCTGCTGAAGGGGCTGCAGAGCTGGGGAACCGACGAGGCCCCCGACCCTGAGCAGGCCAAGCGAGAGCAGGCTGCCGAGAATCAGGCCCTGGAAGATCTCGACCGCTATGGAGACCTCTTCGACAACTCCAGCGGAGGCGGACGCGACGGCATCATCTCTACCGACGAACTGAAAGCCTTCTCGGAGGGCAATTTCAATCGCGATGCAGCCCGCGAACATTTGGTTAAACTGGGGGTGGCCGAGAGGGACCTGGATACCACCCTGGACCGCCTCACCGAAAGTGCCAACTACCTGCTGGAGAACAAGGACGTCCTGGGCCGCTTGGACGTGGCCAACGACATAATCAAATTGACCGATGGTCAGATCAGCCGGGGCGACATCTCCCGCGAGGTCTTCCGGCGCCAGCTCGAGCAGGCCCGCAACGGCGAGCTTCCTCCCGGGCCGCCAGCCTACAACCGAGGCAGCTACGCTCCGACCGTGGTAACCCAGAACTCCGAGCGGAGCCCCGAGGTCATCGCCCAGCAGGAACTGGCCATCCTGGAGGCCGTTAACTCCGGTAGACCCGTCAGCTTCACCAACGCCAACGGGCAGACCGAGGAACTGACCGTGCGCCAGATCCCCAACACCGGAGGCAACGCGGTGTACGAGATCAGGGGCGCCGATGGGCACACCATGCGGATCGAATCCGAGCTGGGCGCCAGCGAGAACCGCACTGCCCTGGCCCGACTGGCCGACTACTACACCCAGATTCCCGAGCACCTGCGCGATGCGGTGGACGAGATCGAATTCCGCCGTGATCCTTACGAGGGGGGCAACGTCGCCGCCGCGTTCTACAGCAGAGAAGACCGGGTTGTGTTCTACAACGGTCTGAGGAACCTCAACGAGGAGGTCTTCGACCACGAGTTCGCCCATGGCATCGGCTATGAGAACGACGGGCTGCCTGAAGGCCGCTTGGGCCACTTCATTCGGCGTTACACCGGTTCAGAAGGCGAGGGCACCCCAAGGGGCTGGACCGAGGCCATCGAGTCCGACCCCCAACAGCGCATCACCAACTACGCCAACAAGAACATCAAGGAAGACTTTGCCGAAAGCTGGGCCGCCTACATGGAGGCCATGGACAACGGCCCGGAGGCCCTGGCCCAACTGCAGGAGGCCTACCCGGCCCGCTACGCCATCATGGATGAGCTGTACCACGGCGCATAGCCTCCCGCAACCCGCAGCCCCTGGTCTTCCCAGGCAGGAAGGCGGCATCCGACCGAAAAGAGGCGCGGATGCCGCTTTCCTTTTCCTCTCCGATTTGTGACTCCCCATCCGCCGAGAACCGGCCGGAGGGCCTCGCATGAGCGCCTCTCCCGAGACCAACCCACCGACCCGCATCCCCCGCCAGATCTCCTATATCATCGGCAACGAGGGTTGCGAGCGCTTCAGCTTCTATGGGATGAGGAACATCCTGACGGTGTTCCTGGTCACCTCGCTTCTGGCCTACCTCCCCGAAGCCGACCGGGAGGGCGCTGCCAAGGAGGTCTTCCACACCTTCGTGATCGGGGTGTACTTCTTCCCACTCCTGGGTGGATGGCTGGCAGACCGGTTCTGGGGAAAATACAACACAATCCTCTGGCTGAGCCTGGTTTACTGCCTGGGGCATCTCTTCCTGGCGGTCTTCGAATCCAGCCGCACGGGCTTCTTCGCCGGACTGGCCTTGATCGCCCTGGGTTCGGGTGGCATCAAACCCTGCGTGTCCTCCTTCGTCGGCGACCAGTTCGACCAGAGCAACAAGCACAGTGCCAAGGTGGTCTTCGACGCCTTCTACTGGATCATCAACTTCGGCTCTTTCTTCGCCTCACTGTTGATGCCCATCTTCCTGAAGGGTTTCGGCCCCAGCGTGGCCTTCGGCATTCCAGGCCTCTTGATGTTCATCGCCACCGTGATCTTCTGGCTCGGGCGCAAGCACTATGTCCTGGTACCTCCCGCCCCACCGAACCCCCACTCTTTCCTGAATGTCTCACGCACGGCCCTGGCCGCCACCCCCCAAGGCCGAACCTACGCCATGGTGGCGATCCTGACGGCCCTGGCTTCGCTGGGACTGGCGCCCCAGTTCGGGATCGTCATCGCCCTGTGCACGGCCATGGTGGCCTTCATCGCCCTGGGAGGCCTGGGTGTCTGGCGACAGCTCGACCTGGCCCGGGGGACCCACCCCGACGAGGCCGTCGACGGGGTGCGCGCAGTCCTGCGCGTGTTGGTCCTGTTCTTCCTGGTCACCCCCTTCTGGTCCCTCTTCGACCAGAAGGCCTCCACCTGGATCCTGCAGGCAGACCTTATGGCCAAGCCCAGCTGGTTCCAGTCCTCCCAGATGCAGGCCCTCAACCCTGCCCTGGTGATGATCCTGATCCCCTTCAACAACCTGATTCTGTATCCCACCCTGGCCCGCTTCGGCTACCAGATGACAGCCTTGCGCCGCATGACCTCCGGGATCGCCTTCTCGGGTCTTTCGTGGGTCGTTGTCGGAGGCATGCAGGTCATCCTGGATGGCGGAACGACCTTCTCGATCGTCTGGCAGGTGCTGCCCTACGCGCTTCTGACCTTTGGAGAGGTGCTGGTTTCTGCCACCGGCCTGGAGTTCGCCTACAGCCAGGCCCCGGCGGCCATGAAGGGCACGTTGATGAGCTTCTGGAACCTGACGGTCACCGTCGGGAACCTCTGGGTCCTGGTGGTTAATGCCAGCGTGAAGAACCAGGTGGTTACCGACTTCATCGCCTCGACGGGCTTCGGCGTCACCGCCTTCCAGATGTTCTTCTTCGCTGCCTTCGCCTTCGCGGCGGCCCTGGTCTTCGGCTTGGTCGCCCGGACCTACCCCATGGCCGACCACTACCGACAGGCCTGATCCTCCCCCTGAATCCGCCGTCTGGCGTGACATTCGTCCGTCTGTTCCCGAGCCAGACGGCGGATTCAGGCTCCCAATCGGGAGGTCTTCAGTCTCCCGACTCGGGAGAATAGTCCATGAACCGGTAACCCAGGCCTCGCTCGTTGATGATATAACGAGGTCGGCTGGGATCGGGCTCGAGCTTCTTGCGCAGGTAGTTCACGTACAGGCGCAGCAGTTGCGTATCATCCCGATACTCGCTGCCCCAGACCCGGCTGAGCAGATTCTCATGCGAGAGAAGCCTGCCGGGGTGGTTCATGAAGTGATGCAGCAGGCGGTACTCCGTGGGTCGGAGATGAACCGGCTCGCCTTCCACCTCGGCCAGACGGCGGTCGAAGTCCACGACCAGGCGCTCGTCCACCTGAACCCGATTACGGGCCAGGGGAGCAGGAGCCTCGGCCCGACGCAGGACCGCCTTGATCCGGCTGACCAGCTCGCGGTGCCCGAAAGGCTTCCCGATATAGTCATCGGCCCCCAGCTCCAGACCACGCACCCGCGCATCTTCGTCGTCCTGGACCGTCAGCATGATGCAGGGAACCCCATGAGCTTGACGGATCTGGCGCAGGACCTCAAAGCCGGAGAGATCCGGCAGATTCACGTCCAGGATGGCCAGATCCGGGAGCTCTTCGCGAATTCGTTCCAGACCTTCCAATCCGGTGGTGGCCCCGGAGACGACGAATCCCGCATTCTCCAGGGTCGTCCGGATCAGATCCAGGATGTGGGGTTCATCCTCCACCACGACGATGCGGCGCCCGCGAAAATCGTCTGATTTCATGACAGCTCCCTCGGCAAGGTGAAGTAGAAGCAGGCTCCCCCTTCAGGCCCCGCCTCCACTCCGATGCGACCCCCGTGGGCTTCCACCAGGGCCTTGGCGATGAAAAGACCCAGGCCGCTCCCGCGGGCTCGGGTCTCGGCGCCTCTTTCGAAGAATCCGAAGATCCTCTGGCGATCCTGGGCGGGAATCCCCGGTCCCTGGTCGGTGACGCTCACCCGAAGCTCGCGATCCAACGCCTCCACTTCGACGGTCACGCGTCCCCCGGCCCCGTGTTTGAGGGTGTTTTCCAGGAGGTTGGTCAGGACCTGCTCGATGCGGGCGGCATCCGCCCGAGCGGGGGGAAGACCCTCGGGAATCCGCGACTCCATCTGGACCGAGCGGGCTCGGGCCAAGGGCTCCAAGCGCCGCAAGGTGCGAGCCAGAAGCTCCTGGAGGTCCACCGCCTCCGGGCAGATCCGGATACCTCCCGCCTGAATCGAGGTGGCCTCCAGCATCTGACGGATCATCTTCTGCAGGCGATCGCTCTCCTCCAGGATCACGGCCGCCTTCTCGCGGGCCTGTTCCGGCCCCAGCTCCACCTCGGGATCGCTCAGAAGCCCCGCAAAACCCTTGATGACGGCGATGGGGGTCTGCAACTCATGGGAAAGGGCCGAGAGGAAGATCTTTCCCATTTTCTCGGTCTCCTTGCGCCGTCGGTTGTCACGCAACGTCATGACCCAACCGGCGGGCTGATGGGTCTCGTCGCGGACGGTCACTCCGCTCACCTCTACGTCGACGGGTTGCCCCTGTCGATCCATCAGGCAGGCCTCGACCGGTTCGGCCGTGATCGGGAAGGAGACCGGCTGAGGTCGCCGATAGAGCGTCAGACCGACCTGCGATCCGGCCGCCAGGCGCAGAGGGAAGACTTCGTGAGCCGGCCGACCGACCGCCTCCGCCACCTTCCAGCCCGAGAGGCCCTCCATACTGGCGTTGAGACCTACCACCAAGCCATCCCGGTCCAGGATGGCCACCCCGTCGGAGGACTGGGTCACCAGGGCCTCCAGCCACAACCTCTCCCTCAGGAGGTGCTGGAGCAAGCGGGCGTTCTGGACCACGATCTCCAGGCGATCCACCACCAGGTTGTACATCTGGGGGGACTCGCGCAAGAAGCCGGGCGCGTCGGTAGGATAAAGGACGCAGAAGAGGCCCACCGACCGCCCCCGAACCCGCACCGGCATGGCCACGGCATGCAGCGGGCCCAGCCCGGCCCGCAGGCTCTCAGCCGCGAAGCGTCGCTGCAGATTGGCCACCGACTCGGCCGACTCGGTGAGCACCCCGGGAACCGCCTCCTCGACCAGTTGCGAGAAAAGCCTCCCTGTCTCAGGTTCAAAGCCCACCTGGGAGGTGCGATGGGTCGGGGGATGGCCCTCGGCCCAAGTGGTCAGGACGCCTGCCTGCCCTCCGGCGGCTTCCACCAGTTGAGCCAGGAGCTCCTGGAGATCCGGGGGGGAGACCATCCCGGGATCGATGTGCAGACTCAGGTCCGGCTTTGCTTCAGTCAAGACTCGACCTCCGAAGGGCTAACGCAACTCTGACAATTCTCATGCCCCCATCTAACAGTCCTTCTCCTATCCTCAAATCGAAGGACGGGCACCGAGCCCTACGAGGAGGACCAGATAATGGATGTTTTTGAACCACTGCGCGATGCCATGACGCTTCGTGAGGCCGTGAACCGCCTGTTTGAAGACAGCTACGTGCGCACCGGAGGCGGGAGCGGAGCCGCCGCGCCCGAGCGGAGGGGCCTGCCCCTGGACATCCTGGAAGCCGACGACCACCTCCAGGTGATCGCTTCCCTGCCCGGTTGCAGCCGCGACAAGGTCGACATCCAGTTCCAGAAGGACACCCTTACCATCAAGGCCATGCTCAACGAGCCGGCCGAGCTCCAGGAAGGCATCCGCTATCGGGTCCGCGAGCGCTGGAGCGGCGAGGTGAGCCGCACCGTAAACCTCGCGGTCCCCATCGACGCCGAGAAGGCCAAGGCAACCTTCAGGGACGGTGTGCTGACCCTGAGCCTGCCCAAGGCCGAGTCGGTGAAGCCCCGCAGCATCCCGATCACCGACTAAAAAACCGGGTGGACACCCGGACCGAGCATCGCCGATTCATCCCGAGGGTCCTGTGTCCTGCGCGGGGCCCTCGGCCCGTCCCTCGACCTGAATCCGCCGCCGACCCGTAGCATTCGGCCGTCGGTTCTCACGCCAGACGGCGGCCTCAGGTTCAGCGGATATGATAGAAGACCAGGCCCAGAATGGCGTAGACCGACAGCAATTGGGCTCCCTCCAGCCAGTTGGTCTCACCGTCCTGGGAGATCTGCGAAACGACCCACACCGAGAGGATCACCGCCA
>JAAZKF010000395.1 GCA_012799975.1 Burkholderiales bacterium
AGCCAGGCCAGGAACTCCGGTTCAAGCAGGGTGCCCACCTGGCCTCAGGCCTTTCCGGCCAGCCGGTTGCGCCGCAGGGCGCGCAGGGCTCCCAGCAGGGCTGCCAGGCCGAACCAACTGAAAAGGCAGGCCGCGGGCAGACTCACGCTCCAACTGTCCGGCAAGACCTCGGGCGTGTCATCCCACAGGGCCCATATCGCGGGCAGGGGCGAGACCTGGATGCCCATCCATAAGGTCGGTGCGGAGTCCTCGGAGGCCAGGGAGAGGAGGGGTAGCACCAGGACTGCAGGCAAGAGTGTGTAGTACAGGGTGGCAAAACGAGGCCTACCACCCAGCAGGCTGTGGAGGCTGCGAGTAACGACGGCGAAGCTGAACAACACGCCTGCGCACAGCCCCAGGGTATTGAGGACTCTTTCGAGGGGAGCGTCCAAGGCGACCTGCACGCCGGCCATCAAGGCCAGGCCGGCCAGCAGGACGCCGCACCAGAACCAGGGGCGGAAGGCCAACTCGGCCTGGCGTCGGGCTTCCTCGCGCGGAGCCGCGAAAGGCTGGGAGTCCAGGAAACAGCCCAGACAGGCCAGGGCCAGCGTCAGGGCGGCACACCAGATGGCAGCCACCGACTCGGGATCCTGCCAGGAGCCCCCGCTGAAAGACACCAGGCCCAACAGCCCGCAATTGAAAAGCCAGATGACCATGAAGAGCCGGCCCATCCACCGCTCGTAGACCACCCTTCGGCGCAGGTGGTTCTGTACCTTGAGGAAGAGGAAGGTTATCAGGCCACCAGCATGGACCAGGAGATAGAGCCACAGGGGGATGGCAAATCTTCCCACCCCCAAGGTCTGGTTTGGTGAGAGGAACTCCAGCAGCGCGGGGAGGAGTGCCAGGCTGAGGATGAAGACCAGGATCAGGCTTCCGTAGGTCTGGTTGGTAGCGTGCCCGGTCTTCTGTTCGCGGGCCGAGAAGAAGAGGCCCAGAAGGCCTGCCAGGATCGTGGCCAGGGCCAGAATCCCGTAGGAGGTCGCGACCTCGCCGGGAGCGACTCCTCCCAGCAGGAAGACCACGGCCGCCATGGGCAGGGAGGAGACCAGCAGCAGGCCTATATAGGCCAGGGCGTAGCCCAATTTGCCCAGCACAATCTCGACGGTGCGCAGGCGCGAGGCCCGCAACAGGTCCAGCGAATCGTTCTCTCTCTCCCCCGAGATCTGTCCACAGGTCAGGCTGGGGGTGATCAGGACCACCATGACCAGTTGCGACCAGAACAGGATCCCATGCAGCAGGCGGCCCCGGTCCGGCAATTCCAACAGATCATCAGGGGTCGAGGCCGAGAACAGGAAGAGGGCCGTGGCCGCTCCTAGTATCACCAGGTACAGCGATTGGATTAGGAAGATCTTCCTCTCGCGCAGACCGATCCTCAGTTCCTTCAACAGGATCGGATTGTCCAGCAGCATGTCCGATATCCGGAGCACTCCGGAGCGCATCAACACACCACCCCCTGCGTCACGCGCATGAAGACGTCCTCCAGGTCCGTCCGGGCCTCGGCAAACTCGACCAGCCCCAGGCGCTGGTCCGCCAGGCTCTCGGCCAGTTCGGCCAGCTCCTCCAGGGAGCCCTCGAACTGGAAGAGGAGCACACCGTCCTGGAACCGGACGCGGCTGCAACCGGAGGTCTCGGCGACCAGGGTTCCGGCCTTCTCCGGGTTCCGAAGCACCCGGACCCTCATCGAACGGCCCCGGTCCATGGTGTGGATGATTTCGTCCACCCGTCCGCAGGCGACCAGCCGTCCCGCCTCGAGGATCCCGACGCTGCTGCAGAAGTCGGCCAGCTCGGGCAGGATGTGGGATGAGATGAACAGGGTCTTGCCCATCCGGGTCAGCTCGCGCAGGAGTTCTTTCAGGTCGATCCGGGCCCGGGGGTCCAGGCCTGAGGCCGGCTCGTCCAGGACCAGCACCTGGGGGTCGTGTAGGAGGGTCTTGGCCAGGCAGAGCCGTTGTTTCATCCCTTTGGAGAGGTGCTCGATGTTGGTCTCGCGGCGGGTCCCCAGATCGGTAAGTTCCAGGACGTCGTCGAGCGTGCGCCGGCGGTCGGGGCGGGGGATGCGGTAGGCTGCGGCGAAGAACTCCAGGTATTCCCAGACCCGCATCCCGTTGTAGACTCCGAAGGCATCGGGCATGTAGCCCAGGACCCGGCGGACGTCGTCGGCTTGATCCAGGGTCGAGAAGCCCGCCACGAAAGCCTCCCCGGCCGTCGGCTCCAGCAGGGTGGCCAGGATCCGGATGGTCGTGGTCTTGCCGGCTCCGTTGGGGCCGATGAAGGCGAAGGCTTCGCCGGCTTCCACTTGGAGGTCCAGCCCGTCCAGGGCCAGCCGCTGGTCGTAGCGATGCGTCAGTCCGCAACAACGGATCACGGCACCTCCTCCCCCTGGACCAGGACCAGGCTCAGCGCCATCTGGCGGGCCCGGGGATCTGAACATTCGACCCCACTGGCGATGGTCTGGATCCAGCCCATCAGCATGGGTGTGGAGGGATGGGAGGCCTGGAAGCTGGTGGCTTCCTGCAGCAGGATCTCGCGCTCGTATCGGTAGCGCGAGTCCTGGCCCGCCTGGGGGTAGGGGGCGGGCGGGCGGGGGGGCGGCCAGGCCTGCCTGATACGGGAGCCTGCTGGCACATCGAAGGGCGCGCTGGTGTGGCCTCGGAAGACCACCACGCAGTCGTGCAGGTCCAGTTCGGAGGCATTTCGGATCTGCATGCTCCCGTCCTCGGGTTCGAGGGTTATCGCCCCTCGCAGAAGCACTGCGCGCTGGCCGCGAAACCGTCTCATCGACCATACCCACATCTGGAAATGGCGCAGCTCCTGGCGCGTGCCCAGGACCAGCGAGAAACTCGGCCACTGCGAGGGGCTTCCTGCGCGTTCCTCGATCAGTGAGAGGTTCAGGGGAAAGGTCAAGGTATATTCTGCCATTCGGGGAGAATACAGCGCCGTGGCTCCTTGCCAGCGGGCATGGGCCTGTCCCGAGCGCAGGGCCAGTTGCCCTACCTCCAACAAGAGCAGGTCATCGCCTCGGACCATCCAGCCGCCCAGGAAGGTCAGGGCAGCGAAGCCCCCGGCCAGGGCGGGAACCGTCAGGAAGACCGCCAGCATGCGGTCGATCCGCCGCAGGAAAAACCAGTTCACCGGCCCCACCAGCACGACGTAGATCAACATGGCCCAACCGACCAGGGCCAGGTTGGGCGGTTCGAGTTCCGGAGGGGCGGTCAGCAGGTTCATACCATCGGGAAAGCGGGGAAAAGATGAAGCGAGCCGGTCGCATGTGCTGGTGAAGGAGTGCAGGAGTTCCCCCGTGGCGACACTTCCCAGGATGTCCGTGCTGGGCAGGGGAGTGCCGATGAGGCCGACGACTCCGGCAACCCGGGGGGCGACCGTCAGCAGGGGCAGTCCACCTCGGGACTGCAAAACCAACCCCTGATCCAGGGGGCCGGTCAGGACCGGCAGGCCCTCCGCGGTTGCCGTCCCCGTGGGGCGCATC
>JAAZKF010000396.1 GCA_012799975.1 Burkholderiales bacterium
CTGGGTTCTGGGCGGCCGGGCCTGCCGGAGAAGGGGGTGCCGGGGGTGGGGTTGCCTGGGAGCCACAAGCCGTCAGGGCCAGCAAAAGACCCAGGGTTGGAATTGTCACCAGGATCTTGTGCGGAAATGCCCGTTTGAGAAGCGACCGCATGCGTCGGATCCTCCATTCAAAGGTCTCTCGCCCGGAAGACCATGAAATTGTCTGGGCGAATGCCTTCGGGTTCTGCAGGAACCGGCACAGCTCCTCTCTTGAACCTTCAGCATTCCGCCGTGGCTACTGGCTGATCAGCTTGCGGATATCCCCATATTGGCGGATTTTGAACCAGGTCAGCTCGCCGTCCCGCAGGTAGCGCAGGGCCACTCCGCCCATCTTGATCAGGTTGGTCAGCCAGGCCAGCCAGAAGAGCGGCTTCCAGTGTCTCTTCCAGGAGGTCCGGTTTTCCAGGATCCGGAGGATCCAACTCTTGGGGATGAAGGACTTGCTGGCCAGGCAGTACAGGGCCAGATAGAATTTGTCCTCGGGGCTTCGCGGCCAGTCCATCGAGACCCGGAACTGCTGACAGGCCTTGGAGTTGCGCCCTTCGACCTGGTCGGGGTGCAGGGTTCCCTCGGCCAGGAGACGTCGGGTCAGCGTGGTGCCCGGGAAGAAATTCAGCGAGTAGAAGTAGATGTCGTAGGGGCGGGGGATCTCCAGCAGGAAGCGGGCCGTCTCGGCCTTCATTTCCTCGGTGGCCGAGGGGTTGTCCACGATCACGTCATAGACCACCGACAGCTTCAGTTTCCGATTCAGTTCGCCGAACTTCAGGATGGCCTGGTTGCCCGGGGTGCGGTTGTGGATGGTTCGGCTCTCTTCAGCCGAGCCGGTTTCGATGCCCGTCTGCACGCGCACCAGCCCCGCTGCCTTCAGGCGGGTCAGCAGTTTCTCGTCGAGCATGGGCGGGATCAGCAGGCACTCGAAGGGCACCCCGATGCGGCGGGGGTATTTCTCGCAGAATTCGGCGATCCAAGGCTCGGGGAAGGCAAAGGAGGTATCGTCGTCGATTTTGACCCGGGCCAGGCGGGGGAAGGTCTCGCGAACCCTCTCGAGTTCGCCCAGCACGTGTTCGACCGAACGATGTCGGTAGAACGGGGTCTTCTGTTTCCCGTACAGGTCGCGCAGGATCGACACGTAGCAGTACGAGCAGTTGTAGGGGCAACCTCGGGACAGGTAGATGCGGTACTCGGCCGTGCGCTTCCAGGGCTCCTCGACGCGCACCCGGCCGTTCTCGATATAGTATTTGTTGAAGTCGTCGGTGTCGGGCCAGGGAAGCACGTCCAGATCCGGGATCAGGGGGCGCACCGGGTTGCGCTGGATCTCTCCGTTCCGGCAGGCCCAGATATTGGGGATGTCGGTGGTCGGAAGCCCTTCGTGCAACCGCGTGCACAGGTCGATCAGGGCCGCCTCGCCCTCGCCCAGGCACAGGTAGTCGGCTTGATGCAGGCAGTCTTCAGGGGCCGAGGTGACGTGGATGCCGCCCCAGATCACGGGGGTCCCGGGAAATTCGGTGCGGATCCTGCGGGTCAGCTCGCGGACCATCCCGTGCAGGCTGGAGATGAATCCCAGGCCGATCAGGTCCACCTTCTTCTGGGTCAGGATCTCCAGCGTCAGTTTGAGGTCCTCTTCGGAGGGCATCTCCAGCCGGTTGTTGACCCAGTCGCGCAGGAAGACCAGGGTGGTCTGGAATCCCGCGCGGCGTAGGGCGGCTGAGAGATAGCGCAGCCCGGCGTTTTCGACGCTGTAGAGGGCCACGAGAGCCACGTGGAAGGCCCTGGGGGGGGCGGTCCAACCTTGCTCGGGAGCCCAGGGAGCGGTCACGTCGGGCCTCCTCGCAGAGCCTGGTCCGCAAGTCGGCGGGGATCCGGAAGCTCCTCCGGAATCGGGCCGGGTCGGCGCAGGGCGCTGGCTTCGAGGAAGGCGCGCAGGTGGGTGAAGACCAGGGCCACCTCCTGCCAGCAGGGCCGGAAGCAGGACTGGCACCTGGAAGCCACGCGTTCGGCTTCACGTGGCGCTTGCTCTTCGAGGAACCAGTCCACGAAGTCGGGGGAGGCGGCCGAGACCTGCTCGGTCCCGAAGCGTCCCGTACCCTGGAAGCGGTGACACATCGAGTAGAGGCCCTCGGGACTGAGCGAGAAGCTCAAGGAACCTGCCCGGCAGCGCCATCCGGTGGGCTGGCCCTTGAGATACCTCAAGGTGTATTCCAGGAAGGGGGTCGAGTTGAAGATGCGTCTCCCCCCGGCCTTCATCCGGATCAACTCGTTGAAGGCGGCGTCCAGCCGGTGATGTTCCTCGGCGGTGAATGGCATGTCGTGGAAGGCTTCGCGACAGCCCAGATCCGCATCCCGGTAATGGTGCAGTTCCAAGGGGACGAAGGAGGCATAGAAGCCGAAGGCCTCGGCCAGTTCCACGATGCGGGGAAGATCCAGATGGTTGAGCCGGGTCACGACGCAGTTCAGCACGCCCAGACCCCGTCGGGGGCGCAGATGCTCTGCCCAGCGGCGGACGGCCTGAAGGATCTCCTCCCACACCCCTTCCCGGCCGCAGATATCGGCCTGGCGGGCCGGATCCGGGGTGTCCAGGGACAAGGAGACGTGGCGGATCCCTGTCTGCATGACCCGGCGCAGCAGGTCCGGGTCCTGGACCAGGCCGTTGGTCAGGACCCGGACTTCTATCCCCAGGTCCGAGAAGGCCCGGATTATTTCCGGCAGATCCGGTCTCAGGAAGGGTTCGCCTCCACCCAGGGAGATGGCGGCAGTACCCAGACGCTGCAGGTTCCGGGCCACCTGCCGGATCTGGGGAAGCTCCAGTTCATTGGTCCGGTCGGCGATCTTCCACAATCCGCACATCCGGCAACGCAGGTTGCAGCGGTGGGTGATCCCGTAGTGCACGTACACCGGGACCCGGCGGGTCAGGAGGGCCTGGGTCAGGGGAAGGTATCTCATGGGACTAAAGCTTCGCGATGCTCCAGCCGGCCTTGAGCTTCCGGGAGAGGTCCTGGAAACTCCGGATCTCCAGCAGTTTGCGCAGCATCTGCCGCGGCCGCAGATAGAAGCGCTTGAAGGCCAGCTCGCACAGTTCGCCGAGCTCTTCGGGGGTGAAGAATTCGGTCCAGACCTGGGGGCGGAAGTCTGAGCGGGGATCGCGCAGGAAGCCCTCCCAGTGCTCGGGGTCCAGGATGCCCCGGCGGACACCCTCCTCGTACAGGGCGGTCCGAGGGTAGGGGGTCAGCACCCCGAAGAGCGCGTAGTCGGGGTCCAGTTCGCGGGCGAAGTCGATGGTGGCCAGCACATCATCCCGGGTCCGCTCATGGGGGCAGCCGAGCATGAAGTAGCACACCGTGGTAAGTCCCGAATCTTTGAGAATCTGGAATTTCTGGCGGACCTGGGCGGTATCCAGGTTCTTGTTGAGGATCTTCAGCCCCTCGTCGGTCCCCGATTCGACACCTACGTGGACCCGCGTGCAACCGGCCTGGCGAACGGCCTGGACCGTCTCGGCCGTGATCAGGTTGACGCGAGTCCGGATGTTCCAGTTGACCCGAAGGTTCCGACGGCGGATCTCCTCGCACATGGTCAGTGTCCGTTCGGGCTGGACGTTGAAGGTGTCGTCCACCATGTAGATCTCGTGGATCCCCAGTTCGGCGCATTTTTCCATCTCGTCCACCACTTTGTGCGCGCTGCGAGACCTCCAGGAACCCCGTCCCGGAGTGTTGCAGAAGCTGCAGTGGTAGGGGCAACCCCGGCTGGTCAGAAGCGAGGTGGCTATGGCCTGGCTTCCCAGGACATAGGAGTATTTCCGATAGTCCAGGGTGCTGCGACGGGGAAAGGGGAGCGTGTCGAGGTCCCGGATCGGGTCGCGCCCGGAGGTCTGGACCACCTCCCCCCGTCGGGAGCGGAAGAGGACCCCGGCAACCTGATGAGGCTCGCGGCCGTCCGCCAGGCAGTCCAGGACTTCGGCGAAGGCCTGCTCGCCCTCATTCGGGATGCAGCCGTCCACCTCCGGGTAGTGCATGGTCTGGGAGGGAAAGTCCGAGACGTGCGGGCCGCCCCACCACACAGCGATCTCCGGGGAGAGGGCCTTGACCCTCCGCGAAACCTCCAACATATCGACCAGGTCATGGGTGTGGCCCGTCAGTCCCACTAGGTCGGGGCTCTCCCGGCGGACCTCTTCTTCCAGTCTGGACCCGTCCCAACCCTCGGCCAGGCAGTCCAGGATGCGCACCTCGTGGCGTCCCTGGCTGGCCAGCCAGGCCTCCAGGTACAAAAGGCCCAGGGGAGGCATGGTGTTGATCTCGGCGTTCACCGAGGTCGGAACTTCCGAGGAGATGCTGTGTTCGCGGGGCGGATTGACCAGCAGGACCTTCACGTCATGCTCCCCGCCCCAGGGCTCGGACCCACTGCAGGATCGTCTTGAAGTTCAACGAGAACAGCAGGTTGTACTCCGAGTAGCAGGTGGCCAGGCAGGACTGGCAGGGTGGGGGAGCCACCTGGCGGTAGGCCTCGGCGAAGCCCAACTCCAGGGCGTTGGGGGCTGGCAATCCGCCCACTGTCAGCGAGCAGGGGTAGAGGTCGCCATTGGTGTCGATGTTGACGAAGAACTTGCCGCCCCAGCACTTCTTCCATCCCAGGCCGCCTTCGCTGGAGGTGTTGCGCTGGTAGTCCTTCCAGGCGGCCAGGTGCTCGAAGCAGCCCACGGAGGTGCCGATCCGGCGTCCCTGGCGCTTCTGCTCGGCGAGGTATCTCAGGACCCGGGCGTATTCCTCGGCGCTGGGGCGCAATTCGTCGTTGATCCCGAAGAGCTCGTTGTGGTGCAGGACCTGGAAGGTAGGCACGAAGCCCCGGCGCTCGGCTTCGTCCAGGATCCAGTCCACGTGCTGGATATTGTGGCGGGTAAGCACGGTGATGGTCCATACCGTCCGGCCGGGCGGGATGCAGTCCAGGGCTGCCATGACCTTCTTCCACGAGCCCGGCTCGCGGTTGGCATCGTGCGCCTCTTCCGGCCCGTCCAGGGAGAGGATCAGGTGGTCGAGGTGGTCCAGCAGTTCTCGGCGCTCTGGCAGAAGGTAGCCGTTGGTGTCCAGGGTCACGTACAGGCCCCTCTGCCGGGCGTGGGAAACGATCCGGGTGATGTCGGGGCGCAGCAGCGGTTCTCCGCCCCACAGACCCAGCCTCTGGGTCCCCATATCGGCCATCTGGTCGATTAGCCCGAAAATCTGTTCGGTATTCATCTCCTTCTGCACGCGGGCGGAGATCCGGCAATAGCGGCAGCGGGACTGGCAGGTGTTGTTGGTCGAGAGGATCGCGAAGAGAGGGTAGTCCACCCCGGCCACCCGGCTCTTCAGGACCGCGGCTCCGGCGCGGACCATGGTGGAGAACTTCATGGTGGAGGGCCGAACCCGGGCGGCTCGGCCTACCGCGTCGGCGATCCGGTCCAGATCACGCTCGGTCAGGTCGGGGTAGATAGGCAGGTGCAGTTGTCGGGTTTCCAGGCTCTCGGCCTCGGGGCAGGGGCCGAACTGTTCGACCCGGCCAGCCAGGACGCCCACCCGGGTTACCGGGCGGAGATACCCGGGCGAAGAGTCCACCCCCAGCCGGAAGAGATCGCGAGCCAGGGCCTGGCGATCCGGCCAGGTGACCACGAAACTCATGAAGAGGTGCCGGCCCTCGGCCGGAATCTCCGGCAGGCCCAGCTCGGGCAGTTCCAGGGCCTGCAGGCGTTCCAGGAGGGCCAGGCCGTTGGCGGCGCGGCGCCGGTTATGTTCTTCCAGCCGGGGAAGCAGTCGCAGACCCAGGGCCGCCTGGAGCGGCGAGGGCCGGCTCGGCGTAGGGGGAGGGGCGATGCTGAAGCGCTCTTCGAAGAGGGGGTGCAGCAGGTCCCGGCCGGCGCCCAACCAGCCCGCAGCCAGGGCGGGATAGACCCCGGCCGCGAAGAGCGCCCGGGCGGTGGCCAGGCGGAAGGCTGCTGCCTTGACGAGGGTGGGCACGACGCGCTTATCCCCTGCTAGGGGGGCGTTGGCCAGCAACTCCTCCAGTTTCTCGGCCAGGTCGGCATCCTGGACGCCCACCATCCCCCCCCCCAGGGTCGTGAAGTTTTTGGTGAGGGCAAAAGAGTAGAAGCTGGCCACTCCCGAGACGCCGGCCGGGAGCTGCCCGGAACGGGCTCCCAGGCCCTGGGCGCAGTCTTCCAGCAGGATGGCACCGCGCCGGCGGGCCTCGGCCGTCAGCTCGGCGACGGGGGCCGGATAGCCGTACATGTGGGTGGCCACCACCACCCGGACGCCTTGCCAGGCCTCTTCGGGGATCTGCTCACAGCCCATGGTCCAGGTTCCGCGAGCGATGTCGGCGATGCGGGGCGTCAGGCCGGCCGCCACCACCATGGCAGGCATGGAGGGATGGGTCCAGGCCGGCATCAGGACCACGGCCCCCGGGGGCAGGTTCAGGGCCTTCAGGGTCAGGTACATCCCCAGCCGGGCCGAGGGGATGAAGAAGGCCCGACGCAGTCCTACCTCCTGGGCGAAGGCGGCTTCCAGGCGGGGCAGTTCCTCCGGGCCGTGGCGCCCGATCCGACCCAGCACCCAGGTCAGATCGGAGTGCTCCAGGGCCAGCCCGAAGCGCGGCAGGGGAAGCGTGAATCGGCTCATGCTGCTCAGGCCCTGGCCACGGCAGGTTCAGGCTCGGGCGTCCCCGGGGGGCAGACCGTCAGAAGTTCCTCACGGACCTGGCGGGCGCGGTCGCTGGCCTGGGTCATTCCCTCCAGAAGTTCGCCGGCCAGGGCGAAGGCGTTCTCGATGGAGTGGTCCATGTTGTTGTACCAGAAGCGCCCGGTGCGCCCCAGCAGGTGCAGGTTTGGGAAGGCCTGGAGGTCTGCGAAGGCCTGGTCCAGCCTTTCGGGATAGTCCACGTGATAGACCGGGTAGGCGTCGCGGACGCGCTCGACCTTCATCGACAGGATCTGGTCCTGGTCGCGTATGGCCTGGACCCGGAGCAGATCCTCGAGAACCTGAGGGCGGATACGGGCCGGATCCTCCCACAGGATGTCTCCTTCCTGGCAGGGGATTTCCAGGCACAGTCCCCCCCGCCCCGAGGGCACGGTTTGCGGCGAGAAACTGGCCGGATTGGAGAGCCGCGAGAAGACCAGATCCTTGGCTCCGAAGTAGCACCACTGATAGTCATGCACCGGTGGGCTGTTCAGCAGGACATTGTACACCACGTGCGAGCGATAGCCCAGGTTCGGTGCGGGTAGATGCAGCATGCGGGCCAGTTCCGGGATGGGGCCGCTCCAGGCCAGGACCTCACAATCCAGGGTCCGGTCGTCCAGAACCACGTGGCTGAGGCCTTCGGGGTCCGTCTCCAGCCGTTGGGGAGTCTTCCCGGTCAGGATCTCCCCGCCTGCAGAGAGGATCTTTTCGGCGCAGCGCTTCCAGAAGGCGTGGACTCCTTCGCGTTCGGGGTACAGGAACTTCAAATCGCTGGGTTTGGGGATCAGCATCAACTTGAAGATCTCGGCCAACGAGGCGGTGTTGACCTTCTCGTCGATGGTGGCCCGCTCGACCCCGACCTTGGCCCAGTTCTGGTGGGTTTTCGAGGCGGAAATGCCCAGGAACTTCTCGGTATAGTCCCGGAAGAAGGTCTGATACAGGGTGCGCCCGTAGCGGCGCAGCACATAGTCCTCGAAAGAGACGCTTCCCTCCGAGGTCCGGGCGGCTTTGCCCAGCAGATCCAGTCCGGCCCGGAGCGCGATTCCCAGGGGGAGTTTGGGCAGGGTCTCCAGGCGCAAGGGCCAGGAGTGGTAGTGACCCATGAAGTGGACGGCGGAGGAGCGCGATATCTCGAGGAAGTCGTCGCCCATCACCTCGGAGAGGAAGTTCCCGACCACGGGATTGGGCGAGTAGAACCGGTGGGGCCCGATGTCGAAGTGCCACTCGTCATAGTGGAAGGTGCGGGCCAGTCCGCCTACCTCGGATTCCTTCTCGATCACGGTGACGGGCAGGCCCGCCTTGGTCAGGAGATAGGCCAGGGTCAGTCCGGCGGCGCCCGCACCGACGACGACGTAGCGCTTCAAGTTTTGTCCTCCCAGGCTTCAGGGGCCAAGCTTCGGGTTCCGGCCTGCCGGTTGTCCAGGTAATATACCATCCCCTCCCGGGTGAATCAAAGATTCGGAGGGCTTTGCCCTGGAAGAGGTTCAAGGCTCCTGGTCTGGCATCTCCTGGACCTGGCGGGCCAGGTCGGCGAAGAAGTCCCGCTCGGCGGGATCCAGCCCCGTGCGCAGGCCTCGTCGGAGAAGCTGCAGGGCCCGGTCCGGCCGGCCATTCTCCAGGTGCAGGAGCCCCAGCATCGCATCGGGCAGGCCGTCCCCGGGGCGGGCGATGCGCATCTGGGCGACGAGCGCCTCGGAGGCTTCCTGGTCTCCCATCCGGAAAAGGGCCTGGGCCCGAGCTAATTCGAACTCGGGACTGGCGGGGTAGATCCGGGTTGCTTCCTCCGCCACCCGGGCCAGTCCGGCCCAGTCTCCCAGGTCCGCGAAGAGGTGGGTGGCGCTCTGGGCCAGGCGGAAGGTCACCGCCTGGCGGGTGGCCTGGGCCAGGGCCTCGCTGGCCCGACCCGGTTGACAGGTCCGGATGAAGAGGTCAGCCAGGGCGTGTTGGACTGGAAAATCCTCGCCAGCAGCCTTCAGGAGGTCCTCGGCCTGCGTCCAGCGCTCTTCTTCCAAAGCCAGCAGGCCGCGTCCGAAGAGCACGTTGGGCGAGGATGGAGCCTTCACCAGCTCTTCCTCCAGGGCCTGGCGCGCCGGGCCGGCGGGGCTGGCGAAGACCAGGGCGCGCATCAAGGCCTTGGAGTCGGGGGCGAGCTTCAGGCCTTCGCGACAGGCCCGGATGCGCGAGGGCGCGTCCAGTCCGGGGTCCATCGCCTTCTGCAGGAGTTCCAGGGCCCGCCCCGTGGGCAGCATTGGGGTCAGGTCCCGCGACCCCATCAGGGAGGGAACCCTCAGGGAGGGGGATGAGGGAGCTCTGCGCGAGACCAGTTCCTGGTGCAGGACCAGGCTCACCTCCGAGTCCCGGGCCCCCTGGACGGCGAATCCGCGGCTGCCCCGGCCTTCCCAGGTCACCACGTAGGCCGGGTCCAGTTGCCCCAGTCGGGTGGTCCGCGTGTCGGCAAACCGGCCCATGGTGGGGTCTACGGGCAGCCAGCCATGGGGCTCGATCCAGGCTTCGGCCCAGGCGTGGGCGAACCGGAGCCGGGGGGTCTCGGGCCGCAGGAAGACCCCGGCTACGTAGCGCGCCGGGATTCCGGCAGCCCGCGACAGGCTGACCAGCAGCCCCGCGGCGTCGGAGCACTGGACGACCCGCGAGGCCAGGGATTCGTGGTCGTCCTGGGCGGGGCGGGTCAACTGGTAGTCCAGGCCCCGGACGAAGTCGTAGAGGCGGACTAGGCGATAGTAGGGGTTGTGCTCGTCACCCACCACGGCTGCAGCCGTCCGGAGGATCACGGGGTCGTCGGCCAGGATTCCGGGCTCGGCCACCAGGAAACGGGATGGCTCGCTACCCGGCGAGCGGACCCGGCTGGCATCCGGACAGAAGGCGGCGCCCCGGCGCTGGATCACGGCCTCGACCTGGGCCTGGACCGAGGAGCCCGCGGGCACCTCGGCCCATTCGTAGACCGCCAGGCGATTGCCGAACGGATCGGTCTCACGTCGGTCCGGGGCGGGCTGAAGGGAGGTCTGGCGGACGGTCTGCCAGCCTCCGCGGTCTTGCGGAAGAGGCATCTCGACCCGGATCGAGGTCGGCTTGGACCCGGAATTGCGGCAGGTTATTTGCCAGCACAGCTTCCAGGTTACCTCTTCGAGCAGCAGGGGGGCCGGAGGGGCGGGTGGGGTGGGGACCTCGGAAACCCGGCCGGAGGTGCAGGCCGCCAGGGTGACCAGGAGCAGGAAGAGCGGAAGGACTCGGCTCACGCCAGTATTATAGCCAGTCTGTCGAGGCCGGGCAGGAATCCTCCTTTCCGGAAAAGAACCCGCCAGCCGGTGATCCGACCAGGACTGAAACCCTGGGTGAAGGTCGGAAGAGGAGGCGGTGTAGCGCGCGATGCGGTGGATCACGCTGGTCTGGGCGGCGGTTATCGGGGTGTGTCTGCTGGCGAGCTCGGCGGGCCTGTGCAGCAGCAACGAGAAAAGCCACACCGGACAGGACTTCGTGCGCATCCAGAAGATCACGCCCCGTACCGGAGCGGATCTGCCCACCCCCACGCTGGTCCCCTTCCACCTGGAAGTCGCCTGCACCTTGAAGTCGGCCTCACGAGGGAAGGTGCGGGTAGGGGTTTTCCGCCTGCGCCCCGGAGCCAAGGGCTCGGCCTTCCAGCCCTTGATATCACCCGTGGAGAAGGATGTCGTTCAGGGCCAGCAGACCCTGGTCCTGCAGACCGAGCCGGTGGCCCTGGAGTCCGTCTCCGAGAAAAATGCCCAGATCGCCGTGGTGGTCAATCTCCGCAACGGGTCGGGCAAGGAGTTGGCCTGGGCCACCAGCCACAATTTCTTGAGAGGATCGCTTTCGGTCCGTCCCGAGAAGGTTCCAGTTGTGCGCAATTCGTTGCAGGTCCTCTCCTTCTTCCCCAAGGTCGGGTCGTTGCAGACCGGACGGGGGCACACCTTCGCCGTCAACATGCGCTACTCGGTGGCCACCGCTGCCTGGGGCTTCATCAACCTGGAACTGGGCGAACGAGGGCTGCTGGGACAGGCTGGTCCGTGGTATTCGGTAGTGGTTCCGGTGCGCAAGGGGGTCGGGTTTCTGCGGGTTACCACCCGGGATTTCTTCCTGCCGGCTGCCTACACCAACAAGCAGATTGAACTGGCCATCCCGTTCCGGGTCGATCCCTTGGGTGGCACGGTCGATATCCTGCGCTTCGGGCCCTGGTCCCTGACCCAGCCCGATGTGCGCTGAACCTCCGCTCTTCGCGCCCTGTCTCCCTCGAAGCTTCTGCCGGGACTTCGTCGAACTTCGTCAGAGCAGCACGCAGCTCTTGATGTTCATGGCCTGCGTGCTGGGCCTGAAGCCGTTGATGGACGACTGGATTCCGGTCGGGCTTCTGGAGGACTACCGCCGGATGTGCCGGCGCTATGGGCTGCACGTCCGAGCGGATGTCACCAAGGTCCTGATGCCGCGTTCGCGGGTAGAGGCACAGGCCCTGGGTGGGGAAACCCTGACTTCGACGCTGGCCCTGGGCTTGCCGCTGGGGGCCCCCCTGCCGGAAGAGGCCTGGACGCAGGCCCGACTGCACGTCTTCCTCAGCCGGGATCGGGACCTGCTGCGCCATGGGATGTGGTACCCGGTGGTCGTCAAGGACCGGGTGCTGTGGCCTCCCTACGCGGATATCCTGGCCTACGGTCGCCTGTTGGGCTACCCCGAGTGCTGCATCCGCTTCTTCCGCCAGCGCAACGATTGGAGCCGCTTCAGTTTCCTGGCGGAGATCCACCGCGAATCGCGAGGTCGGCCCCGGCACTGGCTCTGCAACCCCCTGACCAAGGACCGCACCTACTCCTATATCTACCACATGCCCTGTCGCTGGGATTGCCCGGCCACGCGCGAGCTGGCTGTCCGGCTGCGCAGCGA
>JAAZKF010000053.1 GCA_012799975.1 Burkholderiales bacterium
ACCAGGTCGCCCTCCTGAATCTCAACGGTGGTCTGGGCACCACGATGGGGCTTACCGGTCCCAAGTCCCTGTTGGAACTGCGCGAAGGGCTCACCTTCCTGGACCTGCTGGCCTTGCGGGTCCAGCACCATCGGAAGACCTTCGGGGGGCGGCTTCCGCTGATCCTGATGAACAGTTTCAATACCACCCGCGAGACCACCCGGGCCTTGAGACGCCATTCCCACCTCGGAGACCAGGGATTCCCGCTGGAACTGCTGCAATCGCGAGTTCCCAAGGTGCAGGTCCGGGACCTGGCTCCCGTCCGTTGGCCCCAGAATCCGCAGTTGGAGTGGTGCCCTCCGGGGCACGGAGATATCTACCTGAGCCTGCACTGCTCGGGAATGCTTCACTCCCTGATCCGCCAGGGCTTCCGCTACCTCTTTGTCTCCAACGTGGATAACGTGGGGGCCGTGCTGGAGATGAAGATTCCGGCCTGGATGCACGACCAGGGCATCCCCTTCCTGATGGAGGTGGCCGACCGGACCGAGGTGGATCGCAAGGGTGGGCATCTGGCCCGCCTGCACGACGGCCGGCTGGTCCTGCGCGAGGTGGCCATGTGTCCCGATGATGAATTCGACGATTTCCAGGACATCCAGCGACATCGCTACTTCAACACCAACAATCTGTGGGTGGACCTTCCCAGGCTGGAGGAGGTCCTGACGCGCTGTGATGGACTGCTGGACCTGTCGTTGATCGTGAATCGGAAGAGGGTCGTCCCGGCAGACCCGGACTCGCCGGAGGTCTTTCAACTGGAGACGGCCATGGGGGCTGCCATTTCGATTTTCGCAGGGGCCCAGGCCCTGCGGGTTCCCCGTACTCGCTTCGCTCCCGTCAAGACCCTGGAGGATCTGTTGGCCGTGCGCTCGGACGCCTACGAGTTGACTCACGACCATCGGATCCATCTGGATCCCGGGCGCCAGGTCCCCCCCCGCATCCGCCTGGATCCCGAGGTCTATCGGACGGTCGAGGACCTTCAGCGGCATATGCCTTGGGGACCCCCGGGCTTGCGGGCCTGCTCGAGTTTGAGCATTCACGGCGAGGTGATCTTCGGTCAGGACGTCATCTGCCAGGGCGATGTCGAAATCCTGGCCTCTTCTCCCTGGAGGATCCCGGATGGAGCCACCTTGAGCGGGTCGGTCCGGAAGCCCTGAGCTTCAGAAGGTTCGCCTCTCTCCTCGGAGAATGGGCCGTCCACTTTCTGGGACCCGGGTGGGTTCCCGACTGCAGGAGGTCGGTTTGCGCCGAGCCATCTACCCGGGGAGTTTCGATCCCCCCACCAACGGGCACCTCGACATCATCCGGCGGGCAGCCTGCCTGGTCGATGAACTCGTGGTGGCAGTGGTGCAGAACCCTGCCAAGAGTCCCCTCTTCACGCTTCTGGAACGCCAGGAGATCCTGCAGGAGTGTGTTGCCGATCTGGGGAACGTGCGGGTAGGCAGTTTTGCCGGCCTGCTGGTAGACTACGTCCGCGCTCAACAAGCGCAGATCATCGTCAAAGGGCTCCGTGCCGTCTCGGACTTCGAGTTCGAGTTCCAGATGGCCCTGCTGAATCGGAATCTGGCCCCTGAGGTGGATACCCTCTTCTTGATGACGGCCGTCAGTCATGCCTTTCTCAGTTCCAGCTCCGTCAAGGAGATAGCGTCGTTGGGGGGCAGCGTCTCCGATTTGGTGCCCCCCTACGTGGAGGGCAGGCTCCGCGAGAAGTTCGGATTTCTGCCGGTTCCCGGCCGAGGGCAGCGGGTCGAACGCGATAGTTGAGGTGGACCGGACATGGATATATACAAGGTCCTGGAAGATCTGGAGAAGGCGATCCGAGAGAGTCGCCGGATGCCTTGGCCCTGGCAGGACTGCTCGGTCATCCGCTGTGACAACTTCCTGAAGCTCTTGGAGCGTTCCCGCGAGGGGCTGCCCGAGGAGATCAAGCAGGCCCGTTGGGTCGCGCGCGAAAACCAGCGCATCCGCGACGAGGCCATGGCCCGAGCCGAAAAGGTCGAGTCGACGGCCCAGGATCGCGTCCGCGAGATGCTGCGCTCGGCCCAGGAGGAGGCGGCCCGACTGGTGCAGGAGAGCGAAATCGTCGTCCGCTCCCGTCAGGAAGCCCAGCGGCTCATGGCCGAGGCGGAGGATCGGGCCCGCGCCCGCGAGGCGGAGGCCGCGGAGGCCGCCCGCAAGGTGCGCGAGGAGGCCGAGGCCTTTTCGCAGAGCACCCGACGCGAAGTCGAAGCCTGGTCCCTGCGGGTCCTCAACGGGATGGAGGGGGAATTGACCCGGATCCTCAGCATCGTCCAGCGCGGGCGGGAAAATCTCGTGGGCACTGCTCCGGCCGAACCTCCCCGCGGGACCGCCCCTGAAGCGCCTTCTCCGCTCCGGGAGAACCCTCGGGGGCGTTCCCATTGATCCCGCTGGAGGGAAGGCGGCTCAGGAAGAGAAATATCCAGAACCCCGGACCTCGAGCCCTCGGGCTCGGAGGTCCACTTATTGGAGTCTGTCGTGGGCAACGTCCGCTTGGTCAAGGTCAACAAGGTCTTTCAAGGAAAGACGCCAGTCAAGAAAGCCTGGTATGAGGTCTGGAAACCCGGGCATGTTCCCTCCGAGGTCCACGTGGTCAAGGACGCCGACCTGGAGATCCGGGATGGCGAATTCCTGGTCCTGGTAGGACCCTCCGGCTGTGGCAAGTCGACCACCCTGAGAATGGTGGCCGGCCTGGAAGAGGCTACTTCCGGAGACATCTATATCGGCGACCGGCGGGTGAACGATGTGTCCCCCAAGGACCGCGACATCGCCATGGTCTTCCAGAACTACGCGCTGTACCCGCACATGACGGTGTATGAGAACATGGCCTTTGGCTTGAAGCTGCGCAAGTTCCCGCCCGCTGAGATCGAGGAGAGGGTCAAGAAGGCCGCTGCCCTGCTGGACATCGAACACCTCCTGAATCGCAAGCCCAAGGAACTCTCCGGCGGGCAGAGACAGCGCGTGGCCATGGGCCGGGCCATCGTGCGCCGTCCCCAGGTCTTCCTGATGGACGAGCCCCTCAGCAACCTGGACGCCAAGCTGCGCGTGCAGATGCGCGCGGAACTCCAGAAGCTGCACCGGACCCTGGGGGTGACGACGATCTACGTCACCCATGACCAGACGGAGGCCATGACCCTGGGAGACCGGATCGTCCTGATGAAGGGGGGAGTCATCCAACAGATGGACACTCCCCTGAACCTGTACGAGCGGCCAGCCAATCAGTACGTGGCCGGTTTCATCGGCAGTCCGTCGATGAATTTCATTCCGGCCCGCCTGGAAGCTGTCGATGGACGTGTGGAGATCGTGTCTTCCGGCCTGCGCATCGAGGTCCCGGCGGAACGCCACCAGGGCCTGGAAAACCACCTGGGCAAGGCCGTAACCTTCGGGATCCGCCCCGAGGACATCTACGACCGCCAGTTTGCTCGTGAGGATACCCCCATGGCCGACTTCGAGGCTTCGGTGGAGGTCTTCGAGCCGATGGGGTCCGAGGTCTATCTCTACGTCCAGGCTGGAACAGACCAGCTCGTCTGCCGCGTGGACGCCCACACCTCGGCGCGGGTCGGGCAGACCGCTCAACTGGCCCTGGACCTCCGCAAGATCCACCTCTTCGACCCCGAGACGGAGCTGGCTTTGAACACTCCCACGACCCCCGGCAACTAGGGCCATGGGCGAGCCGTTGGACACCACCCCGTCGGCCTCGGAACCCTCCCAGGACGTACCCCTTGATGGGGAACCAGCCGACTTCTTCCAGGTCGGCACCGAGGATACCACTTCCTGTCGCATCTATCTGCGCTATCCCTTGTTCCGCGCCCTGGATGACTTTGCCCTGCGGGATACCTCCCGGGAGCAGGCGGGGATGTTGTTGGGGCGGCGCAGCGAGCAGGGGCTCTGGTTGAAGGTGGAGGAGGCCCTGGACGTGGCCCTCGAGGAAGGTGCCACCCGATTCAGCGAACGGAGTTGGCAGCGGGCCCGGAGGGTGGTCCGTCACCGCCATCCCGGCTTGGAGGTGGTGGGCTGGTTCCACACCCATCCGGGAACCGGCGCCGATCTCTCGAGCGATGAGATCTCGCTTCACGGCGAGCTCTTCACGGAACCCTGGCAGGTGCTCTACGCTGTGGACCCGGTCCTGCGCGAGAGGGCCTTCCACCTCTGGCGGGACGCAGATCTGGTTCGAGCCAGCGGATTTCGGATCTACGGCAAGGAGGAAGAACCGATGAAGGTGGCGGATCGCGAACCCTCCCGTCCCGACGAGCATCTCCGGGAGCGTTACGTCGAACGGAGCCTGGAGAAACTGCAGAGGCTGGTGCGCCACCCACCTGTCCGCATGGTGGATTACGTCTTGATCGCCTTGCTGGTCCTGAATCTGCTGGTCCTGCTCTTCCGGCCGGCGCCGTCCGTCCAATTGGATGACAAGAAGCTTCTGGCCTCCCAGGCCCAGTTGACCTCCGACGTGGAAGACCTGGCTTCGCGCATGAAGAAGCTGGAGGAGCATCTGGCGGCTATCCGCATGTTGGATGAGGA
>JAAZKF010000397.1 GCA_012799975.1 Burkholderiales bacterium
CCAGGCCCTGGAAGCCGACCTGTTCGGCGGCCTCGCGCAGGGCCCGCATGGCCTCTTCTTCTTCCTCTTCCCAATCCTCGTCCTCGACCAGGTCCGAGAAGAGGTTGGTCAACAGGCCCTTCTCGCTGGTGGCCAACAGTTGCCAGTTCTCGGGGTCATCGGCGTCGAAACCCAGATACTCCAGATGATCGTCCCGCCGACGCGCCGCAGTCACCCACCAGTCGAATTGCCAGAGAGGCTCGGCGGGAATCCCTTCCGGGAAGCGCATGCCCTTCGGGGACTCGACCTCGCCGCAGCGGAAGAAGAAGAGGTCCTCGCCGTGAGGTTGGCTGGCCAGCCACAGGATCGACTCTGGCAGTTCCAGGCCCCGCAGCCGTTGCATCCGTTCGTCCATTTTCAACCTCCAGGTCGGACCTTCATTTCGCAGCCCATTCCTGCTTGCCTGCCAGGGGGAACCGGGTCGGTCTCGGGAGAATCCCCCAAGCATGAAAAGGGGAATCTACCAGTACGAAGGGACTCCGGGCGAGGTTATTGCCCGCCTGGAGTCGGCCCAACAAGAGGACCGTAAGGCCGAACGTCAGGGGAGGATATTCGGGTCCATTGCCTGGATCCTTTTCTTCCTGGGGGTCGGCCTGCTCGCGTATTCCTCGGACGTCTCCTGGCTGGTCTGGCCCGGTGTATCATGTCTGGTGGGAGCAGTGCTCTGCATCCCGTTCCTCGTCCGAGCGGATTCGCAGAACCTGGTGGATTTCCACTATCTGGAGCCTTTGCGCTTCCTGCGGGTGCTGCAGGCAGATTTGCCTCCCGACCGTCCCATCCGTCTGAAGGTGGACTTTCGCGATTATCCCATGCGGGCATTCCAGGTCTCCTGCAATTCCGAAGGCAGAGGGCGGACGCGCCTGACCTACCAGCAGCCCTGGATGGAGTTCCGGGGACGCCTGGCCGACGGCTCCAGGTTGAGCCTGGAGGTCGTGCGCAAGGCCGAACGCCTGAAATACCGCAAGACCAGTGGGAGCAAGACCAAGTACCGCTGGAAGGAGAAGGTGGTGGACCGGATTTCGTTGCGGCTACAGGTTCCAGGGCTGGATCTGGGCAACCTGGAGTCCCAGCACCTGCCGCGCCTGCCTCATGGGATGATCCGGCGGGACTTGAAGACCCAGGGCGATACGGTGCGCATGGTGGTGCAGACCCCCCGGGCCCGCCGCAGCATCCATAGGATCCTGGCCGCCCAGGATCTGGCCAACGGGGATCGCCTCCTGGCCCTGCTGCTCTGGGTCTATAAGGGGGTCGGCCGGTTGCGCTCTCCCAACCAGGGCCGGCTGAGGCAAGCTCAGCCGCCGAAGGCTTTCGTCAAGGCGCCGCCCGCGCGGCCCCCCAGTTCGGTCCCCAAGGCGTAACCGCCCAACGCTCCGACCACCAGCCCTACAGCGCCTCCGACCGGGCCACCCAGGTGGTAGCCCGCCAGAACGCCACCATAGGGTCCGGCAATCGATCCGGCCACGCCACCCAGCGCTCCACCCGTAGCTACGCCCAGGGCGCGAGCGCGTTTGGGTTTGGCGTCGGGGAAATCCTCCTTGAGCGGATGGAAGGGTTCCAGTAGTCCTACCTTGGAACCGGCTTTCCGGACGGCCTTTTCGATGGGGTCGCTCAGGGTACGGACCCCGGCATCGGCGTCCAGGGCGCTGAGCTCACCTCGGGCCACGGCCCGGTCCAGGGATCTCTGGGCACTGTGGACAGCCATCCCGGGAATACCCAGCATACCGCTGCTGAACAGGACTCCGGCAGTGAGGTTCAGGATTCCCTGATAGTGGTGCTGGGGGTCCCGGGTCTGGGAAGCCTGGCGCAACTGCTCCGCACCACAAATCGCCTGGACGCCGCCTGCCAGCGAGTGCACGATCTGCACCCCGTTCCGGGTGGCCAGGTTATCGCCCATGTGCTCGCCCAGCCAACGGCCCGTCTCGCGGAACTCCTTGCGGTCGACCAGGCGCTCGACGAAGTTGGGCTCTTCAGACTTGCGGATGGCCTCGAATTTTTCGGGAACCTCTTCTTGGGTCCGCTTGGGATCGACGTGGTAGTTCGCGTAGGTTTCGGCGTAGTCCTCATAGCGGTTGGTCTTGGCATAGTCGCTGATGTGCGGGCCTTCGCCGAAGGGTTTCTTGCTGGATTCTTCACCGGCCAGGTTGAACCAGGCACTCTCATAGTCCTTGGTGTGGCCGATCTCGTGGATCAGCACCTTGCGGAAGTCGGCGGGATCTTGCAGTTCCTTGCGCGAGAGTTCGATGTAGTTGGTGACGTTGAGGTCCCAGGCTCGCCCTCGGGTGACCCATCCCGGATTGTTGTTGGGGATCTCGGGCACCATCTTGATCGACTTGACCGAGTTGACGTCCTTGAGGGGCAAGGCGTCCAGGACATCGTAGATCTGGCTCTGTTCGGTGGCACTGGCGTTGATGACGGTCGGGTAGATGAAGCCGGGGAAGGCCTTCAAGCTACGGGTCAGGGCCAGGCTCTGGTTGATCACATTGGCGGCGCTGGGGGCCTTCCCCAGGAGGCCCTTGTCCGGGGATTCGCTTCCCCGCTTGTAGAGCAGACTTTTTGAATCGCTCGTCCGTTCCAGGCTGTCCACCGGTCCGGA
>JAAZKF010000398.1 GCA_012799975.1 Burkholderiales bacterium
AGTCTACCGGTGTCGCTGGGGCTGCCGGGGTCAGCGGGGTCAGCGAGGCCTCGGGTGTGGTCGCGCCGGCAACCGGGTAACCCAGGGCCTCCGAGACGGGGTCGTGCTCTGCCGGGCGCGGCGGAGTGGGCAAAGCCCCCATCGGCGCCTGGGGCAAGGCGGTGGCCAAGGGGGGTGCCGCAGGCGAAAAAGGCCGAGGAAGTGGCTTGGGAGAGTCCACCGGGAGATCGGTCCGGGTCTCCTCCAAGGGAGCCTTCAAGGGTGGGCCCGGTGCCGGGAAGACAGGCGCCTGGGGGGGTGGAGTAGGGGCCTTCCAGACGGCGGGTTCCAGCGTGACCGGTGGCGGAGGAGGGGGCTCGAATGAGGGAGGGCCGGGTTCCGGCGTCTCGACGCGCAGGCTGGAAGACTTCAGGAAGTGCTCGAAGTCCGCGATGAACTCGGTGAGGTTCTGGTAGCGGTCTTCCGGGTCCTTGCGCAAGGAACGCAGGATGATCATCTCCAGGGAGAAGGAGACCGAAGAGTTGAAGTCACGCGGCGAGGGCGGGGGGGCCTCGGCCACCTTGCGGAACATCTCCAGGGGGTTGCTGGCGCTGAAGGGCCAGCGGCCCGTCACCATCTCGAAGAGGATGACGCCCAGCGAGTAGATATCGGTGCGCGAGTCGGTAAGGCGCCCCAGGGCCTGCTCGGGAGAGACGTAGGCGGCCGTCCCCATCACCTGACCGATCTCGGTCAGCGAGTGGCTCCCTTCAAAGAAGGCCAACCCGAAGTCCATCACCTTCACCTGTCCCGCAGGGGTGACCATGATGTTGTCGGGTTTCAGGTCCCGATGGATGACTCCGTTGTCGTGAGCGTAGCGGACGGCCTGCAGGACCTGCCAGAAGACCCGGAAGAGTTCTGCAAGAGCCTGCGAGCCGGGTATCTCCTCGTCCGGGAGGATATCGCCCAGGGTCTGGCCCTCAACGAATTCCATCACGATGAAGTGGATTTCGTCCACTTCCCCGATATCGTGGATCCTGACGATATAGGGACTGTCCAGCCGAGCTGCTGTCCTGGCCTCGCGCAGGAAGCGGTCGACCGCCTTCTGGGTCAGCTTCTTGGGAGGCAGGACCTTGATGGCCACCTGGCGTTCCAGGACGGGATCCTCCCCACGGTAGACCACACCCATGCCCCCACGACCGAGTTCCTCGATAATCTTGTAGCGACCGATGTGGACGGGAGCCATCCTGCCTCCGCAAGAACCTGGACCGGTTCAGGAATCCCTGGCCAACCATTCCGAGGCCAGGGCCAGGGCTTCCTGCCGGGATTGTACCTGCCCGTCGGCCACCGCCTCGGCCAATCGCTCCAGGAGGCGGCCCACCAGGGGACCAGGCGACAGGCCAAAGGCCAAGGCCAGGTCTGCGCCGGTCACGGGACTCTTCGGGCGAGTGACCCGTCCTTCCTGGAAGAAATCGTCCAGCATGCAGCGGAAGTATTCCAGATAGGCATGGTCCTGTCCGCCGACGCCGAGGTCACAGGCAAGAGTAAAAACCAGCAGGTCGGGAGCCGACGGACCGGCCTCCCGGAAAAGACGGTACCACGCCCCCGGAGAGCCCTGATTACGGGCCAGGGTCCTAGGCTTCTCGTAGAGGGTCAACAGACAGGTCAGGCGACGGGTCTCCCGCCGGGACAAGACCAGACTCTTACCCACACCCTCGATCCAATCGGACTCCCCCGCTGGAGTCGAGCCGGAATCCAGGAGTGCAGCCAACTGAAGTATTTCCAAGGGGCGTCGATTCGCGGCCAGGGGCTTCTCCAGGTGGGCGCGCAGCGCTCCCGGGCAGCCGGTCAGCGTCTCATAGTTGGAGAGGTGCATGGCTTCCAGAGAGGCCAGGATGGCCCTGGCCCGCCTCCCCTGCGCGCCGGGAAGTCCGCCTGTCTGGGGAAGGACCTCCCCCAGCAGACCCGACTCGACGAAGAGGTCCCAGTGGGGCAACAGGCTGGCCTGAAGGCATGCGAAAAACTCGTCACGGATGCGTTCGGGGGAGACGCGGCGGAGCTGTGCGGCGTGGGTCTGGATGGCTTCGGGGAGCCCCGGGGCAGGCCTGAGGGGGAGTGAACACAGCATACGCAGGGCCCGCATGGTGCGCAGGGGGTCCTCAGCCAGACTGTTGGGGCCGGCAGGCCGGAGGATCCGCTTTTCCAGATCGGAGCGGCCACCCGTGGGGTCCAGGATCCTGCCGGTCTTCAGGTCCCAGGCCATGGCGTTGAGGGTGAAATCCCGATGCCGCAGGTCTTCCTCCAGACTGGAACCGACCCGGGCAGCCAGATCCAGGTCCCGGCCCTCCTTCAGGACTATCCGGGCAATGCCGCGGCCCCGATCCAGAGGGACGAAGACTCCTCCCAGTCGGCAGGCCAGGGCAGAGGCCAATTCCAGGACCTGGTCGGGGGAGGCCGCCTCGACCACCAGGTCCAGATCCTTGCCGGGCACGCCCCTCAGGGCATCGCGAACCGCCCCTCCGACCAGGAAGACCGGCAGGTCCCGAGCCTCGGCCTCGGAGACGATCCGTTCCAGAACGGGCCGGAATCCGTCCCAGAGAGACGGAAGGTCCACCTCGAAACCCTCCTCTTTCCTTTGAACGGGTCAGAATTTCGCCGCGCTGGGCTCAGGACTCGGCTCGGGAGTAGCCGCCTCCGGCGCCGGAATCACCCCATGCTCGGACGGAGTGGGAGAGTCCTCAGGGGAAGGGGATGCCTCCGTCGGAGAAGGGCTGGTCCCGGGGAGCGGACTCCCTGCAGGAGACGGGGCCGGGCTCCCTTCTCCACTGGGGCCTGCTTCCTCCGTCGGCTCTCCTTCGGCAGCGGGGGTGACCTGGACGGTGGGGATCTCCTGCGGCAGGGGCACCTCTGGTCGTTTGGGCAAGGCCTCCGGCGAAGGGGCGAAGAGTTGACTGGGGCGACGGATGCGCAGGACCTGAATCCGGTGATTTCCGGAATCGGCCACCAGGATCCGGTCTACGGGCCCTTCAGCGATCTGTTGGGGCTTCTGGAACTGGCCCGGAGAGGTTCCGGTCTGTCCCCATTCGGCCAGGAAATCGCCTTGCTGGGTGAACTTCTGGATCCGGTTGTTGCCGGAGTCGACCACCAGGATCGAGCCGTCCGAGGTGACCAGGACATCGGTGGGGTGGCGGAATTCTCCCTCCCCCTTCCCCGGCAGCCCCCACTTCTTCAACAACTCTCCGTCGGGAGTCAGCTTCAGGATCTGATGGGCCCCCGTGTTGGCCACGTAGATGTTGCCCATGTTGTCCACGGCCACCCCCCAGGGCTCGACGAACGGAACCTGGTCCGCCTTTTCCAGGATCTTCAGGACGTTGCCCTGGGGGCCGAAGAGCTGGAGTCGATTGTTCCGGGTATCGGCCACCCACAACCCGCCCGAGTTTTCGAAGGCCATCCCGATCGGTCCGGCAAACTGCCCCGGCTGGGAGCCCAGCGAGCCGAGTTCCCCCAAGAAGCCTCCTCTCGAGTCGAAGTGTTGCAGACGGTCGTTGCCGGTATCGGCCACCCACAGGGTAGAATCGGGAGCCACCTCGATCCGCAGGGGCTCACGGAACTGCCCCTGGTCCGCTCCCGGACCGCCCCACACGTCGATCAATTTGCCTTCCGCGTCGAAACGCTGGATGCGCTGATTGCCGGTGTCCACGACGTAGGAATTGCCACTGGGGTCGACAGCCACCCCGGCGGGCTCGGCCAACTCACCCGGCTCGTTCCCCCGCGCCGCGGCCCCGACCACCCTCTCGGTAGAGGGAGGCAATTCGTGCTGGGTCAGGTACAGGACGGCCGCCACCGCCCCCCCCAACACGCCTACCAGGATCAGGATCCAGACCAGAAGCTTCGTGTTGTGCAAGTCGACTCTCCGCAGCGTCCGGACGGGGGACTGGCCCGATCGGAACGGTTCGTTGTAGGATGAAGGCAGCCAGATGAGTCAGGAGGCGACGCCGCTGGACCGCTTCTCGGACCTGCGTGAATTCTACAGGCGACTCGACGAGATCCTCCCCGGACCAGATCTCCCTGCCGACCAGGGTTCCAACCCTTGTGGAACCTGCGGCGACTGCTGCCGCTGGTTCTTCTACCTCTCCCGCCACGAATGGGACTATCTGGCCCAGGAACTGCAGACTAGTGGGGAGGCGGACCTGGCCCGGTTCCGCGTAGCCGTGACCCCCGACCAGGACGAGAGGCTCGGCCTTCCCGAATGGCGCTGTCCCCTGTACGTTCCAGGTCAGGGCTGTGGGGTCTACGACCGGCGCCCCCTGGCGTGTCGCCTGGCCGGGCCCTACCTTCCCGTCCTCTCCAAACTGCCCGACCACTGTATCTTCACCCGGCCCATCCGCTATGCGACGGTGGAGGAGATCCCGCTGTGGGAGGAGTACGTCAGGGTCTTGCGTCGGCACCCCTCTCCGCCCGGCTACCTGGCTCCCGGCCCCTCCTTCAGGGACGCAGCAGCCCCGCCTGGGAATAATCCTGAATCCCCAGGCGATCCACCGTCACCCCCTGCAGTTCCGGACGCCAGGCGTTGACTTCCAGGGCCCAGGCCAAGGGAACCGTGGGCACAGCCCTCCAGAGCTGCTGCTGGATCTCCCCGTAGAGGCGGAGCCGATGTTCCGGCTCGCGGATGGAACGGGCCATGACCAACAGGTCCTGGAGCCGGGCGCTGGAGAAACGCGAGACATTGGTGCCCCCTGGGAACCGATTCTCGCGAGACCAGGCCGGGTACAGGTCCAGGTCGGGGTCCACCATTCCCTTTTCCTCCAACTGCAGCGCCAGGTCGTAGGCACCACGGCGAAGACAATCCGTGAACTCTGCCGGAGGCAGGGCTCGGGGACGAACGGGCAGACCGACCCCGGTCAGCCCCTCGGCCACCTCCCGAGCCAGGGTATCGGTATCCGCCAGGACCGGAGACTCCACGGGGTAGAGCAGCCATACCGGTTCAGAAGAGGGCAGCCGAACCCTGGACAGGAGCCGTCGAGCTCGCTCCGGCTGCCAGGCGTAGCCCTTCTCGGTCTCGTCATGGGCCCAACTCCGCGGCGAGAGGACTCCGGTAGCCGGAGCCACGCGTGAACCCGCCAGGCTCCTGACCAGCGCCGCTCGGGGAAGGGCATGCTGTAAGGCCAGGCGGGTCCGGATATCGCTCCAGGGATTGCGTGAACAGTTCATGAGCAAGGACCAGGAGTTCAAGCCGCCAGCAGCAGCCAGCCTGAAGGTTCCGAGCTTCTTCAGTTCATCGACCGCCGACAGGTCGACGGCCAGGGCCAGGTCTGCATTCCCTCGGAGCAGCTCGCGCTGACGGGCTGAAGCCTGGGGCACAACCGTGAAGACCAGGTGGTCCAGGGCAGGTTCTCCTCCCCAATACTGCGGGTTGGACTCCAGGGTCACCCGCTGTCCGGAACGCCTCTCGAGGAAGCGGAAGGGTCCGGTTCCGACCGGATGAGCCCCACCATCCTCCGAGAGGACCATGGAGGGGCCCACGATGGCCATCGGAGGATGGGCCAGGATCTCCAGAAAACCAGGCATGGGTTCGCGCAGCACGATTTGCAGGGTGTGGGAATCCAAGGCCCTCACCTGCCGGAGGACCGGGGTCGGCCCCCCCAACAGGCAGCGGAAAAAGGTAGCGCGAGCCCGCCGGGGACCAGGATCGGAAAAACGGCTCAGGGAACTGGCCGCAGCGGCGGCGGTCAAAGGTTTCCCGTCATGGAAACGGACATCCCGCCGCAGGTTCAGCACCCACTCTCGCCCGTTGCCCGAGCTCTTCCAGGAAACAGCCAGGGCGGGCAGGACCTGGCCGGGCTCGGGGCCGGGACGGACCAAGGTCTCGAAGACACACGACAGGACCCTCCACGAGGTCCGATCCATCACCTCCCCAGGATCCAACCCTTGCAGGTCGGCGGGCAAGGCGACCACGACCGTGCCTCCGGCGGGCTTCCCGCGGGGTGTAGCCCCCAACTCCCGCGTTCCCCCAGGCAGCAAGGCCGAAAGGATCAGGAGGAGAAGGGCACCCAGGACGCGTGCCGGACTCACGGTCCTGGCGAGTTCGGGAGGGCCGGCTCCGGGTGGAAGAGGGCCTGGACCTGCCCGTCGGCGATGACGCGGACCGTACGCGCCATCTCCGCTTCCAGGACGGCCTCCAACTGGGACTCGGCCCTTTCGATCTCATCATTGACGATGGTGTAGGCGTAGCGGTCCATGTACTTGAGCTCGCTGCGCGCCACCAGCAGGCGTCCGGCGATCTGCTCGGCGTTCTCGGTTCCGCGGTGGCGCAGGCGCCAATGCAGGGCTTCCAGATCCGGGGGAGCCAGGAAGATGCTGACGCAGTCCGGTTCAGCGGCCATCACCTCCAGGCCACCCTTCACGTCCACGTCCAGGACCACGTGCCGTCCCTGGGCCCGGGTCCGTTCGACGAATTCCCGGGGGGTCCCATAGCAGGCGGTGTGCACCTGGTTCCACTCCAGGAAACGGTCCTGCTCGACCCATTCGTTGAAGGTTTCGGGAGACAGGAAGTAATAATGCTGGCCATCGATTTCGCCCGGTCGGGGAGCGCGGGTGGTGGCAGAAATCGAAAATACGCAATCCTTCCGGAGGGCCAGAAGGCGCTCGAGGAGGGTCCCCTTACCGACTCCCGAGGGGCCGGAGACCACCACCAGGAGGCCTTTGCGCAAACCGGTCATTCCTCGTCCACCTCCTCGGGTCCCGGTTCCACCGGTCCGGCCAGAGATCCGTGGCGGCGCACCCGATTGGCCAGCGTCTCGGTAGAAAGGGCCGAGAGGACCAGTTGCCCGGTATCCATGAAAAGGACCGTCCGGGTCCTGTGGCCGGCCGTAGCGTCCACCACCTGGCCTTGTCGCCGGCCCTCGCTGACCGCTCGGCGGACCGGGGCTGAATCGGGAACCACCGCCGCGAGGATCCGACCTGAAGAGACGTAGTTACCGTATCCGATCGGGAGCAAACCCATGGGTCGGGCCGCTTTCTCGCCTCCGCCAAGGGAATCCTCCCCTATGTTGGCGAGGGTGGGAAACCCGCTCGAAAACCCCGACCCAACGCCAAGAGACCTTCCCCAGGTTCCCCGGCAGTCTACGGAGAAGGGCGCAGACATGATCGTCGACTCCATCACCCTGCGGGCAGCCTGCCTCGAGCTTGTCCCTCTCCTGGAAGGAGGCCTCCTGCAGAAGATTTCCCAGCTCGATGAGCAGGACCTGGTCCTCCACTTCCGCCGCCCGGGGGTGACCCACCGCCTGTTGATCCGGTTGGCCCCCGACGACGCCCGGGTAGTCCTGATGGAGGGTCCGCTTTCTCCAGCCCGGGAGCCCTCGGCCTTCACCATGCTGATGCGTAAGCACCTTTCCGGGCTTCCCCTGCTGAAGGTGCACCAGAAAGGCATGGAAAGGTCGGTCTGGCTGGACTTCCAGGGCTGGTCCCTGGTGGTCGAAATCCCCGGACGCTCCAACAATATCTTCCTGGTTGCCGAATCCGGGCGCCTGGCCGGTATGTTGAACCCCGAACGCGAGGGGTCTCGGAGACTTCGTCCGGGCCAGGACTACGCCGTCCCTCCCCGCCCCGACCGACCGGAGGCCCTGGATATAAGCGGAGCTGATCTGCCCGCCCTGCTCAGTCCCGCGCTGGGTGAACCGGCCGCCCGCGCCCTGGCCCGGGCGGTCTTCGGCCTGCCCCCCCAGCAGTGCCGATTGGCCTGCCGCCTGGCTGGCCTGGACCCCCTCGCGCCCCTGACTCGGGAAGCCCTGGAGGCCCTGGCCGCAACCTGGCCGGACTGGAAGAGTCGACTCGAGGCCGGTGCCTTCGAAGCGGTCCGGATTCCCGGGGGGCGGGTCTCGCCCTGGCCCCTGGGCGAGCCCGGCGAGGTCCGCTTCTCCAGCGTTCAGGAAGCCCTCCGGGAAGACTCCGATCCCCCGAGAGTCCGGGACGAACGCTCCGCGTTGGAGGGCCTGGTCCGCCGCGCCCAGCGCAAGGCCCGCACAGTCCTGGAACGTCGCCTGGAGGATCTGGAACGCGCCCGACAAGCGGATTCCCGACGCCTGGCAGGTGAGCTCCTGCTGGCCCACTGTCACGAGATCCCTCGGGGAAGTGACCGGGTATCCCTCCCCGACTGGGAAGGGCGAAAGCATGAAATATCCCTGGACCCCTCCCTCTCCGCAGCCGAGAACGCCCAGCGCCTGTTCCGCGAGTATCGGCGACTTCAGCGCGCCCAGAAGGCCCTGGAGGCCCCGCTGGCCCGGATTCGCTCGGAACTTGAGTTCATCGACGAGGTCCTGTTGGCCATCCAGGACGCCTCCAGCGCCCAGGAACTCGAAGAGATCCGCAAGCTGTGGCTCGAAGAGCGCCCCGGAGCGTCCGCCCGGCCCAAGCGCCGCATGCACGCCCCCTCTCCGGGGCCGAGACGCTTCCGCCACGAGGGCCTGGCCATCCTGGTCGGCCGGAACCCCCGCCAGAACGAGAAACTGACCTTGAAGGTGGCCAGCCGCGACGACCTGTGGTTCCACGCCCGGAACATCCCCGGAGCGCACGTGGTCCTGCGGACCGCCGGGCGGATTCCCACCGAAGAGACCCTGCGGGCTGCTGCAGTCCTGGCCGCCCGGTTCAGCCAGGCGGGTTCGGCCACCTCGGTCGAAGTGGTCTGCACCCCGATCCACAAGGTAAAGAAGCCCCCGGGAACTCCACTCGGCAAGGTGATCTACCGAGGAGAACGCACCTTGCTGGTCGATCCTGCCGCCAGGATCGAGGGCCTGGACACAGAGGATGAGCCCGGCGCCTGGTCCTGAATTCGGAAGACCCGTGCCGTCCGCGCCAGGTTCCGGTGGACATAGCCGATGAAGTAGACGTAGTTGGTCGGTTCGGACAGGGTGGGCACCCGCCCCCCCAGGCGGCGCACCCGGCCAGGTCCGGAGTTGTAGGCCGCAAGGGCAGACGCCTTGGGGTTCTCCAGGTGCTGCCACTCACGCAACAGACCTGCCAGCATCCGAGCCGCGCCTTGCAGGTTCTGGGCAGGGTCGGTGGGGTCCACGCCCAGGCCCTCCGCCGTGAAGGGCATCAACTGTCCCAGCCCTACCGCCCCCGAAGACGAGACGGCGTCAGCATCCCAGGCGGATTCGATCTGGACCAGCGAGGCCAACAAGAGCGGGTCCAAGGAATTGACCAGGGCTGCCTGCTCCAGACTCCGAGCCGTCGCCTCCGCTTCGTGTCTGGAGAGATGGGGGTTGTGGAAGAGGATGGTCCAGGCCAGCAGGTGCACCAGGTCTGGAGACCTCCCCGCCAGATACTCCGAAAAGCCCCAGACCTTGGGCGGTTCCAGGAGGATCAGCGACAAACCATCCAGGCGCCCGGTCCGACCAGAGCTGACGACCAGGCGGCCCTTGACCGCCACGCGATACCCGGAGCGGTCGAACTCCAGGTTCCGCGCCAGCCGGATGAAGTGGACCTGCACCTCGCCGGCCTCCGTGGCCAGCACCAGGTGGTCCCGCCCGCCCACCCGTTCGTGGCGGCGCACCCGTCCCTCCCACAGCACCATCTGCCCGTTCCAGGAAACCGGCACGGTACTTCGCAAAGCTCGGGTGGGCGTCAAATCGGCGTTGACCATCCCCGGACCACGGTGGGCCGGACGGAACCACTCGCGTGCCGAGGCGGGAGTAGCCAACAAGGCGGAGAAAAGGAAAAAGAACAGGAACTGACGCACCCGGCCCGGTTCGAGGCCAAACTGGTTGCGGCCTGCGAGAACCCCGGGCAGGGTCCCCAGTCTACCAGACGGAGGTGCCGATGTCGGAGCTCGGGAACATCCAGCCGATTCAGAGGATGGCATGCGCCCATTGCCGGGCCCTGCTGCCCGAGGAGACCCTGGCCGCCGCCCTGGAGGGCGACACGACCCAATGCCCCACATGCGGGGGCTCGATCCGCCTCCCCGCCGAGGTTGTGGAACGCCACCACCAGAAGAGGTTCCTGGGACGGAACCTGGACATCACCGGATAGCAAACCGGGGCGGAGCGCCGAGGGCTCTTCAGACGGTATAGATGCCCATGTTGTACAGCGAATTGCTGAGATAGGACGGGAGCACCTCGCCAAGGTCCACGGGCGGAGTCTCTGCAGTCAGGACCTTGCGCGGGTTCATCAGGAAGTTCTCTTCCTGCTTCTGAATCTGGGCCACCTGCTTCTGCTCGCCCAGCAGGACGGCTACGTCCTGTTCGTGCTGCATCAAGGCAAGCATGTCCGGAGACTGTTCTTCCTTGGCCGCCTGCTCGCTCTCCATCTGATGCAGATCGGCCAGGTCGGCCTCGACCACGGCCGCGATCTCTTCAGAGGGAGGCAGGTCTACCTTCCAGCGCTCGTCCTCGTGCTGTTGTTGCAACCCGAAAGCCCGCTTCTGGGTGTCCAACATCATCCGCGTCAATTCGGCCTGGATCTGGGGGTTGGTCAGGTTGTTCTGATTCTGGGCCAGGAACTTCTGCACATCCTGCTTTTCCTTGTGCAGGAAGGCGTCCTTCTGGTTGTCCTGGGTCTCGGCAAGCTGCTGACGCTTCCCACCTTCAAACTCTTCTCGGATCAGCTTCTGCTGCGGGGTCTCGGGACCTTTGGCCACCTGCGGCCGGCCATCCTGGCCGGTCAGGACCTGGGGCTTCCCATCCGGACCCTCGCCGGTCTCATAGTGATTCTCAGCGAAGAACTTGTCCTTCATCTGGGCCAGTTGCTGCTTCATGGCGTCGGTTTGCGCCTGGCGTTGGGCTGCGTGCCCTTGCTGCATCTGCTGGAGGTTATCGAAGTTCTTCTGGGGGAAGGGCGGCGGTTCGAAATCGAAGCTGAAGCGGGACTGGACCTGGGGTTGCTGGCGAGAGGTGATGAGCTTCGAGGTATCCTGGAGGGTCGCGCGTAGCGAACGCATCGACTGCTCGTGGGTGCGCTGCATGCTGGCCCGGCTCGGGCCACCCCCGACCATCCCTCCGACCGTGTTGATCAGCATTCCGACCCCGACTGCTGCCCAGAACATAAGTACACCCCTCCTCCGCACGGAGAAATTGACGCCATGATGGTAGCACTTTGATTCAGGAGGAACAAGAAGGCCCGCGCTCAAGATCCTGAATCCGCCGCCTGGCGTGAGCACCGAGGCCATCGAGGCGGGTCTGGATGCCAGGAAGGCGTGCATCGAGGAGCGGAGCGTAGTTGGAAACTACGTGAGCACCGCATAGGTGCGCCTGACGACGCAGACGGTCCCG
>JAAZKF010000399.1 GCA_012799975.1 Burkholderiales bacterium
AGCGCTCGGTGGCCATTCGGCAACTGGCCGTCATGGTCCGCTCCGGATTGTCCTTGGAACGGGCGGTCGGAGTCCTGGCCAACCAGGAAGGCAACCCACACCTGGTGCAGGCCTGGCAGGAGGTCCATCTCGGGCTTTTGCGGGGACGCCCCCTGTCCCGGAGCATGGCTGGCCATAGCGAGACCTTCGGGCTGTTGGAGGTGGGCTTGACCCGGGCCGGCGAGGCCTCGGGGGCGCTGGTGCCCATCCTCGGACAGTTGGCCGACCTCCAGGAGCGGGAGGTGCACCTTCAAGAGAGGGTCCGGGCTGCCCTGGCCTATCCTTTCCTGGTCGGGGTCGTCTGCCTGGCTTTGGCTGGCCTGATGGTAGGTCACGTCTTGCCCACCTTCCTCATCGGGATCCTCCGCGGGGTTGAAGAGGTCCCCTGGATCACCCGAGCTCTTCTGGAGCTGACCCGGTTGGCCTGGGAACCTGGAGTCTGGGCGGTAACCTTGAGCACGGCCGTGCTCGGATTCCCCCTGGTCGGGATGCATCTGCAGACCCCGCAGGGAGGTTTTCAGTGGCAGAAGACGGTTTTGAGGCTTCCCCTCTTGGGAGGGGTTTGCCGCAAGACGCTCATGGTGCGCTTCTGTCGGACCCTGGCAACCCTGCTTTCGAGTTCCATGCCCCTGGCGGGTGCCCTGCAGGTAGCCGCGTCCGCTCTGGCCCACGGCCCTCTGGCCGAGGCTGTGGAGGAGGTCTGCCTGGACCTTGCCGAGGGGGCTGGTGTGACGGAATCATTTGTGTCTTGCGGTTTCTTTCCGCTGATGGTCCAGAGCATGGTGGCCGTCGGCGAAGAGGCGGGCGATCTGGCCGGTCCGCTGCTACGGCTGGCCGAATTCTACGAGCAGGACCTGGAACTGTCGCTGAACCGTCTGACCTCGCTCTTGGAGCCGGTCGTGGTCAGCATGGTGGGGATCTTCGTCGGCGTCGTGCTGCTGGCCTTGTTCCTTCCCGTGTCCCAGGCCCTGGTCAGTTTGTGAGACGGCGATGTCGAAACGAATCCTGATCCTGGAACAGGACTCGATCCTGCGCGAGCTCCTGGTAGAGTACCTGGAGGAGGAGGGTTTCAGCGTTCGCTCGGTCGGCGGGGCTCGGCAGATCCTGGTGAATCCGCAGGGCCCTCCGGATTTGTTGCTGGCCTCGACCCGGGAGCTGGGGGCTTCGGGTTGGAGGGAGGTGGAGATCTTGAAGGAGAGCCACCCTCTGCTGAAGGTTGTCTTGCTGGCCTCCTCCCATCGTCGGCCCGCCCTCCTCTCTGAAGGGCATATCCGGCCGGACGGGTTGCTGTATAAGCCCTTCGAACCCGCTCGCCTGCAGCGGATGGTTCGCCGGCTCTTGTCCGGGCCAGGGGGGGCAGGCCTCTTGGAGCGGATTCGAGACCGGGTCTGCTCGGGTTCGCAGGAGTTGATCCGACAGAAGACCCGCGCTCGCCTTCGGAGCCTGGAGGCAGACCGGGACGGTATGTATCGGCGCTACCTGGCAGCCGTGCGCTCTGGTTCCCTGCCGAGCGGGGCCGCCTTGGAAGTGTGGGACCAGGTGGAGGAATTGGAACGCGCCCGTCAGCGCGCGCTCTCGAACGAATCGGTAGATCTGGACCGCTTGCGGGACGCTTTTCGCTTCGTGGCCGACCTGGTGCTGGCCAAAGGACGGGCGGGAGCCGTCCCGCCGTCGGTCCGCCGTCAGCCCGAGCAGGTCTCCCGTAAGGTATTTGCTGGTCTGTATGGTCGTCTGAAGAGAGGCGAGATCTCGACGGAGCAGTTGAAGGAGGCGCCCCGACTGCGGATGGGGCCCTGCGGATCCCTGGAAGGTTCAGAACACGAGCAGGCCCTGCGCCGGGCGGTCTGGGGTTCCGGAGACTGAAGGGCGGCAGGGTGTAGTCGGGGAGCACAGAACTGCTCTGACGTGAAGCGATTCACGTTCCTGCGCGACTGGGTGCACGAGAACTACCACCTGGCCTATGTCCTGGGGACGGGAGCACTGGCTTTGGGGGCCAGGGCTCTCTTTCCCGGAGCTTCGCTGTTCTGGAGTATGGGGGCCTGGGGCTCGGCTCTGGCCCTGGGGGCGATCCTGGAACCCGGCATCAATGTGGACAGTCAGTTCTATGGGCCGGTCCTCTCACGGGGGCAGACGGATCGGGCAGTGCTGGCCCTGACCTTTGACGATGGCCCCTGTCCGCCCCATACCTCCCGGATCCTGGACGTGCTGGCTCGCGAGAAGGTCCAGGCGACCTTCTTCTGCCTGGGGCGCGAGGTCCGCCGTCACCCCGAGCTGGTTCGCCGGATGGTTCGGGAGGGGCACCTGGTGGGCACCCATACCGAGAATC
>JAAZKF010000400.1 GCA_012799975.1 Burkholderiales bacterium
AGCGCTCGGTGGCCATTCGGCAACTGGCCGTCATGGTCCGCTCCGGATTGTCCTTGGAACGGGCGGTCGGAGTCCTGGCCAACCAGGAAGGCAACCCACACCTGGTGCAGGCCTGGCAGGAGGTCCACCTCGGGCTTTTGCGGGGACGCCCCCTGTCCCGGAGCATGGCAGGCCATAGCGAGACCTTCGGGCTGTTGGAGGTGGGCTTGACCCGGGCCGGCGAGGCCTCAGGCGCGCTGGTACCCATCCTCGGACAGTTGGCCGACCTCCAGGAAAGGGAGGTGTACCTTCAAGAGAGGGTCCGGGCTGCCCTGGCCTATCCTTCCCTGGTCGGGGTAGTCTGCCTGGCTTTGGCAGGACTGATGGTGGGCCACGTCCTGCCCACCTTCCTCACCGGGATCCTCCGCGGGGTTGAGGAGGTCCCCTGGATCACCCGAGCTCTTCTGGAACTGACCAGGTTGGCCTGGGAACCTGGAGTCTGGGCGGTTACCTTGGGCACGGCCGTGCTCGGATTCCCCCTGGTCGGGATGCATCTGCAGACCCCGCAGGGAGGTTTTCAGTGGCAGAAGACGGTCTTGAGGCTTCCCCTCTTGGGAGGGGTTTGCCGCAAGACGCTCATGGTGCGCTTCTGTCGGACCCTGGCGACCCTGCTTTCGAGTTCCATGCCCCTGGCGGGTGCCCTGCAGGTAGCCGCTTCTGCCCTGGCCAACGGTCCTCTGGCCGAGGCTGTGGAGGAGGTCTGCCTGGACCTCGCCGAGGGGACTGGCGTGACGGAATCATTTGTGTCTTGTGGTTTCTTCCCGCTGATGGTCCGGAGCATGGTGGCCGTCGGCGAAGAGGCCGGCGATCTGGCCGGTCCGCTGCTGCGGCTGGCCGAATTCTACGAGCAGGACCTGGAACTGTCGCTGAACCGTCTGACCTCGCTCTTGGAGCCGGTCGTGGTCAGCCTGGTGGGGATATTCGTCGGCCTCGTGCTGCTGGCCTTGTTCCTTCCCGTGTCCCAGGCCCTGGTCAGTTTGTGAGACGGCGATGTCGAAACGAATCCTGATCCTGGAGCAGGATTCGATCCTGCGCGAGCTCCTGGTAGAGTACCTGGAGGAGGAGGGCTTCAGCGTTCGCTCGGTCGGCGAGGCCCGGCAGGTCCTGGTGAATCCGCAGGGCCCTCCGGATTTGTTGCTGGCCTCGACCCGGGCGCTGGGGGCTTCGGGTTGGAGGGAGGTGGGGGTATTGAAGGAGAGCTACCCTCCGCTGAAGGTCGTCTTGCTGATCTCCTCCCATCGTCGGCCTGCTCTCCTCTCCGAGGGAAATATCCGACCGGACGGGTTGCTGCACAAGCCCTTCGAACCCGCTCGCCTGCAGCGGATGATTAGCCGGCTCTTGTCCGGGCCAGAGGAGGCAGGCCTCCTGGAGCGGATTCGAGACCGGGTCTACTCGGGTTCGCAGGAACTGCTCCGACAGAGGACCCGCGCTCGCCTTCGGGGCCTGGAGGCAGACCGGGACGGTCTGTATCGGCGCTACCTGGCGGCCGTGCGCTCGGGCTCCCTGCCGAGCGGGGCCGCCTTGGAAGTGTGGGACCAGGTGGAGGAATTGGAACGCGCCCGTCAGCGCGCGCTCTCGAACGAATCGGTAGACCTGGAACGCTTGCGGGACGCCTTTCGCTTCGTGGCCGACCTGGTGCTGGCCAAAGGGCGGGCAGGAGCCGTCCCGCCATCGGTCCGCCGTCAGCCCGAGCAGGTCCCCCGGAAGGTCTTTGCCGGTCTGTATGGTCGTCTGAAGAGAGGCGAGATCTCGGCGGAGCAGTTGAAGGAGGCGCCCCGACTGCGGATGGGGCCCTGCGGATCCCTGGAAGGCTCAGACCACGAGCAGGCCCTGCGCCGGGCGGTGTGGGGTTCCGGAAGCTGAAGGGCGGAAGGGGGGGAGTCGGGGAATACAGAACTGCTCTGACGTGAAGCGACTCACGTGCCTGCGCGACTGGGTGCACGAGAACTACCGCCTGGCCTATGTCCTGGGGACGGGGGCACTGGCTCTGGGGGCCTGGGCCGTCGTCCCCGAAGCTTCGCCGTTCTGGAGTCTGGGGGCCTGGGTCGCGGCCTTGGCCCTGGGGGCGATCCTGGAACCCGGCGTCCATGTGGGCAGCCAGCTCTACGGCCCGGTCCTCTCACGGGGGCAGACGGATCGGGCAGTGCTGGCCCTGACCTTTGACGATGGCCCCTGTCCGCCCCATACCTCCCGGATCCTAGACGTGCTGGCTCGCGAGAAGGTCCAGGCGACCTTCTTCTGCCTGGGGCGCGAGGTCCGCCGTCACCCCGAGCTGGTTCGCCGGATGGTTCGGGAGGGGCACCTGGTGGGCACCCATACCGAGAATC
>JAAZKF010000401.1 GCA_012799975.1 Burkholderiales bacterium
AAGAAGGCCGGGAAGAAGCCGCTGACCTGGAATCCCACCCCGAAGGCTGAGGCCACCCATCCGGTCATCCAGAACATGAAGGCGTTGATCAGAAGGCATCCCAATCCCAGGGTCAGGATCAGCATCGGGCAGGACAGGAACTTCAGGACTGGGCGCACGAAAGTATTCAGCAGCCCGAAAACCGCCGCCAGGAGCAACAGGGCCGGCATGCTATGGTGTTGGGCGTGAATCCCCGGGACCAGCAGGAAGGCAGCCCAGATGGCCACGGCGTTGATCAGCCAGTGCAGGAGAAGGCGCATGGGTGGTCTCTTCTGCGGAGACCGCCACCAATCCCGTTCACAGGCCCGACGCCAGGGCGGCGGATTCAGGCTATGGCCGCGCCTTGCCCGACCGGATCACCCGGATCGCCTTCTGGAGCTGGATATCCTGCTCGAACTTCCCGACCAGCCGGGGTTCCATGGCCACCGCGTACTCCGGGACGATGCCCTTGTTGTCGATGACATGCCCGGCCGGTGAGTAGAAGCGCGCGATGGTCAACTTCAGGGCTGAGTTGTTGAAGGGATAGAGCTGCTGCACCGACCCCTTGCCGAAGGTCTTCTCACCGACCAGGGCGGCGATCTTGTGGTCGCGCAAGGCTCCGGCGGTGATCTCCGAGGCGCTGGCGGAATAGCGGTTCACCATCACCACCATAGGGATGTCCAGCCCGCCCCGGAGGTTCGAATTGTAGTCCCTGCGCTCCTTGTTGCGGTTCAAAGTGTAGACCACCAGGCTTCCCGGGGCCGTGAACTGCCCCACCACGTTGACCGAGGCATCGATATACCCGCCCCCGTTGTTGCGCAGGTCCAGGATCAGGGCCCGGGCCCCCTGCGAGCGCAAGCGCGTCAACTCGGTCTCGAGTTCGCTGGCTGTCAAACTGCCGAACTGGCGCAGGCGTACATAGCCGATCTTGTCGGGCAGCATCCTGGCCGTGACCGACACGACGTGAATATTGCCTCGGATTATCGGAATCTTCAAAGGTTGAGGGCGCCCTGTCCGCTTGATGGTCAACACGACCTTGGTCCCGACCGGTCCCCGGATGGCGGCCTGGGCGCCGTCCATGCTGATACCCTTGGTCGATTTGCCATCGATGGCCAGGATCCGGTCACCGGGCTCGACCCCGGCCTGGGCCGCCGGAGTCCCCTCGATCGGCTCGAAGACGGTCAACTGGTTGCCAGCGTCCCGGTCCAGCTCGATATAGACCCCGATCCCCCCGAATTCCTTGTTCTGCACCTGCTCCTGCAGCTTGCCATACTCATCGGGGCCCATCAGGACCGAGTAGGGGTCATCCAGGCCGACCAGCATCCCCTGGATGGCGGCGTACACCAGCACGTCCTTGGGAACCTTGCTCCCATAAAGGTTGACCAACTGGTGCAGGACATTCCTATTCTTGTCCAGGCGATCCAGGGCATCCGTGGGCACCTTGGCCTGGGTCAGCAGGGTGCGGACCTCTTCGACCACTCCCTTGAAGAGCTGGTCATCGGTCACCGGCTCGACGTAGGCCTGACGGATGTTGAAATAGACGTTGCGGAAGAGGTTCTCGTCCGGGCGGAACCCCAGCTTCTGGGGATTCTTCAACAGGACGGAGTAGTCGTGCTGGAATTCATTCGATTGCTCGGGTGCCTTCTTTTCAGCCACCGCCTGGGGCGAACCCTGATCCAGCTCCTGCTTGAGGTCTGCCGCGGCCAGGGGCGCGCCCGACCCGCCCATGGCCTCAGCGGCTTCCGAAAGATTCGTGTTCGTAGCCGGCCTGGACTCGTCGGTCTCAGGCGAAGTCGGTGTAGCGGATGAAGCGGGCAGACCCGAAGCCGAGCCTTCAGGGGATGCCGGTTCCTCGAGGAACGGCGTTTCCGAAGCGTTCCCCGCTTCCCCAGGGGAAGAGGATTGGATCGCGGGCGACGAGGGCTGAGTGGCGTGATGCCCCGACAGTCCAGGAATCCGGCTCACCGCCACGAGCATGAGGACCGCCAACACGGTGGTCCAGAGCGAAATCCTACGCAAACGCATGCGTGACACCTCGTCTTCTCACGACCCTACCGGCGAGAAAGAACGCCTTCAGGCAAAGGTCGGCATGTCGACGTAGCCGGTTCCCAGACATCCCGGGCAGGAAACCTTCCCAGAGCCGCCGCAGGTGCTGCAAGAGCCGGCCTTCGGAGACGACTCCGGGGCCCGGGGCCCCGGTCTCCGGCAATCAGGACAGTCGATCACCTGAAGGCCTTCACATATTTCACAGCGCATCCACGTCACGCCCGGTACCTCTTGATGGAATGATTCTACCACAAGAGTCCCCAGAGCCAAACGAGGCGCCTCCAAGCCAGCGGCACCTGAATCCAGGAACCCGGCCCGGCTGCGCCTCGCTCGGAACCCGCACGACGCTGCTGCCGGAGCCGGTCGGCACCGACCCCGGCAGGTCGGGTCAGGCGATCCGTGGATCGATCAGGCCGTAGCCCCGATCCTTCTTGTAGACGATGTTGATGCGACCGTTCTCGTCGTTGTGGAAGGGGAAGAATTCGTGGTCGAGCTCCTCCATCTCCTTGATCGCCTGTTCGAGGGTCATGGGCTCCGCCACGAAGGACTTGACGCCATCCACCCGAGGCTGGAACTCGTTCTCGGGGGCCTCGGCCGGCTCAGCCCCTATCGGTCCAGGTCCGGCCTCGCGGCCAGGCTGACGGCCCCGGTCCTGGACCTTGCCCTTGGCCTTCTTGACCTGACGCTCCAACTTCTCGACCACGGCGTCGATAGAGTGGTACATGTCCTTGCTGCGTTCCTCGCCGCGCATGTCCACATTCTTGCCGAAGACCGTGACCTCGGCGATATGCCAGTTGCGCTCCGTCGACAACGTGACGTTGGCGGTAATGATGTGATCGAAGTAACGCGACACCTTGCGGAGCCGCGTTTCGGCGTAGTCCTTCAGGGCATCGGTCACATCAAAGTTCTTGCCGCTGACGGAGATCTGCATGAGCTACCCTCCAGAGGTGTACGTCGGTCTCACCGGCCCTCACCACCGCGTTCCGGAAGGCTGTCGAGCTTCAAGAAGCCGCCAAGCTTCCGGGCCGCAGGGGGTGGTTGCCCGTTCGTCCCGGTCTGGGCCACTTTCGACGAGAAGGCCTCCTCTTTCCTCTTCCAGGCCAAGGTTCCCCCCCTCGAAGTCAGACAGGGCCTCCGCAACGCAGCAGAGACCTGAATCCGCCGCCTGGCGTGAGAACCGAGGCCATCGAGGCGGGTCTGGATGCCAGGAAGGCGTGCGTTCTGAGGAGCGGAGCGTAGTTGGAAACTACGTGAGCACCGCAGAGGTGCGCCTGAC
>JAAZKF010000402.1 GCA_012799975.1 Burkholderiales bacterium
CAAATATATGTTCGATAGCAGGCAGGTACGAAGGCCTCCGTGTGGAAGTGCATTTATCACCCAAACATTCCACAGGAGGCCTTCGAGCATGATTGTAACCCTTAACCGCAAGGTCCGTGATCGCATCCCTGCGTCTGTTCCGGAAGTGGCGAAGAAGTGCTTCCCTGCTAGCGGTAGTGGCGTCGTGGCGTGGGGAACTCACCGTTCCAGACGATCTTGCGGAACCAGTCCGGGTCGGTGTTGCCTTCGGTGCTGAAGAGCAGGATCTGGGAGCGTTCGTTCAGCCCGATCGCCTCCTTGAAGTCTGCGAATCGGGGTTCCATCAAGGCCTCGAAGAGGCAGCCTGCGCCGGCCGCGCCGCTTTCCCCGGAAATCACGGACGGGTCCCCCTTCAGGGGAACGGCCAGGACCCGCATCGCGCGAGCGGCTGCGTAGTCCGGCAGGGAGACGAAGAAGGAGGCGTGGTTGCGCAGGATTGGCCAGCTCTGGCTATTGATCTCGCCGCATGCCAACCCCGCCATGATGGTGACCAGGTCGCCCCCCACCTTCAGCATCGTGCCATCGCCCTGCTTTGCGCTGCGATACAGACAGTCGGCGGCGTCAGCCTCCACCACGATTACCACCGGAGGGTCGTCGGGGTAGAGGTTGGCGAAGAAGCCGGTGACAGCGCCCGCCAGGCTCCCCACCCCGGCCTGCACGAAGATGTGGGAGGGGCGCTCGGCTCCGTCGGCCTTCAACTGATAGTCGGCCTCCGAAGCCATGGTCGCATATCCCTGCATGATCCAGTTCGGGATCTTCTCATATCCTTCCCAGGCCGTATCCTGAATGACCACGCTATTCGGAGTCTTGAGGCTCTCCGCCGAGGCCAGGCGAACCGCGTCGTCGTAGTTCAGGTCGGTGATCTCGGCGCGAGCACCTTCCTTACGGATATTTTCCAGGCGGGTCGGGCTGGAGCCCTTGGGCATGTAGACCACGCTCTTCTGACCGAGCTGGTTGGCAGCCCAGGCCACTCCGCGACCGTGGTTTCCGTCGGTGGCGGTGAAGAAGGTGAAGTTGCCCAACTCCTTGCGGATCTCGGGACTGGTCAACTGCTCGAAGCTCAGGTCCGAGATGTTCCGTCCGGTCTGCTCGGCGATGAAGCGGGCCATGGCGTAGGAACCGCCCAGGACCTTGAAGGCGTTCAGGCCGAAGCGGTGGCTTTCGTCCTTCACGAAGATGTTCATCACCCCCAACTCCTTTGCCAGGGTAGGCAGGGCCATCATCGGGGTGGGACGATACTTTGGAAAGCTGCGATGGAAGGCGCGCGCCTTCTCGATCCTGGCCGGTCTCATCAAGTCCATCTGGGGGCTGGCGTCGGCCTTGGGCATCCTGTTGGCTACCCATTTCATCGCGGGTTTCATGTAAGGTCTCCTTTTCAAGGGTTCTCATACCGGGTAGAGTGCACACTATCACCCCTTTCCCCTGCGGGCAAGCAGACGAAACCCCTGAAGCCGCGGCCGAATGTCATGACAGGTGGAGGATCCGGGGTCCGGCTCCCGGGCAGATCGCAACTGGTGTGCCTTAACTCTCCTGAATATCCGCGGGCTCGGAGCCTGCTCCCAAGGGAAGGGTTGCCCTGGCAGGCCTGGGAGCCCCTTCGCTTCGAGGAGCAACCGCCCTCATCACGAATGCACCCCAGTCCGATCCGGACGCGAAAGGAAGGAATGGAGATACATGGTCTTTGCGGACAATGCCAGCAGCTTGGGTGGGACCCCCCTGGTGCGCCTGAACTCGGTGACCCGCGGAGTGGGGGCTACGGTGCTGGCCAAGGTGGAAGGGCGCAATCCGGCTTTTTCGGTGAAGGACCGGGTCGGCGTGGCCATGATCCGGGACGCGGAGGAGCGCGGCCTGCTGCACCCTGGTCGGGTGATCGTCGAGGCCACCAGCGGCAATACCGGGATAGGCCTGGCCTTCGCGGCTGCTGCCCGGGGCATCGGCTGCATCCTGGCCATGCCTGAGACCATGAGCCTGGAGCGCCGGAAGGTGCTGCTGGCCTTCGGAGCCCGCCTGATGCTGACCCCGGGCCCCCAGGGTATGAGCGGGGCCCTGGAGCGCGTCGAAAAGATGGTGGCTGAGGACCCGGAGCGCTACCTCCTGATGCGCCAGTTCGAGAACCCGGCCAATCCGGCCATCCATCGGCAGACCACGGGTCCGGAGATCTGGCAGGCCACCGAAGGCCGGGTCGACGTGTTGGTAGCGGGGGTCGGCACGGGGGGTACCCTGACGGGGATCGCCCGCCACTTTGCCGAGGATCGCGGTCAGGAACTCCATGTCGTGGCAGTCGAGCCTGCCTCTTCGCCGGTATTGACCCAGTTCCGGGCCGGGCAACCCTTGCAACCGGGCCCTCACAAGATCCAGGGTCTGGGGGCTGGCTTCATTCCCCACAACCTCGACATGGAGCTGGTCGACCAGGTCGAGGCGATTACGGATGAGGAAGCTCTGGACCTGACCCGCCGTCTGGCCCGAGAGGAAGGTCTCCTGTGTGGGGTCTCTTCAGGAGCCGCCGTGGCTGCAGCCTTGCGGGTTGCCCGGGAACCTCGCTGGGAGGGTCGGACCGTGGTCTGCGTCCTCCCCGATGCCGGCGAACGTTACCTCAGCGGCCCCCTCTTCGAAGGGCTGGACGAGAATCTCGAGGAGATCGCGCTTTGAGCCCCACGCCTGAACTGTGCGACCTGGTCGATGATTTCCTGGAGAGTTATCGCACCGAAGCCCGCCTGCATGCCATCAATCGGAGGTTCATCCCCTCCCGGGAGGGGATCCTGGAGGTCCTGCGGCTCTGCCTGGAGTTGTTATACCCAGGCTATCATGGACGTCAGGACCTGACCGACGAAAACATAGGCGACCACATCGTCGTGCTCCTGGCCACGTTGCGTGAGAAGCTGCAGATCCAGATCGAGCGTTGCCTGTGTTATGACCAGGAACGCTGCGGTGAGGTGGAGTCATATCAGATCTCTTGTCGCGCCAGCGCGCGCCATCTGACCGGAGAGTTCCTCTCGGCCCTGCCGGGGATCCGCAAACTCCTGGTCCTGGATGCCCAGGCCGCCCTGGACGGAGACCCTGCGGCCACCTGCCTGGACGAGGTGGCACTGGCCTATCCCGGGTTCCTGGCCATCACGGTCCATCGTCTGGCCCATAAGCTGTACGAACTGGGGGTTCCCTTGATGCCACGTATCCTCAGCGAGTGGGCCCACTCCCGCACCGGCGCCGACATCCATCCGGCGGCCCGGATCGGACGGAGCTTCTTCCTGGACCACTCCACCGGAGCCGTGATCGGAGAGACGTCAGAGCTCGGGGACCGGGTGCGACTCTATCAAGGGGTCACCCTGGGAGCCCTGAGCCTGCCCAGGAACCGCCAGGGTTCGCCTCTGGAGAAGCTAAAGAGGCATCCCACCCTGCAGGACGAGGTCACCATCTACTCCAACGCGACCATCCTGGGAGGCAACACGGTGGTGGGCCGGCAGACCGTGATCGGCGGCTCGGTCTTCCTGACCCACAGCGTCCCGGCGGGACACAAGGTCTCGATGGAGAATCCGCGCCTGCGGGTGCGTCCCGAACATATCAAGAAGCCCGGTGAGAACCGGCCCGACTTCTGAGGAGGTTCGCCGGAGCTGCCGTGCATTGCTCGAAATTCCCCGGCAGGTCCCGGATATAAGCCATGTCTCCTGAATTCAGTCTGATCATCCCCACCTACAACCGCCGGGAGGCCCTGGTCCACTGCCTGCGCCATCTGGAGGCTCTGCGTTTCCCCAAACGGGGCTTCGAGGTCCTCCTGGTGGATGACGGCAGCACCGATGGCACTGAAGAGGTGGCCAAGGGAAAGTGGAATCTGGTTCTCCGGGTCCTGCGCCAGGCCAACGCGGGGGCCTCGGCGGCCCGTAACGCCGGGATCCTGGCTGCGAAGGGGCAGTTCTGCATGTTCGTGGACGATGACGTGCTGGTCCACCCTGACCTTTTAAGCGAACACCAGGAGGCCCATCGCGCCTGGCCTAACCTCCTGGTGCGGGGTCCGGTCATCAACATCCCCGCCCTGCCCTGCCCCACCACGCCTCCTCCCCTCTGGCGCCATTATTCGCGCAACTATCTGTGTACCAGCAACGCTTCCTTGAACCGCGAGTTCCTGTTGGAGGCCGGGCTCTTCGACACGACCTTCCCCCGCTGGGAGGATGCCGAATTGGGGGTCCGCCTCAAGGCCCTGGGCGTCCGCCGGCGTTTCAAGCCTCGAGCCCTGGTCTATCACCTCAAGCCGGCCGAGTCGCTGGAATCCCTCCTGCGCACAGCAGCCGCCGACGGCCGCTCGGCTGCCTCTCTGTACAAGCGCTATCCCAGCCTCTCCATGCGACTGCGCAGCGGCTTGCACCCCTTGAACCTGCTGCGCAATGGCCTGCTCACCGCCGGTCCCCTGCTGGAGGTGGTATCACGCTCGGCACGAGGAGAAGGCCCTCTTCCCGAGGCCCTGGCCCGTTCACTGCTGGTGGAGCATGAGTATCTGCGTGCCGGAATGCAGGAACTCCGGCAGGAGCATCCTTCAGAAGGACAGAACGCCGCACCAGTGAGGTAGAAATGTCGAATCAGGATGGCCGTCCCGGCCCGGATATCTCAGTCCAGATCTGCACCCACAACCGCAAGGAGGTCTTGCGCGCGGTGCTGGAGTCCCTGGTGGACCAATCCCTGCCCCCGGAGCGCTATGAGTTGGTCCTGGTGGACGACGGCTGCACCGACGGCACAGATGAGATGGTGGCAGCGATGGGTCTGCCCTACCACGTCGAGTACCTGCGCCAGGAGCACTCCGGCCTGGCTACAGCCCGCAACACGGGAATCCGGGGGGCTAATGGCCGAATCATCCTGTATATCGACGACGATGTCCTGGCCGATCGGAATCTGCTGGAAGAGCACGTACGCACCCACGACCAGCACGAAATGTGTGTGGTCAACGGCTGGGTCAACCACGTCGATGAACCGCGACGCCCCGAGAAGCCGAGCTTCCGCATGGCCGATATCTCGACCTCCTTCTTCTGGACCTCGAACGTCTCGGTCAAGAGGAAGCACCTGATCCAGGCCGGGATGTTCGACGAGGACTTCAAGGAATACGGCTGGGAGGACCAGGAGGTCGGGCTCCGTTTGATGGCCCTGGGCCTGAAGGCCCGCAACAACTATCGGGCCATCGGATTCCACGTCAAGAGACCTCCGCGTCGGCGGGACCTGGAGCGCATGCTGGCCCAGGCCGAAGCCAAAGGCCGCACTGCCGCCCTCTATATCCGCAAGCATCCGCGCATGCGCACGCGACTGGCCACCGGTATCCATCCCCCGCGTCTGGCTGTCTACCGCCTGACCCGTCTGGGAAACTGGCTGGAACGGATGTGCCGGACCCGCCTGGAACGTCCCGATCTGGCCCCTGAAGACGAGTTGCGCGGTCTGGATGCCTGGTGCGCCCGGCAGCTCTCTACCCTGCACTACTTCAGCGCCATTCAAAACAGGCGCTCGGATGGTTGAGTCTCCCGCCGAACCCTCGCTAAAGGCCTTCCGGGCCCTGGTGCTGCTCAGCACCGCCGCCCGGCTGGTCTTTGCCGCTGCGGCGGGCTTGAAATACGAAGAGGCCTACTACTGGAACTACGGCCAGCATCTGGCCCTGTCTTATTTTGACCACCCCCCGATGGTGGGCTGGATGGCCCGTCTCTCGACCGGGATCTTAGGGAACGCCGAGCTCTTCGTGCGCCTCCCTGCCATCCTGCTCTTCACAGGCTCCCTGGTGCTGGTGCACCGGGTGGCCCGGGAACTCTTCGACTCCCGGGTGGCCCTGGGCGCTGCGGTGCTGATGACGATTCTGCCCGCCTTCGAGTTCTACTCGATGATGCTGCTTCCGGATGCCCCGCTGCTCTTCTTCTGGAGTTTGGGGCTGTGGTGTGGCCATCGCCTGATTTCCGAGGGCAACCCCCGCTGGTGGTGGGGCGTGGGCCTGGCCACCGGCCTGGGGATGCTCTCGAAGTACCCGGCCGCCCTGATCCCCCTGGCTCCGCTTCTGCTGGCCCTGCAGGGACGCCGGGAGCTCCTGAGGCGTTGGGAACTGGCGGGCGCGGCCCTGCTGGCCGTGCTCCTCTTCTCGCCGGTGCTGGTTTGGAATGCCCAGAACGATTGGGCCTCACTGTTATATCAGGGGACCTCGCGGATGAACGAGGCTACCTCATTCCAGGATCGCTTCGGAGGAAGCCTTCTGAACCAGCTCCTGATGCTCTCACCCGGCGGTCTTCTGGCGGTGGTCTGGGCCCTGGACAAGGCCTTGCGCCGCTGGCGCGATCCGAGGTTCCTGTACCTGCTTTGCGCGTGCGTACCCTTCCTGGGGCTGATGCTGCTGGTCTCTACCCGGCGTCTGGTCCAGATGAACTGGCCCCTGCCCGGTTACGTGGCAGCCACCATCTTGCTGGCCGCCCTCTGGAGCGAAACCGGAGTCTGGAAGCATCGCCGAGGACTTCTCGCGCTGGTCCTGGTCCCTGCAGCCCTGCTCAGCGCTCTGCCCTGGCTGGCCACCCTCCTCGAGATCAGTGCCCTGAATCGGGCTGACGACTTCTCGGGCTGGATTCCGATGGGTCAGCAGGCAGCCCGGATCCGGGCCGAGATGCCTCGTCCGCAGCAGACCTTTCTAGCCGGACATGGGTACCAGGCAGCCAGTGTCCTGGCCTACTACGCGGGCGATCCACAGAACACCTTGTCCAGCAACATCCTGGGAGAGCATGCCAAGGGGTACGGCTACTGGAATCCGCCTGAGCGCTACCTCGGCTGGGACGCGGTCTATATGGTCTACGAGAGGCCGGAATCCTCCGGGAACTGGGAACAGATAGTGAAACTGAGCTCGCCGGATCGATTGAAGAGCCATTTCACCCGAGTTGAAGGCCCCCAGAACCTGACGGTCTTCCGGGGGGGAAAACCACTGCGCCGCTATATCTTCTACCGCTGCTTCGACTACCTCGGTCCTTGAGTCCTATTGAAGCGAGCTCCCCACCTCCAGGTCCGAAGCGGAGGGGGGAGTTCGGCGAGGGAGGGCCTCAGCGGAAGTAAGATCAGCCTTCCGGGGAGGCCTCGAAGGGGAATTCCCAGCCGGGCTGGTCCGTGCGCTGTCCGGGTGGGACCAGGATGGTGGGTGCGGTGTAGCCCGAGGCGATTCCGGTCAGGAAGTGGGTGAAGACCTGGGTCTGGGCCGCCACGGTCGGGCCCTGGCCGGGGTCGAGCAGGAATCCATGCATCCCGTTGATGTATTGGAAGAACCCCGAGCCGATGACCGGACCCGGTTCGGCTTCCACCCCGGTGGGGATCCGGTTCTCGGCCGGATCGGTCCTCAGGACCAGTTTCGTCCCCAGCGAGCGGACCAGATCGTGGGTGGCGCTGTTGGGGATCACCAGGTCGTCCACCATCTCCTGGACCAGGACCGCAGTCGTGACACCGTCTTTGAGGGAGCCGGTCTGGAGGACATTGGCGTAGTTGAACGGGTCTGCGTCATCCACGACGGTCTGGGCCGCCCATAGGAACTGTTCGAAGGGCAGGGTTCCGAGCTCGATACCTGCCTCCTTCAGACCCTCGATGATGACCGGGCCGAGTTTGACCGAATCCACCATCATACGAGGGACCCGGGCACCGGTAGCGTTCAGGTCGGCCAGACGCACATTCGGCTCGGTGGCGACGAAGACCGTTCCCACGATTCCGCCCAGCGACTGTCCCAGGAAAACCTGGTTGTCGGTCGAGAACTCGGGGGTCTGGTCCCCATTGAAGTCGGTGTTTCCCGAGGCGATCATGTGGCTCAGGGCGTACAGGTCGTTCACCGACTGGCGGATATTGTCCCGGGACATGCGCAGGTTTTTCAGGTTGATGAACCCCGTCCCGCTCGGCTGATCGGGAAGCTTCCGGTCGCCGTGCAGGACCAGATCCAGGGATATCGCGCCCAATCCTTGGGCGTTGGCGGAGTTGGCCAGGGCCAGAACATCGGCCTTGGTCCGGGTGATGCCGTGCGCAAAGATCACGGTGCCGGTGGCCGAGTTGGACCCGACGGTGGCCAGGAAGGGGACCGACGCGCTACCCAGTCGGGTGGGATTCTCCGGGCTGCCCTGGAAGGGACCGTTCAGGGGGTCAGCCAGATAGTTCGGGGAAAGTATATAACCGATATACACGGCGGTGATCGCGTCGTGTGGCACGGCGGCCACGCCCAGGGACTGGAAGAAGGCCTCCACCATATCGGCTCCGACGAAGGACTGGGTGACCACCGGGATGATCTCCTCCGCCTGCATCCGCTGGCGCAGGATGGGCAGGGTCTGGAAGAGGGGCTGGGTGGTGAAGGTCCAGGCGAAGGGGATGTCACTGCGAGGCTGGCCGGTGACGGCCTCGGCCGCCGCCCACACGGGTTGCCAGGGCACTCGCAGCTTCTCCAGGGCCTGGGCCTGCTCGTCGGTGAGGCCAGGCACCTTGGAGTGCCCGCCTGCGTCCACCAGGGAACCCTGGAACTTCAGGATTTCGGCCACCTGGCTGGAGGTGATCGGCTTGCCGCCGGACGAGACCCGGTTCGTCACGATGGCCAGGTAGCTCCGGGAGGGAACCAGCGGACGGACGGGACTCACCAGTACCGTGGATTTCCCGGGTGACAGGGTCTGGAGCCTGAAAGTGACCGGGACCGGCGTGTTGGTCACCGAGTCGATCAGGAGGATCGAGTCGGCGTGGACCGAGGCCTCATCGACCAGGGCGCTGAAGTTCAGGATCATCGGTCCCGAGGTGGACCACCCCTGCAGGCTGTTGATCGACGCCTGGGGCTCTCCCTCTCCGGGCAGGGCGTTGAATCCCGTCTCGGGGTCGCGGGCCAGGTCCATCGGCAGGGGGATGTCCGCGACCGAGGGGTCGAAGCACAGCCAGGTTGCCGGCCCTGAAGGCGTGAATCCGGAAGGAAGGTCAGAGCCTCCCCCGCCACTACAACCCGCTACCAGGAAGGCGACCAGGAGTGCCAGGAGAGACAGAAAGGTGCGGTTCTTCATCAAGTCACCTCTGGTTTTTCCCCCGGGGAGATGCCTGAGTCGACGGCCCGGGGCGTGATTCAGGGAAAAGGGTTGGATGAATTGCACGTTTTCGTGGGTTCAGAGCGACTTCCTCCCCTGTTTCCAGGGCGGAGGAACCCTGGAGGGGGGAAGGAAGGAGCCGTCATGAAGCGACTCCTATGCCTCCTATTCCTGTTCTGGATCCCGGGACTGGCCTGGGCTCAGGGAGGAAATATCCTGTTGGAGGAGGGGCAGATCTTCCGCCCCACCACCGGCCGGCAGGCCATGGTCTCTTCGGCCGAGTCGATCTCCACCCGAATCGGGGTCGAGGTCCTGCGCCGAGGCGGAAATGCCGTGGACGCCGCGGTCACCATGGCCTTCGTCGAGGCGGTTACCCTGCCCCGGGCAGGTAATCTGGGGGGAGGTGGTTTCCTGCTCCTGCGCACCCCCCAGGGCCGGATTCGCGCCCTGGACTTCCGCGAAGTGGCTCCCCGCCGGGCCGACCGGGACATGTATCGGAAGCCCTCGGGCGAGGCCGATCCTGAACTCTCCACGCACGGACATCTCTCCGCCGGGGTCCCGGGCACCGTCGCCGGGTTGGCCCGGGTCCTGGAGGAACACGGCACCCTTAGTCTGCGCGAAGCCATCGAACCCGCCCGCCGGTTGGCCGAAGAGGGCTTCCCGGTGTCGCCGACCCTGGCCGCCGACCTGGCCGGTCTGGCCCCGCGACTGAGGCGCCATCCGGCTTCGGCGCAGATCTTCCTGCCGGGAGGTCATCCCCCGGCCCCCGGGGATCTTCTGGTTCAGAAGGACCTCGCCTGGTCCTTGTCCCAGCTCCAGGAGGGGGGCGCTCAGGCTTTCTACCGCGGGGAGATCGCCCGCCGTCTGGCCCGCGACATGGCGAGGAACCGGGGCCTTATCGACCTGCAGGACCTGGCCGGCTATAAGGCCGTCTGGAGGGAACCCCTGGTCGGCACCTACCGGGGATATGAGATCTACTCGATGCCCCCACCATCTTCTGGAGGCGTCCACCTGGTCCAGATCCTCAACATGCTGGAGGGAGACGACCTGGCGGCCCTGGGGCAGAATTCTGCGGCTACCTTGCACCTGCTCGCCGAGGCCATGCGCGCGGCCTATGCCGACCGCTCGGAATGGCTGGGCGATCCCGACTTCATCCGGGTTCCCCTGGCGCATCTCCTGGACAAGGGCTATGCCCGGGACCTTCGCCGGCAGATTCCCCAGGATCAGGCCCGCCGCAGCCGGGACGTGCGACCGGGGAGTTTCCCCGGCTGGGAGTCGGAGGAAACCACCCATCTGTCTGTCGTCGACCCCCAGGGAGGGGCCGTCTCCCTGACCTACACGCTCAACTTCTCCTATGGAAGCGGGGTCGTGGCCGCCGGGACGGGGATCCTGCTCAACAACCAGATGGACGACTTCGCGGCAGCTCCCGGGCACCCCAACGCCTTCGGGCTGGTGCAGGGCCGACGTAACGCCATCGCTCCCGGAAAGCGTCCGCTTTCCTCGATGACCCCTACGCTGGTAACCCGTGACGGGGAATTCGTGATGGCCTTGGGCTCTCCGGGAGGTCCCCGCATCATCAGCACGGTGCTGCAGGTGCTACTCAACGTGCTGGACTTCGGCCTCAACGCCCAGGAGGCTGTAAGCCGTCCCCGCATTCACCACCAATGGCTTCCCGACGAACTCCGCTTCGAGCAGGGGCTCAGCCCCGACACGCTGGGGCTGCTGGAGCGGATGGGGCACCATCTGGCCCCGGGGACCGCCACAGGCCAGTGTGCCCTGGTCCGACGTCGGCCGGATGGGATCCTGGAAGGAGGCATCGACCTGCGGCGTCCCGGGTCCGCCGAGGGCTACTGACCTCCGAACCGAAGAGGAAGCACCATGAAGATACCGTCCGTCGCGCTCCTGATCATCAACGCGGAGGTCCTTGCGGGCCGCCTTGCAGACTGCCATGTCCCCTATCTGGCCCACCGTTTGGACGAGCTGGGAGCCGATCTGGGGCAGGTCCGGCTCGTCCGCCCGGATTTCGAGGTTCTAGTCGCTTCGATCCGTGACCTGAGTCAGGCTGCGGACCTGCTCCTGACCGCCGGAGGTATCGGACCAGGACCAGAAGACCGCACCATGGCGGCTCTGGCTCAGGCCTTCGGAATGCGCCTGGTGCGGCATACCTTCCTCGAGAACCTGAACGCCAAAAATTTCGAAGACCATGATGTGCCGGCTGCCCGCAACAAGATGGCTGAAGTGCCCGACGAAGCCTGCATCCTGGTTCGGACCGAGGGCGACTCACCGCAGGTGGTGGTCCGCAACGTCTACCCGTTGCCGGGGTCCCCTTCACGGCTCCACCAGGCCTTCGAGGCCCTGGCCGATCTCTTCCAAGGAATTCCCAAGACCCGTCGGACCTTGAAGGTGGAGGCCGAGGAGGTCCGTCTCGTGCCCCATCTCAACCGGTTCGTCCGACTCCATCCCGAGATTCGGCTGGGAGTGCACCATGACAGCAGCGAGCCGGGGAGATTGGAACTGGTCCTGGAATCCCGGGACCAAGTCGCGGTGCAGAAGGCTTCCGAATACCTGATGGCTCAGTTGCCTTCCGTCTTTGCAGCCCTACCCTCTTGATTGAACCGGCTAGGAAGCCTTGGGGAAACCAGAACGGGGCCGGCAGGGTTCCAGACAGAGGCGCGGAATCCCGATGTCCTCGCCGATTCGGCACTTTCAGGAGGTCCTTCCATGCGTACTGTGCACGTCTCCCTGGTCCTGGTCCTGTTCCTGGCGGTCTTTGCCTTCCCGGCTCAAGCGGCAGAGGAAAAGCACCCCCTCCATGTCCTGAAGGCTACCTTCAGTACTTCGGCCTCCAGTGCTTCCCGCAGCGTCCAGGGCCTCTGCTCGATCTGGCTGAAGAACCTCAGCGACGTGGCCGTGGACGGAGTCAAGATCACCGTGAAACTTCGCGAAGGAAGCCGGGTCATCCGCACCCTGGAGAAGGACCTGGGCACCCTGGAATCCGGGAAGAAATCCTTCCTGGACTTCAAGTTCGAGGAGTACAGCGAGCGCACCCTCAAACCCCAAATCTGGGTCACCTACAACGGAGTCAAGGGACCGGTCACCTTCGAGGCGGAACCTCCTGTCTGGTAGATCCTACAGTTGCGCGTCCCGATTCTTGGACCTGTTTCCTTGGAAGGCAGGAGTCGCTCGCCTTGCCGTGGAAGGGCACCAAGCCAGTCAGGGGAGCCGGTGTTGTCCGGCTGAGAATGTGGCGCAAGCTGCTGACCCTCAGAACCTGCTCCGGGTAAATCCGGCGAAGGGAGACTGGCCTCTTCGTTTTTGTAGACTGTTGGACAATCGCCCCCCTCCGGAAGGAATGGGCGGGGGACCCCGGAAATCCAGAACAGGGGTTCCAGGTCCCACCTGAGACCCGGGGAGCGAAATGGAAAACGGCTCCGAGAATCGGCGCAAAGACATCATGGAGAGGCTCCAGAAACTGGCTGAGGTCAGCAAGGAGCTGGAACAAAACGTACGCATGCAGGCGGCGGCGGTAAACCTGGTCCAAGCCGGGGAGCTGCGGCGTCGGGTGGAAGAACTCACCCGACGGCAGGATGAGCTGGTACAAGGGATCGTGGAACACCATCCCGACGCTGCCCTGCGCAAGCGCTTCCACTCCCTGAGCCGCCGGATCGAGGAGTTCCGCCCCCAGATTCGCGCGTGTCAGGATGCCGAGAAACTGACGGAACTCAAGGCACAGATCGACGAGTCGGTCGAGGAATGGGTCCACCTTTTCCAGTGCATCGTCAGCGCCCTGGTCGGGGTCGTTCCTCCGCCGGGACCGGTAGCCGGGTCGCGCCCGGGGTGATCCGCTGGGAGGCAGGTCACGCTCGGGATGACCAGGAGTTGCAAAAGGTCCCTAGTCTGTGAAGCAGATTACGCCCTGAAGCCTCTGGATGTGCCATGATTCAATGGCCCGAAATCCGACCGGAGGATCGCATGCCTTCTGAGGTCGATCTGCTCGACAAAAAATCTCACGACCAGGATGACCGAGGTCGACTCATGAAGCCCCGCCGTTCAAGCCTGGAGAATGAGGACCTGGAAAGCCGCCTGATCGAGCTCAACGCCGAACTGCGGCGTGAGAATGAAAAGTTGGTTCGCGAGCTCGAAGAGCTGGGTTCCCAGAACGTCGAGATGGCCTTCCAGATCGGCGAGTTGCATGAAGAACTGGACAGACGCCTCCAACAGGCGACCCGGGACTTTGAAAGCGAAAGGGAGCAGTTGAATAATCAGCTCCTGGCCCGGGAGGACGAAAACCTGACTCTGGGAGGGCGCCTGCAGGAGGCCCGCCGGGAGATCGAGGACCTGCAAGGAGCCTTGGAGGAGGCGAACCTCCAGAACGCGCGACTCAAGGAGGAGAGCCGGGTCCTGCGTCAGGAAAACCAGGACCTGGAGATCCTGCAACGGGAATTGGAGGGGCTGCGCGAGGCGCAGGCCAAGGCCGGGGAGCGCGAGCAGGAACACGCTGCGGAGATCGCGGCCCTGAATGAGAGACTGGCCGCCCAAGAGAGCCTGCAACAGGAACTGCAGGAATCCCGCCTGCGCGTCATCCTCCTGGAAGAACATCTCACCGATTTCAAGCGGCAGTACCTCGAGCAGCTCCCCCCGACCCCCGAGAAGACCAGCACCCCCACCTCCGCCCAGGGCCGCTTGGCGCGACTCCTGGAGGAGGTCCTGGGAACCACCGGGCGGGTCTTGCTGGAAAAGACGAGGGAACGCTGCAGCATCCAGGAGGATTCGACGGACCCGGAGGATGCGCGCCGTTTGGCCCAGGCCCTGAAGGATCCCGCCCTGAGGCTCTGCCGCAGCCCGGAGCATCGCCAACGATTGGAGTCCGGCCTGGCGGAATTGGAGGAGGCGGACTATCGCCCCGAGGAGGCCTCCTCCCCGACCGCCCCGCTCGCGCTTCCCGAAAGCCTGGAACCCGACCCCCAGGAGTTGCCCGACCTGGCAGATCCGGCCGGGCGGCTCCGGTCACTCCTGGAATCCCCGACCCCCGGATCGCCTCGGGAGCAGGCCATCCTGGCCCTGATCCGGGAGGGTCTGGACCCTGCCCTCCAGGCCGAGAGCCAGGTGGCCGTTCCCGAGGATCCTGGGCCCGAAGTCCTGCAAGGAGCCATCGAGCCGACCCTGCAGGGCGCCCTCGACTACCTCCTGGATGAAGCGATGCCCCGCTCGGGCCTGACCATCGCCCTCCCTTCCCCCGAGTTCGCCGCCTGGCAGGCCGATTCCAGCGAACCCTCAGCCCAGAGCCCCTCGGCCCAGATGGCACACCGGATTGCTCAGCAGGTCTTCAGCATGGAAAACCTGCAGGTCCGCATGGCTTCCGGGGAGTTCCTGGCAGTCGCCTCGCGGACACCCGAGCCGATCCTGCTTCTGCATCAGGACCTGGAGGAGGCCTCGTCCGTCGAGGTGCGCTACCTGGTGGCCAGGGAACTTTTCGCCCTGCATCGACGGCATGTCGAACTATCGGCCGCCGTCCGCCAGGTGGATGGAAGGGCCCGAGCCCGGCTGGTTCGACGCGCTGCCGCCTTCCTGATCGAGAACGGGGCGGAACTCTCGTCGCAACTCCTGGGCGACACCTCCGCGCTCTGGGGAAGCGAACCTCCCGAGAGGATCGGTGCCCTTCTGGATGAGATGCACCGCACCTCGCCGCGCGAAGAACTGCGAATCCTCAAAGAGTTCCTGATCGGTAAGGAGCCCTTCAAAGCGTTGATGGAGTGGGAGGCCGACCGTTTTGCCCTCCGGCTCTGCGGGCCGGGAAGCGCCTCTGCCGCGCTGGTCCGGGAGTTGGCCGACCCAGCTCAGTACGACGAATGCGTCCGTGCCGGCTTCCAGGCGCTTTTCCAATCACCCAGGCCGGAACAGCGCGGACTGCGTCTCCGGCTGCAGAGGATCTGGGCAGGATATCTGGCCTGAGCCCCTACCAGGGGAAGAGCATCAGGGCCACGGCGCGGGTCCAGTAGGCGATGGCCTGGTCGAGTTTGCCGCGCTGGTAGAAAAGGGTTCCCAGGTTGTGGTAGACATGCCAGAACTTGGGGTTCAACTGCACGACCTTGTCCCACTCCAGGATGGCCAGTTCCACCTTGCCTTGGTCGAGATAGGCCTCGCCCAGATTGTAGTAAGCCTGCCAGTAGCGGGGATTGATTCCAGCAACCCTCTGCCACTCGACGATGGCCGCGTCGATCTGGGCTCTCTGATAGTAATAGGTGTTGCCCAGGTTCCAGTGGGCCGGCCAATGCTGATCCTGGAACTGCACGGTTTTCTGCCATTGATTGATGGCTTCGTCGAACTGGGACAGATAGAAGTAGGCATTGCCCAGATTGTAGTGAGCCTGCCAGAAGCCGTACTTGGTCTGGGTCGCCTTCTCCCACTCGGGGATGGCCAGCTCGACGTTGCCCTGGTCGTAATGGAGGTTTCCCAGGTTGTAGCGGGCCTCGGCGAAGTCAGGATTCACCTCGATGCAGCGTTGCCAGAGTTCGACGGCGGCGTCGACCTCGCCCTGCTCCATGCGCATGCTGCCGATATTGTAGAGGGCGATGGCAAACTGGGGGTCCAGCTCAAGGGCCTTGTTCCAGTAGTCCATGGCCTCTTCCTTGCGGCCTTTGCGATAGTAGGCATTGCCCAGGTTATACAGTACCTCGGCGAACTGGGGGTTCAGGATCAGCGCCTTCTGCCATTCCTCGATGGCCGAATCCAACTTGCCCAGTTTGAAGTATCCGTTGCCCAGGTTGTAGTAGGCCGGGGCGAACTTCGGATTGAGGACGGTGACCTTGCGGTATTCCTCGATGGAGCGTTCCAGGTCGCCATTGCGGTAGTGGGCCGACCCGAGGTTGTAGTGGGCTACGAAGTTGTTGGGGTTGAGGTCCACCGCCTTGCCGTACTCGGTGATCGCTTCTCTCAGGCGCCCCATGCCGTCCAGGGCTGTTCCCAGGTTGTTATGGGTCAGGGCGTTGTAGGGGTCGAGGCTGGTGGCCTTGTTCCACTCCATGACCGCCAGATCGAGCTTGCCCTGCTTGTAGTAGTTGTTGCCCAGAATATTGTGCAGGGCGGCCTCAGAGGGGCTGATCTTGGTGCTGGTCAGGTCTTCGGGAAGGTCCTCGGTCTGCAGGTCCTTCAGGAGTTCCGTGACGTTCTGGTAGCGCTCGGCAGGATCCTTGCGCATGCACTTGAGGATGGCCGCCTCGACGCTGCGTGGAATCGCCATGTTCCGCGAGGTGGGGGGCTCGGGTTCCTGGGTCAGATGCAACTGAATCACGGCTGGGAGGTTGTCGGCCCGGAAGGGGACCTGCCCGGTCAACATCTCATACAAAAGGACGCCCAGCGAGTAGATATCGGCTCGGCGGTCCACCTTTTCGCCCCGGGCCTGCTCGGGCGAGAAGTAGAAGCAGGAACCGATGATCTCGCCCGGTTGGGTCAGGGTGTGGGAAGTCTCGACCCAGGCGATCCCGAAGTCGGCCACCTTGACCTTGCCGTCGTCCGTGATCATGACGTTCCCGGGTTTGACGTCCCGATGGACGATACCATGCTGGTGGGCGTAATCCAGGGCCTGAGCCACGGCGATGAAGTGCTTCAGGGAATCCTGCAGACTGAGCATCCCGTGTTCGCGAACGTAACGGTCCAGGGAAAGGCCCTGGATGAATTCAAAAACCAGGAAGTAGATGCCCTCGTGCTCGTTGATATCGAAGATGGCGGTGATGTTGGGGTGATTCAGGCGGGCTGCCGCCTGGGCTTCCCGGATGAAGCGATCCTTGGATTCGGGGTTCCCGACCAACTGCTGGGAAAGGATCTTGATCGCCACCGATCGATTCAACAGGGGGTCGTGGCCCTTGTAGACCACTCCCATTCCACCCCGGCCCAATTCCTCGATGATATGGTAACGTCCGATGGTCGCGCTGACCATGGTCATCTGTGGTCCTGCTCCTTGTCGTTGTGGCCTGCAGCCTGAACAACAAAGTTCTACGCTCGCGGCGCAGTCTCCTGGAACCGTTTCAGCTACGCACGGCAGGATTGTGGCTGCCCAGTCGGGTCCGGGGAGCGCCGGCGCGAAGCCGACGCAGCATCTCGGGCACACCCAGAATCGGAGCCTGCGAAGCAGGAATCCCTTGGAAGAACAGGTCCGGGTCCATGTTCAGGTTGCGCATCTGGACCATGTTGACGTCCAGATCGTTCAAGAGTCGGATCAGGGCTTCCACTTCATCCTGAGCGTCGTTGACGCCGGGAACCATCAGCAGGTTCAAGGAAACCCAGACCCCATGGCCTCGGGCGATTCGGATGGTCTCCAGGACGTCCTCGAAATCATAGGTCCTGGGCTGGTAGTAGGCTCGGTAGTGGTCGGAGATCGCCGAGTTCAGCGAGATCCGCATCGAGTCCAGGCCAGCCTGGATCACCTCCCGGGCAGCCTGGGGCAGAGACCCGTTGGTGTTCAGGTGCAGGGTTCCCTTGGGTGTCCGCTCACGAAGGGCGCGGATGGCTCGGGCCAGCAGGGGAGCCTGAAGCAGGGGCTCGCCTTCACACCCCTGTCCGAAGCTATACAGGGCCTCGGGATGATTCAGGTGCTCCAGGCCGACCTCGACGATCTCCTCGAGAGTAGGGACAAAGGCCAGACGCATCTGCGGAGAAGGGGGCGCTTCCTCTGGTTGGGAAGAGATGCAACCCTGGCAGCAGGCGTTGCAGGACGGCGAGACAGGGGCTGCTCCCTCCCAGCGTCCGTAGAAGATGTTCTGGGCGTTGTAGCAGCCGTATTCTCGAGCACAGACTTCGAGCTGCCCCAGCAGTCGGTTGGCCGGGTGCTTCCTGCGGAGGGCCCGGATCCGCCGGGGGAGATCGCGGGTTGCGTACAACTCCGGATTCCAACGGGGGTTGTCTTCGGTCTGGACGGCCGCACACCAAAGCTCTCCCTGGCGGAAGAAGGCGGCCGTGTAGCCGAAGAACGGCAGGTCGGGGGCTCCGGGCTCGCGCTGCCAGGCAGGTAGCAGGGTCCGGGTCCAACCGGAGGGCAACTGCACGGCCACGGCCAGGGTGCCCCGCAGGCCCTGGGGCGATCCCTGTCCGGTCCGCCGGACAGGCCAGCCCAACGGGGTGCGTCCGGGCAAGTAGTGCAGAACGCTGCTCGTCGGGAGGCGGACAAGTTCCTCCTCCCGGGGAAGGCGCACGAGGTGGGCCGAGCGGCCTGCCCCTTCCCAACCAGGTTCGTCCCAGAAGCGCCCGCTGGCATCGGCACAGGCTGCTGCCCAACGGACCTTGCCTTCTCCTCTGCCAGCAGGCCCTGGAATCGCCGGCCGTGCCGAACCCCTACGGCCTTGGTCGCGACGCGCCATCCTACTAACCCCGAGGGGCGGCCTCCCGGCCCAGCATCGAGAGGAAATCGGCGTTGCTTCGCGTCTTCTTCATCCGCTCGATCACGGCTTCGGTCGGGTCCTGGTCGGCCCCCAGCAGATCCAATGCTCGGCGCATCAGCCAGATCTTGCGAAGGTCCTCCTCTCCCAGCAGCAGCTCTTCGTGCCGGGTCCCCGACTTCTTCAGATCCAGCGCCGGGAAGATGCGCCGCTCCGCCAGGCGGCGGGACAGATCCACTTCCATGTTGCCGGTGCCCTTGAACTCTTCGAAGATCACGTCGTCCATCTTCGAACCCGTCTCGATCAGGGCTGTGGCGATTATCGTCAGGCTCCCGCCATTCTCGATGTTGCGAGCCGAGCCGAAGAAACGCTTGGGCATCCGCAGGGCCGCGATGTCCAGGCCGCCCGACAGGGTGCGTCCGGAGGGGGGGGTCGTGTTGTTGTAGGCGCGGCCCATGCGGGTCAGCGAATCCAACAGGATCACCACGTCCTTGCCCATCTCCACCAGGCGTCGGGCCTTTTCCAGCACCAGTTGGCTGACGTGGGCGTGCTGCTCGGGAGGCTCGTCGAAGGTGGAGGCTATGACCTCTCCGCGGATCGAGCGGTCCATGTCGGTGACCTCTTCCGGGCGTTCGTCCACCAGCAGCGCCATGAGGATGGTTTCGGGGAAGTTGGCCGTGATGCCGTTGGCCAGCTTCTTCAGGAGGATGGTCTTGCCGGCCTTGGGTGGGGCTACGATCAGACCACGCTGTCCCTTCCCGATGGGGCAGAACAGGTCGATGATCCGAGCGGAGATGTCGTTGGCCGGGGTCTCCAGGCTGTAGCGTTCGTTCGGGAAGATCGGGGCGACGCGCTCAGCCAGGATCTGCGTGCAATCGGTCTCCAGGCTGTAGCGTTCGTTCGGGAAGATCGGGGTGAGTTGGTCGAAGTGGGGGCGCCTGCGGGCGACCTCCGGATCGATCCCGTTGACCATCACGACCTTCAGGAGACCGAAGTACTTCTCTCCGCTCTTCGGAGGGCGAACCTGGCCGGTCACCATGTCACCCATCCTCAGGTCGAATCGCTTGACCTGGGAAATCGAGACGTAGATGTCGTTGGGACTGGGCAGATAGGTCCGGCCCCGGAGAAAGCCGAAGCCTTCGGGAAGGATGTCCAGGACGCCGGTTACGAAGACCGAACCTTGTTCGGTCACCAGTCCGACTTCCGCCTCCGGACGGACCTGTTCGGCAGGGCGCTCATCCGGGTCCAGCGGGCGACGCTCGGGACGCCCTGTTCCGGCACCCCGCTCTTCGGCAGCTCGCGAGCGACGCTCGGGACGGCCCGTTTCAGCAGCGCGTTCTTCGGCGGGACGTGGCCGGGACTCGTCCCGAGCCGGTTCGGTATCATGTTCCTCGGCGTGGCGAGTCCGGCCCTCGCCTCCCCTCGGGCGGCGATCGCTGCGGTTGAAGCGCAGCTCCTCAAGGTCTTCGCGCCCCTCGCGTTCTGCAGCTTCTTCGGAGACTTCCTGGATGGGACGCGCAGCGCGCTCCGAGCGATCGCGTCGATTCCTACCTTGTTCACCGCGTTCCGCCTGCGGGGCGCGTTCGGGTCGCGAGGTTTTTTCGGCTCGCAGGTTCAGCGGAGCCGTCTCCGAGGAGTCCACGGGATCGGCCAGTTCGATGCGGGCGGGTCGACCCCGGCGGCCCACGGGTCGGAGCGGGTCAGCGGGCGGTTCGGCAGGTTTTTCAGGTGGAGGGGAGGCCATGGAGACGACCGCTTCCCCGGTCTCGGCCTGCGGGGCGGCTTTGCGGCGCCCGCGGGTGCGCGCGCGAGGTTCAGCGGGCGGCGAAGCCTCGGGAGCCTCCGCAACAGGGGCGGGATCCTGCGCAACCAGAGCGGCGGGAGCAGCCTTGGCTTCCAGAAGGGCGACGATCTGGTCCTTGCGCAGCCTCTGGAACCCTTCCAACCCGTTCTGCCGGGCCAGTTCCAGAAGCTGGACCCGGGTGAGCGAGATGAGGTCTCCCTTGGTCTTTGTGTCCATTCGATTTTCTCCTTAGGCCTTTGCCGCACCGCGCGGCCGATTCATCAGACTTGTATATCCACGGAGGCCCCGGCCTCTCAAGAACTCTTCAAACCCCAATCTGTTGACGGCGCAAACCCCACAAACCCAGGGGAAACAGCATCAACAAGGAGGCCATCAATCCCACCAGATCCAAGCGCAGGCTTTCCAGGGAAGCCGCGGAAAGCAGGGCGCGATTGATCCCGTCATATAGGTACCAGGTGGGGAGCCACCCCGAGACCGCCCGCATGGTAGCGCTGAGATCGGCCAGGGCTACCGGCACGAAAAGCACCATGTAGAGGACCGAAGCCATGGCGTTGGCTGCCGCCTGCCCTCGGGCGAAAAGCCCGAGCACCAGTCCGGCGGCGGAAAAAACCAGCGAGCCCAAGGCCAGCAGGACTCCCAGAGCGACCAGGTTGCCTTGCCCCCAGGCGTTCAGCACCAGGACCAGGGCCGAGGAGGCCAGGGCCAACAGGAACCCCGCTCCCAGCTTGCCGAGCAACACGGTTGAAAGGGAGACCGGTGCCAGAAGCACGGCGGCCAGCGTCTTCTTCTCCATCTCTTCCACCAGGGTCGACGAGGTGACCATCAATCCCCCCAGACAGGTGAAGACCACCCAGATCGGCAAGAGGACCTGGCGGACCTCCCCTTGGAAGCGATTCAGACCGGTGACCCGGACGTCGGCCGGCATCTCCTGGCCGGCCTGCTGCCTGAGGGCCCCGCGCAACCCCTCCCGGACGATGGCCACCTGGGTCCGAGCGTTCTCGTCCAGGACCAGTTCCACTCGCGGGAATCGATCCTGGCGAAGCAGCAGATCGAACCCGGCAGGAATCTGAAGTGCCGCTGTCACCTGCCCCCGGCGGACCCTCTCGATACAATCTTCCCAGTCTCCGGATTCCTGCAGTCGGAACAATCCCGATGAGCGCAGGGCCTGGACCAGACCGCTGCGCCCCGCGTCGCAGACCACCATGGTGGGCCGGCGAATATCCTCCCCCGTGAAGGAACGGGCGAAGAAGACCGAGAGCAGAACCGGCCCCACCAGGACCAGGACCAGAGAATGACTGCGGACCGCATCCTCGAGATCCTTGCAGAGTATAGCGGCCATAGTCCTTAGGCGGCACACCTGAGGACCTCCATGTTGGAGTAAAGTGTGGGAACCGATGAGAGCCCTACCCCGTGCCGACGGGGTGGATCCCGGTCACTCCGATTCTTCAGGTTGGTCTGAAGTGGGGGATTGGACCTCGACCTCGAGCCCCTTGCCCTCAAAAAAATCGGTCACTTCCTTGGCAGACCCGGAGTCCAGATCCGAAAGGACCAGTCGATGGGCCTTGACCATCTTTTCCTTATGGTTTTCAGCCACCGTGAACTTGATCCCATCGGCCTTGAGCACCCTCTGGACCTCGGACTCGGCCTTGGAACGCTCGGAGAAGACCTCGCCGTAATGGACTTCCTTCTTGTCTTCCGAAAGTGTTACGGGGCGCTTCTTGAACTTCAATGTCTCAAAGATTGACTGGGCGGAGGTCGGAGTACTCTTCAGGAGCAGACGATACCCGTCCGGCAGCTGAATCGTGCGTTCCCCCTCCGAGAGCGAGACCTTCCGACCAGCAGCCTTCTGGGCCGCAGCCATCTCTTCGGCCAGTTCCGGGTCCTCCAGCCAGACGATGAGGGTGGTGAAGGTTTCCGGTTCCCGGGGAGTCCCGACGCCCGACCAGGCCAGACCCAATAGGGCCAGATCGACGAGAAGAAGGATTCCCACGGCTGCAATGAGGTAGCGGCGGATCTTGGAAAGAGCCAAGGAAACAGACTCTCCTCGGATGCACTGATTCTAGTCAGGGCCGCAGGGGCTGTCAACCCGAGGGCAAGACCTGACAGCGGGGCTTCGCCGATGGGATCCAGAATTCTTCCCTGCCGGCCCCGGCCAACGGAAGCCCGATTGCCGGGCCCATCTGAAAAACCGTTCGACGGTTCAATCCAGGCTCCTTCCCGTCAGATGGATGAAGAGTTCCTCCAATCCGGGAGGGCGCAGGACCCTTCTTCCGCCCCGAATCGTCTCGATTTGTTCCGGGAGGGATTCCCGGCACAGGTCCTGAGGATTACCCAGGGCGACCAGACGCCCCTGATCCAGGATGCCGACCTGATGGCAAAGTTCTTCGGCTTCCTCCATGAAATGGG
>JAAZKF010000403.1 GCA_012799975.1 Burkholderiales bacterium
GGATCCCGGATGGCTCATGGTATCCCGGGCCTGCGACCAGGTCCCCCTGTGGGGCGTAGACCGGGACTCGGACGATTCTGGCCAGGTGGGGGAGTCGTCGCTCCTCTGCGGGGCGGCTCAGCAGGTCTCGGACGACGGCCATGGGGGGATGCTTGGGGATGCGAGTCTCCTGACCGTCTGCGGTTCGCCGGACCTCGATCCATCTCGCGCAACGAGCAAGCTCGCCTCGACAGGCGTCGAGGTCCAGGGCCACAGGAGCCAGACCCGCCTCCCCCGTCGTCGGGTGGATGATGCGGTCCGTCCGGATCACCGAGGTCCCCTGGCTGAAGATGCGGGGCGGGCGGTTCGCCTCGACCAGGGCCTCGATGGCCTCCTCGGTCATCCTGGGCATGTCGCCCCCGATCTCGATCTCGGGCAGGCTCCTCTGGGCCTGTGCGGGTGCCTGCGACCTCTCTCGGCCCAACTGTGACTGCCCCTTCGACTTGCTCTTCCCGGCGCTGGGGCGGGCTTGCTGGGGGCTATGTTGGCGCGGCTCGTGGTGGTCGCGCAGGGCCCGCCAATCAAAGCCCGCACAAGAACTGTGGTGGCATCTCGCGGCGACGGCTCCAGACCGGAACTGCGCAGCCCATGCTCCGTCCTCGTGGCCGTTCAGGCAGCGGATGGCGTATTTATCGGCGGGGGAGCCGTCGCGGGCCTGCATGCTCGTGGGCCCGGCCAGGAGGATGCCATGCCGGCTCAGCCACGCCTGCAGATCGACCGCCTCTCCCCTGGTCCGGGTGGTGGTCGACGCGGGGCCGGGGTCCTCCGGGACCTGGGCGGCGATGGCCTCCAGCAGGGCACGATGGACCGGCTTGAACTCCTCGGGGCGATCCAGGATGCGACTCCGGCGATGCGGGCGGTCCGGCACGTCGTCGCCCTTCCGGGCCATGGTGCCGTAGAGCCTGCGGATCCGAGCGGCGTTGCAGACCGAGGTATCCACGTCGACGGCCTGGTCAGAGTAGAGAAGATGGAGACCTCTCAGGGCCCCCTGGACCAGGGCCAGCGACTCAGGATCGTTCGGGAGGTCGACACGATAGACCAGGTGGGCGCCGTTGCCGGAGGACGCCAGGATCGGGGTGGGCCAGCCCCGGGCATGCAGGCCGTCGCGGACTTCGCGGGCCCGGGCCAGGGCAGCGGCATGCTCCTCCTCGGTGGAGGAGATGCCGGACAGCCTGCGGGGGTCCAGGTCGACCAGCAAGAGCGTCCTGCGGGTGATGTTGTGGTCGGCCGTGCTGCCGTCCCCCTTGCCGACGATCCTTGTTCGGTTGCAAGCCCGGGCCAGCAGGTCGGGGTCAACCGGGTTCATCGTCACGTAGACCCCTGAGCAGTCCTGCTCCAGGGTCGCGGCGGCCTTGGCCATGGCCTCCAGGTCAGTGAACCAGCCGGCGACAGTGTGCGGGGCTCGATAGCTCTTTTGCGAGACGTTGAGGGCCCGCAACTCCAGGACCTGACCAGGCTCGACCAGGGGACGCAGGTCGCGCACGATCTCAGCCGCGATCTCATTGTGACTCAGCCTTCTGCCCTGTGGTATCATGTGCATGACAGGTCCTTCCAGAGGCGTCGCGGGGTGTTCAGCCGCGGCGCCTCCTGCTTTTCGTGGTGGGCTACTCGCCTGCGGCCTGGCGCCGGGCGGGGGTGGTCAGGCGCTCCAGGTAGCGGTTCAACTCACTCAGCCGGAACCGCATGTGACCTCTGGCCCCGCGGCGTATCACGGCGATCTCCCGGCGCCGGGCCATGCCTCGAAGCTCGACCGGATGGACCGAGAGATAGATGGCGGCCTCAGCCAGCTTGCACCAGTCGGCCCGGCCACAGGCAGGGCAGCGGTTTTTTGCGGAAACGTGCGTCCAGTCGGCGGTGCTCACCATTCCCACCCCGTTTCCGGCCCGGCCTCGGCCTCGGGGTGCTCGGCCCGGTAACGCGCCACGGCCTCGGCGGCGGCGGCGCTCCAGGCGCGTTTCGCTGCCGGCCCGTCGAAGGCGATCAGCTCTTTCCACCCGGCGCGCTCTCCGTCGCCGTTGCGCA
>JAAZKF010000404.1 GCA_012799975.1 Burkholderiales bacterium
CGAGATCATGAAGCGCACCTTGAGCTGGTTCAAGGGAGCCGTGTCCTCCTTCCAGGAGCAGATCCGCACCTTCGGCAACTTCCCCAGCCTCTTCATGAGCCTGGTGGCCTCGGGGCGCCTGGAGGCCCGCAAGGGCGAGCTGGCCCTGTATGAGGGCTGGTTGCGCTTCACCAACGAGAGCGGCGAGATCATCCGCGACGACGTGGATCCCCGACGCTACGACGAGGTGCTGGGCGAGGCCGTCGAGGACTCCAGCTACCTCAAGAGCCCCTACTACAAGCCCATGGGCTACCCCGACGGGATGTACCGCGTGGGGCCCCAGGCCCGCCTGAACAACATCATCGGCACCGGAGAACCCCTCTCCAACGCCGAGTTCATGGAGTATCGCGAGATGTATCGCGACTCGCTGAACAGCTCCTTCCACAACCACCACGCCCGCCTGGTCGAGATGCTCTTCTGCCTCGAGAAGATCCAGCACCTGCTGAACTCCAAGCACATCATGGACAAGCACTGCCGGGCCGTGGCCGAACCCAACGAGCTGGAAGGGGTGGGCGTCTCGGAGGCTCCCCGGGGGACCCTCTTCCACCACTACAAGATCGACGAGAACGGGATCATCCAGTGGGTCAACATGGTCATCGCCACGGGGAACAACTCCCTGGCCATGAACCGCAGCGTGACCCAGGTGGCCCGGGAATACGTCAAGGCGGATCGCCTGCAGGAGGGGATGCTGAACCGGGTCGAGGCGGTGATCCGCTGCTATGACCCGTGCCTGTCCTGCTCGACCCACGCCATCGGCCACATGCCTCTGGACATCACGCTGCTGGCCCCCGATGGTCGGGTGCTGGACCACCTGCGCCGCGACGCTTGAGCCACCCTTCCTCACCGCTCGCTCCTAGGAACCCGGCCGGAAACCCCTCGGTCGCCTCGTCGGGTCTTTTCCGCCCCCGCTGCGTCGCAAGAAGTCTCATTTGCCTCAAGCAAACCGCAACTTCTTGCTCCTGGCGAGGACAAAAAATCCCTCGACGATGCTCGGTCGAGGTCTCCGACCGGGCTCCTGGGGAGTCCCCTCCCCAGGGACGAGTTCTGCTCCTTGGCTATGGCAGCGACCTGCGCGGGGATGACGCGCTGGGTCGGCTTCTGGCCCAGGCCGTCGCTGGCTGGCCGGGAGTGCGCGCCATGTCGGTGCACCAGTTGACCCCCGAGCTGGCCATGGAGCTTCAGGACTGCTCTCACGTGGTCTTCGCCGACGCCTCGGCCTCCGGCCAGAAGGCCACCCTGGAGCCTCTCAGCCCCCGGGCCTTTCGGCCGGACGCCCACCACGCCTCGCCGGGCGGCCTTCTGGAGCTGGGGCGCCACCTGCACGGCCAGGTTCCGGAGGCCTGGCTTCTGGCCATGCCGGGCGAGGACTTCAGCCTGCGCGAGGGGCTCAGCCTTCGCGGCGAGGCTTCGCTGTCCCAGGCCCTGGAGCTTCTGACCGCGTTCCTGCGCCGGACGTCTTGACAAACCCTCAACCTTCCCCGAGGATTCCCATCTTGTCCGAGATCGACGCCCGCCTGATCGAGATCCCGTCCGAGCAGTTGAGCTCCGAAGCCCTGCAGGGGATCCTGGAGGAATACTGCACCCGCGGAGGCTACGACTCCGAGGTCCCCGTGGCCGACCG
>JAAZKF010000405.1 GCA_012799975.1 Burkholderiales bacterium
CACCGACGGCCTACATGTTGGACGAGATCCGTTCTCTCTCCGTCGAGAGTCGTCTGCTGGGAACGCCGGTCTTGATCCATGTCGGGCCGCTGCAGGGAATGGAGTACAAGATGCATGTCCTGAGAGCACTGATCGACCGGATCAAATCCGAGGGCCGACCCGTGGTGCTCATCGACCTGCGCTATTCTTCACCCGTCGTTCGACCGCTGAAGCCCGAGCCAGCACCCGGTCCGGCGTCCTGAGCCACCAGGGTTCCGAATGCCGATAGACCTCTCGGGTAGGGGACTCCTGAAGGGGAGGCAGGGCGGAGGCGCTTGACTACCCCCACAGAGGGTCAGTGTTCGCCCGGAACCTGGACGCTGCCCCAACCCCCGCCTCCAGAGCTTGCTGGTGGCGCGGAGGGAACGCTGGCGCTGGAACCCCCCGAGCCAGAGGACGAGCCACCGCCGGAATACCCGCCTCCGCCACCGCCGGAATACCCGCCTCCGCCACCGCCGGAATACCCGCCACCACCAGAGTATCCTCCGCCACCGGAATAGGCCGGTTGGGGCAGGGGGGTTAACGCCAGTGAGAGGGTGCTCTGGCCAGGGGTGGCCCGGACGGTACGGGTCGCGGTCTTGAATCCCTCGCGGGAAGCCTTGACTTCGTATTGGCGCCCCAGTTCTTTGAGGTGCTTTTCGGTCAGGGTCAAGACTCCATCGGCGTCGGCCTGACCGGCCTGTGAACCACCGACCAACACCGTGGCCCAAGGGGCGGTGTCGATCTTAAGCCGAGGGGCCAGTTGAAGGGATAGGGTGACTTTCGAACGGGGGTTATCAGGAGTCAGTCGGGCAGAGGCCTGCCCCGGCAGGTGCAGGTTGGTCGAGACCTTCACCGTCAGGTTTCGGTCTAGGGGCAACTTTTCCAAGGCCTTGCCTGCGTCCGAAAGGGGCGCTTTGGCCAGTTCCTTGGTCCCATCCAGGACCCGTATGCTTCCCTTGGCGTTGGCCAGGTTCTGGCCTTGCAGGTCCACTTGGAGGAAGCCGTGATCGGGGATCATCTTCAGTTGTAGCGAGGCCGATCCGGCGGCCGGGTCGATGGTTAAACTGGAGGGTTTGGAAATGTAACCCGGGGCCGTGGCCTGGACCGTCAGGCTGCGGCCGGTCGGGACCTCTAGTTCCAAGGCTCCGGTTTTGGTCTTGCCGGGTATCTTCTTGGAGCCGTCCTGGACCACCAGTGAGATTTCTCCCTGCAACCCCGGGGCCTGGACGGTGATGGCCAGTTTGCCGGGGGCTCCGGTCATCTCGACCGGAATGGTCTTCTCGTCCTCTTCCAGAGAGACTCGGACGGGAATGGTCTTGGGGAGGTAGCCTACCGCAGAGACGACCAGTTCCAGCTCCTGGTCCTTGGGTACCCGGACTCGAGCATGGCCATCCTCGAATTCCACCTTGCGCCCTTCGCGCTCGTTCTGGACGACGACCACCGAGGCTTCGGCCACGCCGGGGAGTTCCAGGATGACCGTGCCACGAGGAACGCCCAGGACGAAATGCCAGAGCAGACCACCACCGCCCGCCAGCAGCAGGACCAACAGGAGGCCCACCAGCATCCGACGCTTGGTTTGGGTGCTTTGAGCATCCATGTCCCGGGCCGACACACGGATGGTGCCTCCATCCGCCGGTCTTGGAGTCCTGAGAGGAGAACGGGCTCGACGCTCCGCTCGCTCGGTGTCACGGCCGGAGGGCGGGATGGGTGAGATACGGCCGGAAGAGCGCGAAGGCGGTTGGCCCGGTGCCTTGTCCTTGGGGCGGGTGGCCGGGCGTGGAACCTCGCGGGAGGGAGGCGTAGGAGTATCAGCGGTGGTTCCGGCGCCCCCCAGGGCCGATGAAACCCGGGGAGAGGCCGGACTGACCGCGGGACGAGGGGGTTCTCCCGGGCGGGCACCCTGCCATGAGGCTCTTCCCGGCGGGCCCGGGGCTTCGGACCGGGTCGGCGTGGCGGCAGGCGGCGTTGGTGGAGGCGGAGGCGGGCCCTCGGTCCGTGGCGGCGCGGCAGGTACCGACCTTGGTGGAGGCGGAGTCGGGCCCTCGGTCCGTGGCGGCGCGGCGGCGGGCGGCGTTGGTGGAGCCGGAGGCGGGGATGGGACTTCGGTCCGTGGCGCCGCGGAGGGGACCGGCCTTGGTGGAGGCGGAGTCGGGGATGGGACTTCGGTCCGTGGCGCCGCGGAGGGGACCGGCCTTGGTGGAGGCGGAGGCGGGGGTGGCATATCGGCCCGTTTCGGCGCGGCGGGGACCGGCGTGGGCGGAGGCGGAGTCGGGGGTGGCACCTCGGTCCGTGGAGGCGCGGCAAGGTCCGGCCTGGGCGGGGGAGGAGCCTGCCCGGTTTTGGAAGGACTCTTGAACCAGTCCGTCAGGGCCGGTTCTTCCGCGCGGGCCTCGGGCTTTGCTGGCGGAGGAGGCGGGGAGGGGGAGGCAGAACGGTCTCCCGACAGGCTTGGCCGGGAGGCGGAAGTTCGGCGCGAAGGTCGACGGCTGCGGGTTTCAAAGCTCAGCTCCAGCAGTCTTCTTTCGGCATTCTTGACGGAAGACTCCGGCTCGATCGGGGCATTCTTCCCCCGCATGAGCATGCCCAGGGTCCCGCCTGCCGTCTTGGCTCGAAGCAGTTTCATGTCCCCGGTGCGGGATTGGATGCGCGGGGCAGGCTCTTCGGTCGGGGGGGGTGGGGTCGTAGGGAGGGGGTCTTCCCCCTCGGCCTCTTCAGGGATTCCCAATCCCGCTTCAAGTTCGTCGATCAGGTCGGTGGTCGATTCGAAGCGCTCATGGGGTTCGGCCGACATGCATCGGGCCACGGCGGTTTCCAACCAGATCGGCAGGTTGGGAAGTAGCGAGCGGAGTCCCGGCATCTGTGGCAGGGCTGCTCCGGGCTTGGACACGGTTCCAGGAGCGGGCCGCTTTCCCGTCAACAGGTAATACAGCATGCCGCCCAGGGCGAAGAGGTCCGAGCGGTCGTCCGGATTAGCACCAGCAAGCTGTTCGGGTGCCAGGAATCCGGCCCGGTCGGGGTTTGACGCACCCTGTCCCAGGATTCGAGCCATCGTCCGGGAGATTCCGAAGTCCGTCATGACGACGCGCCCGCTCTGGCTCTCGATCAGGACGTTCTCGGGAACAAGGTTGCCGTGGCTGATACCGCTGCGGTGGGCATAGGACAGTCCAGCAGCCATGCCTTGGACGATTCGGCAGGCCTGGAGCGTCTCGAAGCGCTTGTAGTGCTCGAGCAGGCGGTTCAGCGGCACACCATCGACGTGGTCCATCGCGATGTAGTGTCGACCGCCCGTCTCGTTGATGTCAAAGACCCGAACAATGTTGGGGTGATCCAGGCCCGAGGAGATCACCACTTCGCGGTGCAGGGACCGGATGGTATCGCGATTCGCGACGGCACTCTCGTTGAAGAGTTTCAGGGCAACTTGTTTCCTGGTGGCCTGGTGACGCGCCAGGTACACAGTCGCAGAGGGCCCCTGCCCGATTTCTTCGAGAATTTCATAGCCGTCCAAGGCTTTGGGGTTCAATATGGCCGCCCTCTTCGTAAGACCGGCACAGCCCACTCCAACCTGTTCCGGACGGTCTGGCCCGGGGCAGGCCCGCCGCTAGCACAGATTTCCTCCGCGGGGCGGAGTCAGGTGGGGTAGAGGTCCCGGCCTCCGGGTAATTGTTGGATGCATGGTATCACGAGGTCCAATCTTCAGTCAACGAAATGGGCGCCCCCTGAATCCGCCGGAGGAGGAGGCGGAGTCGGCGCAGGAGGAGTGGCGGCGGGCGGTCTGGGGCCGGGCAGGGTCGTCAGGATGCGCAGGGTGGGAACCCTGGTCCCTTCAAGCATCGCAACCAGGACGCCATCCCCTGGCGCAGACCGGACGCGACCCGGACCTGGCAGCTCCAGCCGGGCCGAGCGCTCGCCGATCCCAGGGCTGCTGATCCGGAAATACAGATGCCGGGGGGCCGCGTCGGTCTGGATGGTTCGAAACTCGACCTGTCCTCGCGAATCCGTCTCTTCCCAGCCTCGGCCGAAGTCCTCTGGAGGCTCGCTATACCGCCCCCCCGGACCCGCGTGCCAGACCTCGACCCGGGAGTCAGGAAGGGGGTTGCCCCACCGGTCGAGGACGACGAAGCGCAGTACCAACGGCAGGCCCTTCAACCCGGTGTGAATCTCGGTGCGATGCGGGCTGTCGGGGCGGTAGTGGGGGAGGACAGGAGGCTTGGGCGGAGGAGCCTTGGGGGCTGGACCCACCGGCATGGGTGGGGGAGGGAAAAAGGGCTCGGGCGGATGCTCTCGGCGTTCTAGGTCCGCCAGGAAAGCGCCCAGGAGGGCTACTGCCATCACCACCACGAAGAGTTCTATCAACCTCCGTCGCATCGCGATTTATTCGACGTGGTATTCCCGGAAACCCGCCGCTGGGGGCCTGTAACGCAGAGGGCGGCTCAGGGTCTGATGGGGTGGACTGAATCTGGAGGGTCTGACCCGAGTTTCCAGAAGTCCCGTCATATGAACACGCTTCTGATCCGCAACGCTTCGCTGGTGGCGACATTCGATGTCGCCGGACGCCGCATCGAGAATTGTGACATCATGGTCCGGGGGAACCGGATCGAGGAGATCGGGCAGGACCTGAAACCGGGCTCGGTCGACCGGGTGATCGACGCCTCGGGGATGCTGGTGCTTCCAGGTATGGTGAACTGCCACCATCACATGTACCAGACCCTGACCCGCAACATTCCCATCGTCCAGGAGGCGGAACTCTTCCCCTGGTTGGTGCACCTGTATGAGGTCTGGCGCGAACTGACCCCGGAGGCGCTCTACTGGAGCACGATGGTGGGGATGGGAGAGTTGCTCCTGACCGGCTGCACGACCACCTCCGACCACTTCTATCTTTTCCCCGAGCACTGCCCCGATGACCTTTTCGATCAGCAGATCCAAGCGGCCCGTAAGTTGGGAATCCGCTTCCATCCCACCCGGGGTTCGATGTCCCGCGGGAAGGCCCAGGGAGGCCTGCCGCCTGACGACGTGGTGCAGAGCGAGGAGGCGATCCTGCGCGATTCCGAGAGGGTGATCCAGACCTTCCACGATCCAGACCCACTGGCCATGGTCAAGATCGCCCTGGCTCCCTGCTCTCCCTTCTCGGTCACCCCAGGCCTGATGCGCGAGACGGTGGCCCTGGCCCGCCGCTACGGCGTCCGCTGCCACACCCACCTGGCTGAGACCCGGGACGAGGACGCCTATTGCGAGCAAGTCTACGGCAAGAGGCCCTACGAGGTGATGGAGGAATACGGGTGGGTGGGCTCCGATATCTGGTTTGCCCACGCCGTCTTCCTCAACTCAGAGGAGATCCGCCGGGCCGCTGAGACCGGAACCGGAGTGGCCCACTGCCCGGTCTCCAATCTGCGCCTGGGCTCGGGGATCGCCCCAATCCCCGAGATGTTCGAAGCCGATGTCCCGGTAGGACTGGGCGTGGACGGAAGCGCCAGCAACGACTCTTCGGACATGTTGGGCGAGGTCCGCACCTGCATGCTGATCCACCGTCACCGCACGGGGGTGGCCTCGATGTCCGCCGAAAGGGCCTTGACCATGGCCACCAGAGGTGGAGCCCGGGTTCTGGGCTATCCTGATTTGGGACGCCTGGAGGCCGGCAGCGGAGCGGACCTGATCGGAATCTCCCTGAAGCGGTTGGGCTACGCTGGGGCCCTGCACGATCCGGTCGCCGCCGTGGTCTTCTGTGGGGACTCCCACATCGTGGACTTCTCGGTGGTCAACGGTGAGGTGGTCGTCGAGGGTGGGCGCCTGGCGCGGGTCGACGAGGACGAACTTTGGCAGGAGGCCAACCACTGGTCCCGCCTGATGCTGGAGCGGGCCGAGAAACGCACGGGCGTGGATTTCCGGCGTAAGGATGGCCCGGGCCTGGTCGCACCGCGTCCCGCCCAGGAGGCTGGAGCCTGACAGGTTCCAGGTCTGAAAATCCGGGTCTGGCGATGTCTTTCGGGGAGAACTCCGAGCTGGCCGGAATACAGACCTGGAGGGGCGTTGCTTCTGATCGCGAAGTTTCGGGGCGTGTCCCCCCCAGAAGTTTCCTCGCGTCAAATCGAGGTCCGCGAGCTTCGTCCTGAAGAACTCCCCTGGGTACGCGAACTGGCGGTCCGCGCGGTGATCCATGGCATCCCGGGTTCTCGGGACATCCCCACCACCGAGGTCCAGAGACGCGCCGACCAGGCCTTCGGTGATCTGGAGTTCGCCTTCCGGACGGATCCCGGGTTTCGCATCCTGGTGGCGACCGAAGCCAACCGCCTCCTGGGCTACCTGATGCTGGACCTGGACCACCGCGAAGCCTCGACGGGTGAAACCCAGGCCCTGATCCGGGACCTGGCCATTGAACCGGCAGCCAGGGGAAGCCGGGCGGTCTACGTCCTGGTCCGGCAGGCGGCCCGCCTGACCTACCAGCACGGTCTCCGCTATCTGGTCGGCGAAGTGACGGCAGCCAACCGGCGCCCGCTGGTCGTGGCGCAACGACTGGGTTTCGTGATCGAACGCCACCAGATCGCTGTGCAATGCGGCCCGGATGGCCTATTGCCGATGCCCGGTCGCCTCGGCCCGGAGAGTTCCCGGGAATAACAAAAGAGCCGCGGTGTGACACCGCAGCCCGAGATGGTCGGGGCGAGAGGATTTGAACCTCCGACCTCATCGTCCCGAACGATGCGCGCTGCCAGGCTGCGCTACGCCCCGACGTTGGATAACGTGAGGAATTATAGCACAGGCCGGTCGGGTGTCAAC
>JAAZKF010000406.1 GCA_012799975.1 Burkholderiales bacterium
CAGGGGACATCGAGAACCTGACCTGGCAGCCTGGCTGCTGGATGGGAATTCCCGGGCCTTCTGTGGGTACCTCCCGAAAGGCCGACGGTCGCCCCCCCTTCTCCCGCTGGCCCTGGCCCCGGTGGGTCCTCGGGCTTCAGGGGACCACCCGGCAGGCCCGGCAAGGAAGACCGATGACGGAGCCAGACAGCTTTTTCGCCAGCCCCGAACGCACCCCGACCGAGGGAATCGCCCCCCAGGCCCAAGCCCTGGGGGAAGCCCGCTTCTGCCTGGACATCCTGAACTTCGTGCCCACCCCGATGATGGTCCTGAACGAGAATCGGCAGATGCTGGCAGCCAACCAGGCCCTGCTAACGATGTTCGAAGAACTGGGTCTGGCTCCGGTCCCCGGCATGCGGCCCGGCGAAGCCCTGGGCTGCGTGTACTCCGCCACCATGCCGGCCGGCTGCGGAACCAGCGAGTACTGCCAGGAATGCGGAGCCTGCCAGGCCATCCTCGAGGCCGAGAAGGGCCAGACCTGCCGGCGCGAATGCCGGCTCACCTTCCGGGTCGGTGAGGTGCTGCGGGCGGCCGAGCTGGAGGTGACGGCCTCCCCCCTGGACGTGCAAGGGAAACGCTACACCATCCTCTCGCTTCTGGACGTCAGCCACCAGAAACGGCGCCAGGCCTTGGAGCGCATCTTCTTTCACGACCTGATGAACTCGGCCTTTATAGTCAGCGGCTACGCCAGCCTGCTGGGCTCGTTGGACAAGGAGCACGCCAGGCTGGGCATCCAGCGGATCCTGCAGGCAGCCCAACGCCTGATCGAAGAGATCCAGATCCAGCGGGACCTACTCTCGGCCGAGCAGGGAGACCTTCAACCCGTGACCGAGCCGGTGCATCCCGAGGAGGCTTTGCGGCAGGTGGCAGCCGACTACCTTTCCTCCCCCCTGGCCCAGGGGCTCACCCTGGACGTCCAGCCCGTTGCGGAGTTGCCCGCGCTGACCACCGATCGTCTGCTGCTGAGGAGGGTCCTGTCCAACATGGTCAAGAACGCCTTGGAGGCCAGCGCGGAAGGGGAGACCGTCGCGATGGGCGTGCGCCCGATCGACTCAGAAGTCGAATTCTGGGTCCACAACTCCGGGTCCATCCCCCGGAACCAACAACTGCAGGTCTTCCAACGCTCTTTTTCGACCAAAGACCGGAACCGCGGATTGGGAACCTACAGCATGAAGTTACTGGCCGAGAACTACCTGTCCGGACGGGTGGCCTTCGAGAGCACACCCGAGGAGGGGACCACCTTCCGACTCCGGATTCCATTCCAGGCTCCTCCGCCCTCCGGAGTCGAGCGACCCGCAGCCTCATGACCCGGGCTTCCGAAAACTGGGTCCCCCCACGACACGTCCAGGACCTGCGGAGGCGGCGCCGCCGCGCCGAGGGTCTGGCCGGCCTGGCCGCGGGGCTGCTCTGTTTTGCCCTGGTGGCCCTGTTCAGCCATCCCGACGGAGGCCCCCAACGCCTGCTGGCCCTGGGGGCCGTCGCCCTGGCCCTGGGAGCCAGCCTGACCATCAGCCAGCAACATATGCGCTCGTCCGCAGATTCCGGCCCGGTGGATGGCCTGGAACCCACCGCCCAGGCCCTCTTGAGGTACGCGCGGGCAGTGACCCTGGCGGGGGTCGCGGGGGCCGCCTTCTACTACCTGCTCAGCCTGATGACTGGTTGAGATTCCTGACCTGTTATTTCCCACCCGACCCCCGGCTGGCGCCGGGAGTGGACGCCCTACGGGCCTGTGCCGAAAACACTGCCCGTTCCTACGCCATCCTGAATCCGCCGCCTGGCGTGAGCACCGAGGCCATCGAGGCGGGTCTGGATTGCCAGGAAGGCGTGCATCGAGGAGCGGAGCGTAGTTGGAAACTACGTGAGCACCGCAGAGGTGCGCCTGACGACGCAGACGGGCCCCTCCCACCCACACCCTGGTGTGGGTGGGGTCTCAACGGA
>JAAZKF010000407.1 GCA_012799975.1 Burkholderiales bacterium
CCACCCACGCCTCACCGGCTTCGTTTCACCCGTTGGGTGAACGAATCGAGGCCACAGTCCAAAGGCCAGAACCCAGTGCGCAGAGGATTCGAGCTCGCCTCAGACTATTTTGGCGGCGGATCGAGGGGCCATGGCCCAGGCGCGGCACATCACCCCGGATGGCGCCGATATCAAGCTGCCGTCCTTCAGCCTTAGCTGGGATGTCTGGCCTCCGCATTTCCGCGCCGGCAGCCGGGTCGAGTTCGACCCGCTCCCCTTGGAATCCGTGCGCCTGGCCGACTTCGTGGTGATCCTGACCAGCCGCGGCCCGGCGATTCGGCGTTTCGTGCGCTGGGCGTATGACGGGGACCGGGTCAGCATGGTGACCTTGACGCGTCCCCGTTCGAAGGATGTCGAGACCTTGCCAGGGAATGCCTACCTGGGGATCGTCGCCTTCGTCATCCGCGACAAGAAGATTATCGAACCCAATAAACGCAGCCGCCTGGAGCGTATCCGGGCCTTCCTGACCGGCGGCGGGACCTCCGGGCCCGTCAAAGAGATCCGCGAGTTCTTCCGCGACGTCCTGCTGGTCCTCCAGAGTCGGAAGCTCGACAAGCCCAAGACCAAGGGATTCTTCCAGTCTCTGCGTGAGTTGCGGGAGTATCACCGGCAGTGTGAAGAGCAAGAGGCTCGTCGCAAGGCCGAGGCCCTGGCCGCCCTGCAGGAAGCCCGGGATCTGCAGCCCCCCTCCCTCGACTCCAGCATCGAGGCGGCCATTTCCGGGACTCGCACCTCGCGTCCCCCGGCGTCCCGATGAGTCGCCTGGTCGGTCGCTTTCGGCAGGACCCTGGTCCGCCGCCCGGAAAATATCCACTCCTGCCAGCATATGGCCAGAACACGGGCAGGCACAGCCCTCCCGGGCGGTGACCCGAGACACTGACCTGGTCGTGATCATCTGGAGGTCTTCTTGCCCCTCGCCGATGGAGTTGTGGTCCGTCCGGCTTCCTCTTCCGATATCCCGGCCATCATCGACCTGGCGGTTGAAGCCGTGAGGCACTCGGTTTCCCCGCTGCGCGGGTCCCGGCAGGAAGCCGTCCAGGAATATCGTCGGGCGGACCTGCAGGCCCTTCCCGAGGTCCTGACCCTTCCCGAGTCCGGCATCTTCGTAGCAGAGGACCGCCAGGGCAGACTGGTCGGGCACGTGATCGCCATGACCGGACGCAGCGAGTCCTTGACGGGTGAGCCGCAGGGCTGGATTTTCGATCTTTCGGTGACCCCGGAGTTCTGGGGGACGGGCGTGGCCCGGCGACTCATGGAACGGGCTGAAGATTTCGTCATGGCACAGGGACTGCGTTTTTTGGGCCTCGGGGTGACCAGCACCAACAAGCGGGCTCTGGCCTTTTACGAGCGCCTGGGTTATCTGGAAGAGCGCAAGCAGATGGTCAAGATCCTCTCGCCTCGTGCTCCGGAGGAGGAACCTTGAAAATTTTGATGACTCCCGTCCTCTTGGATGGCAAGAGCCTGGACCTGG